>JAZRVT010000029.1:0-22349 GCA_045599325.1 Bacteroidales bacterium | reverse complement strand
TACGTTGTGATTTGCTTTCAAACTCCTACCTTTGTAGGGCACAACACAGTATGTTCTTACCCTTGCAGTTCGGGCAGAACGTTGTGATTTGCTTTCAAACTCCTACCTTTGTAGGGCACAACACAGTAGAATCTGGGTATCCCTCTGTTCTATAATGAGTTGTAAGTACAGATAGGAATGAAAATTCAAGAAAGAAGAATTGGTAAGGTCAGCAGATGATGCTCATTTTACCAATTCTGTTTTTTTAGAAAAGTTCTAGTTGAACTCCCTGCGTTAGTTTTTCTTCCGGTTTCTTGCAATAGAATAGTTCGATATTGCTGAACTGCTTGTCTGTAATGCACATCATCCCAACCTTTCCAAAATCAGGCAGATTCCTTCTAACTCTTTTCAAATGCACGTCTGCATTCTCCTGACTAGCACAATGACGGACATACATTGAAAATTGAAACATTGTAAAGCCGTCATCTACAAGGTATTTACGGAACTTCACATACGATTTTTTATCTCTTTTCGTTTCAGTAGGCAAGTCGAAGAATACAAGAATCCACATAACTCGATAGTCACTGAAACGTTCAATCATATGGGTTATCGTTTAGGATATTCTATCTTTCGGGATTCTCCCGAGAAGCACCTTGCTACTGATGCGGTTGTATAGCCGGCCGCAACCATCAATGGACTGCGCTTATCATTGATGACGACGTCTAATGTTGGGATAGTGAGCAATTCCCGCTTAATATCTATTGGGATACCAGTTTCAGGAACGCCGTGTTTAAAGATAATCTGATGTACTAATTCGTCAACATAAGGACGATAAGGTTCCATTATGTCGTCGGCAAGGCAGTATGCGTTGTATCTGTTCCGATGATGGATGCCAAGTGTAGGAAGCAGTCCGCTCCCAACGAGAGACCTGGCAATCACTGCTCGTAGGATAGCATATCCATAATTGAGTAGTTGATTGGGAGAGTCTCCTTCGCGGTTCCTTGTAAATGATTCCTGGCCTGGGACATTCTTAAACAGGTTCTTCCAGTAAAAAGCAGCGGCTCTGGCTTCAACATTCATCAGGTCACCACTTGCAACATCCTTCGCCCACGTGAACATACATGGGAATTTGTTGCCGCTACAGGATTCCAACACAGTCGCTTGATTTGCCACTTTAGCCTGAACGGTTTGCTGCCACATCTGTTTTTTCAAGGGCAGCGATGCTTCAATCTGATCTTTGAACCGCTCTGACTGGATAGTATTTCCTTCAAGAGGCAGTAGCAACCCTACAGGCATACTCTTTTCGTCGCAGGAGATGACTGCACAATTATTATCGAGTAAGGCAGTAATTAGGGATGATGTTAAGGAAATCTGTTTGTTGTCTATAACAACAACACCTATGTCTTCAATGGGCCGTGTGGTTTCAAACTCATGCTTCATTCCATCTGGCATATCGCTTTTCTCAACTTGTGGAATCCTTATCACAAGTTGTTTGTTGCGCATAAAAAGGTACGCAGGGTTGCTGAAACAAAGAGTCTTTTTAATCACTGCTATCCGATTTTGATAATGTTGCCGAGACGGTCAAGTATGATTGGTAGGCAAGTCTCTTTTATCATCTCACCAGTAATGGCTCGTTCCATTTTGTTAAGAGGAGAATACTCTATTTTGTCAAACACTAGTGAAGCCACAGACGATAGAATGAAGTATCCTTGGTTTCGTGTTCCACTTACAAACTTATAAATACGATCTTTGTAACAAACAATTTGTCCATTTCGTAATTCTTCCTTCGTCGGAACATATACTAGGTCATTTGGCGAAAGAACAAACTTAGGGCTGGCGCCTTCTTCATTAGGCGGTACGGGGGATAGTCCATTCTTGAGCCGCTCAATGGCTATATTCAAAGGGATTGAATCATATGAGCGTTTGATTACAAATTCTCCACTTTCTTTATCAAGGACTTCGCTTTCGTAGATAGCGAAAAATAGGTTTGTGCCTTTAGCGGCCTCTACGAATTTTGTTGATTTGTTGCCTTTCTGACCGACTGCAAATTTATTTGCCTTCTCATAGGCTCTAATTTTGAAAATGGGTTTGTGAGGTTTTCCGTTGTTGAGAATGGTGATGTTAGCATTCATCTCATCAATACCGTCCGGAGAGAATGCGATCTCTGGCTTGCCGCCTTTCTCTTCCAGATGTCTGTGCATAATCTTCTGGATGCCAGTATCTGTGACAGAGCCTTTGATGCGCTCGGCAGTGAATGAGGTGTCTATTGCTTTCCGGGTTGCATAGTAGCGTTCGTTCTGAGTATCGTGGGCGTAATAGTAAATTTCAATCTTTTTGATGTTTATATCCTGCCAAGTATCTGCTTCTTCCACAAGGTATTGCTTTATCTTCTTGTCGCTATAACCGTTTGAAATCAGTTCTTTGAGTTTATCACGGAAATCTCGATTGACTATGACATCAGGGTTAGATATGGCTTCTTTTAGCGAGACGGTTTTTACCAGACGCAGATTGACATCTCCGAAAACAGTGTCTTTGTGCATAGCCTTTCGGATTGCCCAACTGTCGCCTTTTGTTTGAGAAGTCATTGCCTTCTTCCCATCAGGCCCGAAGTGCTGGTACTTGTTAGAAGTTTTGTTTATTACACGTATGTTCTGCTTAAAGCTTACGACTATTTCCTGCAACTGAGCCTTGAGGTCCTGGGTGAAAGATTCCCACGGCTTGTTGATTATCCACTGATAATTGCTTGAATTTCCTACATAGGTTTTGGTACACAGCAATCTTTGCAAATCGTATCTTGAGGTTGCCGCTTTAGCTGATGCAGAACTGTTATTGAGATAGTTGACGATATTATTGTTAGCACAGGCAATCACCATCGCATCCATCGCATGATGCCTATGGTCAATACGCTTTTTGCTGAACCCTTTCTTCAAGGCAAATGGTACTTCTGGGATTATATGACCGTTGCCGGTTGTGGTGAAACACTTGCTTTTTGTCATCTCATTCAGTCTTTCAAAGCGTGGAAGGATTATGGAGTTCCAGACATCAACGATGCCCCAATCTTTCTTCAAACGATCTGTTATGCTACCAGTGCAAACAATAACATTCTTTGAAATAGACTCTTCTTCACCATCTTCACGAACAATGTTGGAGAGAAGCGATTTTACCACTTTGCTAATATATCTGCTATCGTTAAGTTGTCTCTGAATGAAGTCTTCAGGGATATCTTCCATCAAAAGCTTACGTCTCTTTGCAGGATTATGGGCGAAATGGTCCTTAACGAACTGCTCGTATTCTGATTCAGACAGAATAGTGACAGTTCTGGTTCCAACTTGTACTTTCTCTCCGTGGTGATGTTTGATGAATTCGCGCCCAAACATTCTGTCTTTAAGTTGGTTAACGGCAGCCTCGCAAATAACTTTATTGCTCAGGGAATCATCAAAATATCTTGATTGAGGAATGATATGCTCAATCTCATATTCAGGTGTAAACAACTTTGACAGCGGAATTGCCTGATTAGTATATGGAGAACGATAACCTTGCTCAAGCCAGGTTTTGTATCTGATAATATCAGAATGTGCAGGACGTTTAAGCTGATCAGTCTCCTTGAATTTCTGCTGTATCTTGGCGATGTCCTCAGGGAGTTTTGAATACATTCCCATAACTCCCTCTTCATATATTTTCAGCAGTTCCAGCTGGCTGTTAGAGAATGGTCTGACATTGTCAATATTCATATCCGGATTCATGAATTCTGTCAACAATGCCCGGATTCTCAGGTTTGTTTCTTCGTTTTGCTGAATTTGCTGAGTCATCTGCCTGCGTTTGTCAGCAGGATTCTTCATTTCGCGTCCAAGTTCAATGTGTATTTCATCAATCCTTCCCTCCTGTATCCAGATATCACGCACAACCCGAAGAGTCTCCGTAATCACCTGCTCCACTATAGGGTTTCTGAGAGAATGCTGCTTGAAATTCTTGAGAAATACGTCGATGTCTGCAGGTGTCTTCCATTTTGACGTTTCCTTTGCTTCCGAATGTCTGTTGTAAACAATATAACATGCGAGCCACAACGGCAGCCCCCTGAAAGATGATAATTCTGTGAGTGATATGGTTCTTTCTCTGACACGGTCCTTTATGGCATCATCCAATTCTCCATCAATAAGGTGGTTGATCCTTGTCAAAGTATTGCTATCAATTGATTCGGGTGTCCAGTATCTGCCAGTACGCATCAGTGGTAATAGCTTCTTAATGGCTTTCGCAGAGTAAGATCCATAATCTTTGTCGTACGGCTTAGATTTATTAAATGTCTCAACAAATGACTTATTGAGGTCATATCGTAAGGCGAACGATGTGAGAGCCCTTGCCAGTTCGCCTTTGTCCTCAACGGAATACAAAATGTGCCAAAGCTGTTCTTCTACCTCTTTGGTGAGGAATCCGGAGTCTATGCCAGTTTTCTTCAACAAGACCAGCATTGATCCGCGAGTCTCATTACAAGGATACTCTTTATCCTCCACATAGTTCCATCGATATAGTGATTGCTCATTCTTTCTTAGGTTGAATCCTGGGAAAGTCAGAATTGTTTTTTGTGATATTGATGTCCTGTCATTTAACCATTCAAACAAACTTGCTATTTCATCTTCACTCTTGAGGAATGCGGATGTTACATCCTTATCGTTATCCTTTTCAAAGAATCTAAGGTTATGAATGAATTGCCATAACCTGAACTCCTGAAACAGCGGGCTGGACTTAGGAATGCATCTCAGAGCATATGACCTGACATCACCAGTTGTAGGATCAATTCCGGTATGCTCTTCATAAGGGCATGTGTCTATCAAAGACTTTTTGCTCTTCAGAGGTCTTTGATAAAAGATGATATCATCGACAAACAAGTACGAGAATCCTTTCCCTTCGATGCTCCTCCTGTAAGAAACATTGCTTTGATATAATTCCTCAATACACTGTTGGTATAGCTGATTGTCTCTCAAGGCAGGGTTAAGTTCAATCTGTTTAGATAAAATCTGACGCAACTCATCTTTGTAATATTTGCGTTCGATAACCCTGACAAGTTTCCCTTTGATTTTCTGGTCAGGATTGCTCAAGAGTGCATCATAAATAAATGCTCCAACTGTCTTGCTGCTCCTGTCAATGTCTATCTCGGTCCTCTTTTTCTGTAAAGTCCAGTCATCTTCCTGAGGGGACCTGAAACTACGCTTTACATCACCATCCTTGCCAACTTTCGGAGTCCCGTCCGGATTGAGTTTAGTAGTAATGATAAATTCTTTAGTTTTACCTTCCCAATCAAGAAACACTTTGCTGGTGCGTCGGTAAACCATACCATTTTCGAGGAAGACATTATACCAAACATCATCTCCTTTCTTATCATCAGTGGCTTCTACTCTGATGACTTTAAGTGCAAGGTATTCGACCTTTTCGTCTTTCTTTTCTTCCTCTTCCTCTCCTCGTAACTGGTAGTAACCTCTTTTCTGATTAAAGTTCAGAAGCAGCCAAGCGAGTTCATAATTGCTCAGTAACTGAGACAGTCCTTTTTTGCGCAGATAATAGATAGTCCAGTCATACGGAATCCTTTTGCCTTCTTCAAGCAGGTCTGGGTGAGATTTCCTGAAATCTTCTAGCATTTCATTGTACGAGTCTTTGAATAAAAATTCGTATCGTCCATCCTGCCCTTTTGCCCAAGCCAGTTTGACTTCGATGTCATTCACAAACTTTCCATACCTTGTAAGGCATTCTGAATAATGTGGAGGAAGGAAGTTCATCAGGTCAAGGACCCTATGCAACCTTTCCCTGCGAAGCAAGTGCCTTTCCCTAAGTCTGCGAGTACCGCGGTAGAAAGTCCTGTCTTTTGTGGCGGATACTGTGTTTCCTTTATCAAAGTCACCCAATTGTGCTGCATCCATTGGAATTATCCTGCTTCCCGAGCAAGAGAAGCCAGTCAACTGCTTTTTCCCGTTTTCATCTGTTGATGAATCCACAACTGCCCAACCAATACTATTGGTGCCCAGATCTAAGCCTAAAATCTTTTGCATAAGGTTAATATAGGTATGTTTCTCAAAATTAATAAAAAATATGCTAAATGACCTATTGCATAGTAGAAAGAAAGGTTATATCTTTGTAAAACTTGAAAGCAAATCACAATAAGGATTATTCCGTTGTGAAAACACTAGGTTGCCATCGTCCTTCAACGGTGGCTTTTTTATTACTATCTATATTACAAATTGGACATTGGATCTCGTGTATGAGTCCACTGCCAGCGAACAATCAAGGTCACCTCAAGACCAATGTGAAAGGCAATGTAGAGTTCGGACTCGTGGCCCTTGCGCGTACTCGAGAAAGTATATCGCAGTTGACGGCACGGAGCGCAGCAAAGCGGTCAGCAGCTGCCTCGCAGAGGCGTGTCCGCCCTCGGACCCGTAAAGAGGGAGGGGCCCGCCGGAGACAAGTTCCGCGGTAGCGGGACGCAGGAAACGGTGGGAAGGCCGGAGCGAACAAAGTGAGCGGAGTCCTCTGCGAGGCAGGCTGCTGCCGCTGCGGAGCTCCGCTCTAAAAAGGGAAAGGCCGACCCTTTTTAGTCGGCCTAAGAGGTAATCCTAGAAGAGCATCTCCTCGACTTTGTCCTTGAAGACGAACCACTCGAAGTCATCTCTGTTGCAGAAGACTGCCACGAGAATCTGGTCTTCCGGGTAGCGGAGGCCTGTGCTGCGGAAGCCGCCGTTGCCGCCGTTGTGGTAGATTACAACCTTGCCAGCGATCTTGCTGGTCTGGTTGATCCAGCCGTAGCAGTAGGACTCGTTCTCGTCGATGGCGGTCTTCGGAGTCATCGCTTCGCGGAGAGATTCGGCGCTGATGACTTTGCCCTCGCGGAGTGCGAGCTCCCATTTGACGAACTCGTGGGTTGAGGTGTAGATGCCTCCGTCAGGGCGGGTTGCGAAGAATGTAGACTCTCCGAAGTCATCCTCTGTCCATTCGCCTGTCTCAGCGTTGAGGTCATAGCCGTGGGCCATGTTAGGGATGTTCTCCTCCTGGCCGGGGACATAATAGAGGGTCTGCTCCATTCCTGCAGGGACGAACACGTGGTCGTGCATATATTCGCCGAACTCCTGTCCGCTTACGCGGGATACAATCTCGCCGAGCAGGACGAAGGTAGGGTTCATATACTCGTATGCCTCGCCAGGAGCGAAGTTGACGAAGCTCAGTGTGTCCATATAGGCGAGAGCCAGTTCATCAGTGGCCTGAACCTTCTCCTCGCGGGTGTAGTTGCCTCGTGCGTCAGGGATGCCTGATGAGTGGGCCAGCAGATGGCGGATCTCTATGCCTTCCCAGATAGGGCCGGTGAATTCAGGACAGTACTTCGTGACAGGGTCAGTCACGCTGAGAAGTCCCTGCTCTGCCAGCTGCATTATTGCGACAGCGGTGAACTGCTTCGACATTGAAGCGATGTTGAAGAAGGTGTTCCCGTCGATCTTTGCGCCGGTGCCGAGGTCTGCGATGCCGTAGCCCTTGTCGAAGATCACGTCATTGCCGCGGAGAACGATGACAGCCGCACCGGGGCCGTCTGCTGCATATTCTGCAGTGAAGAGGGAGTCGAGGCTTGCTATGAGAGCCTTGTCGGCATCATTTGCTTTCTGGCCGCAGCTGCATACGAGCAGAGCTGCTGTGAAGATGAGAGCGATTTTTTTCATAGTATGGGATTCTGTTTTATCATTTCGTTGAGAGGACCATAGGCATAAAGCTCATCTTCATGAGACGCCAGTGCGCCTTGGCGAACGGGATGCCGATGATGGTGATAGCGAAGATTCCTGCGAGGATGAGGTGGAGGATGGCGATCTCCCACCAGCCGCCGATGATCCAGATTATCGTGCAGACGGTTGAAAGACAGCCCGGGCTGTCCTTGGTGGTCACAGTCCTGCCGAACGGGCAGCAGGCCAGTGCGCCGATCTTCAGCAGCTGCACTCCCACCGGTATGCCGATGATAGTGATGCAAAGTATCAGTCCGCAGATGAAATAGAGGCCTGCAACGATGAAACCGCCGAGGATGAACCAGAGAATGTTGCCTAAGGTGCTCATATCTGTTGAATTATATTGTCATTGAAAACGGGAGGATTCTGGTGAGCAGCAGGTATCCGAGGATAAAGCCCACAGAACCGATTGTAAGCCCCACCCTTGCCATCTGGCCTGTCTTGACAAGGCCGGTGGAGGAGGCTATTGCGTTGGAAGGGGTGGAGATAGGGAGGACCATCGCCAGTGAGGCGCAGACCGCGATGAACGGAACCATAGCCTGCATTCCGCCGAGACTGAGGAACTGTGCGTTGTTGGCTGAGGCCTGGTCGGCCATCGCAGTTCCGACGACCACCAGGATAGGCACCAGCAGCGAGGCTGTTGCGCTGTTGCTGATGAAGGTCGAGAGGAAGAAGCAGATGCAGCCTGCTATGATGATGACTGCCACCACATTCATCGAACTGAACGGAATGGCGCCTATCAGCGCCGCCGCCAGTCCTGTCTTGCTCAGCCCGGTGCCGAGCGCGAATCCGCCGGCGACCAGCCAGAGGATGCTCCAGTTGATCTTGCCGATGTCATCCTTGCCGAAGAGGCCGGTGCAGGTGAAGACCGCCACAGGTATAAGCGCCACAATGTTGGAGTTCAGGCCGGTGAGCCCCTCGGTCATCCAGAGGAGGATAGTGCCGAAGAATGTGATCCAGGCCACATAGTCCTTCCAGGTCTTCCTGTGGCCGTCGGTCTCTATCTTTATCTCTATGCTGCTGCTCTTGAAAGGGAAGAGCCTTGAGAGCAGGAACCAGGCGAAGAGGATCATCACCAGCACTAGCGGGACCATTCTCAGCATCCAGTCGAGGAAGCCGATCCTGTAGCCCGCGTTCTCGAGAGCACCGATGGCGATTGCGTTCGGCGGGGTGCCGATCGGGGTGCCCATACCGCCGAGGTTGGACGCCACAGGGATGGCAAGCGTCAGGCCAACCTTCCCCTTCTCGTCGTCAGGAAGCGATTTGAGCACAGGCGCCAGGAATGCGAACATCATAGCCGCAGTGGCGGTGTCGCTCATAAACATCGAGAACATCGAGATGGTGATGAGGAATCCGAGCAGCACCATTTTCGGCCTCTTGCCGAAAAGTCCCAGCAGAGCCTTCGCGATGATGGCGTCCATACCGAACTTCGATGCGACGGCAGCCATCACGAACCCTCCGAGGAAGAGCATTATGACCGGGTCTGCGAAAGCGGCCATTATGCTCCGGAACTCGACCAGCTTTCCGGCTTCAGGCCTGCACAGGAAACTGAAGCCGTTGTCCGAGACGGTAAGCAGCATCACCACTATCACGAGGACCGAAGTGGCCCAGTTCGGGATGATCTCCATCATCCACATCAGCGCGGCGAAGACGAATATCGCAATCATCCGCTGCTGGACGGGCGTCAGGCCGGGCAAGCCGAGCCAGCCGGCCGGGACAAACCACAGCAGCGCCGTCACTGCAAGGACGACAGGCAGCAGGATGCAGTATCTTATGTTGACCTTTTTCCCGGACATCTTCCAGCGGGTGATTATTCTACGAATTTGGTCAGCAGGTTGAAGAGTCTGTCAAAGTTATCGTAGCGTGTGTTATCGTAGCTGTCTCGCGGGGAGTGATAGTGCTGGAGTATGCTTCCTTCCGTGGAGAAATAGATGGCAGGCACCCCGTATTCGCCGAATGCGTAGTGGTCGCTGTTGTCCGTGTTCTCCTGGAGAGCGAGGTCGAACGGCGGGAAGTCGCCCGAGGCGTTGATCTCACGGAACCGCTCGAGGCCGGCTTCGCCTGAAGGAGTTATCTCAGTTGCGAGGTGGTCGCTGTCGTCAGCCACCATATCCACATTGATCAGATACTTGCACTTGGCGAGGTCAAGGCGCGGATTGCCGCAGTAGTAATATGCTCCGAGCAGGTTGGTCTCCTCGGCATCCAGAAAAATGAACTGGATGCTGGTTTTCGGCCTGTGGCTGCTGAACCAGCGGGCCAGGTCGAGCAGCATAGCGGCGCCCGAGGCGTTGTCATTAGCACCCGGGTAGAGGTTGTCGCGGCCCATCAGACCGAGATGGTCATAGTGGGCGATGAAGGTGCAGTATCCGTCACCTCCGTCAGTGCCCGGCAGCCAGGCGATCACATTGTGCGCGTCGCGGGTGGCGAGCATCTCAGCATCGATGTCAACCTTGATGGTGGAGGCTTCCTCAGGGAACTCCTCGGTGACCATCAGCACAGGCATATTGGTGGTGTAGTAGCTTCTTGCCTTGAAATAAGGGAAGATCTCCTTGTCCTTGAGGATGATGCCGGCAACGTGCTGAAGCTTGCCCAGGTAAGGGATATAGCGTTCGAAAGGGTGGGCAGGCAGTTCCTTGTATGCCGGCCAGTTCACCACAACGAAACTCTCCTCGAATCCGCCTTCATCAAGCCATTTGACGAACTGCTCCTCAGTGACGAGAGAGTCTGGCATATAGGCCAGCTTGAACTCGCCGTGGCAGGATGGGGAGAACTCCTTTGCTGTAAAATCATAGGTCGGGCGCAGCTCCTTGCCGTCGACGGATACGGCCATGTCGCCGCGCATCACATTCATAGGGAACTGGAAATGCTGAAGGAAAGGAAGGTATTTGTCCGCACCGTCTGTTTCGGCCCAGCGGCCTTTGCCGGCAGGTGAAACTGCACTCTTGTATGGAGGGAATACTGCCACTGCCTCCTGGTCTATGCCGTGGGTGCCGAGCGGCACGATTCCGTCGATTCCGCAGAGGCGGTCGATGATATAGCTGGCAGCCTTGATGTCGCCGTTGCCGTAGACGCTGCGGCCGCAGAACTCCTCGCTTGAGAGGTTCTTCACATCCTCCCTGAAGAGCGCTCCGTAGTCTGGCTCAGGTGTGCACATTGTCAGAATCATAGCACCGGCGAGAATGATGGCGGTCTCTTTGAATCTTCTGTGGGTGTTCATACCGTTTATTCAAAAAGTGCCGCTACTGTGGATGTCAGCTCTTCGCCGCGGAGGTTTCTCTTGACGACAGTGCCGTCCGGACCGAAGAGGATGATGTGAGGGATTCCTACGATGCCGTATGCATCGGTGGCTGAATTGTCCTCACCCATAAATATCTCGTCCCAGGTCATTCCGAGCTGTGCCATCACTTCCTCCTTTGAGTATCCTTCGTAATCCCAGACTGCAACGCCGAGAACCTTGAATTTCTCTCCGGCGTACTTGTCGTTGAGAGCCTTTACGTTAGGTATCTCAGCCTTGCACGGGCCGCACCACGGTGCCCAGAAGTCGACGAGGGTGTACCAGCCCTTGCCTACGAAGTCGGAGAGCTTTGCAGGCTCGCCGGCAGGGGTCTTGCCTTCAAAATCAACGAACATCTTGCCTTCACCGGTTGCGGCTTCCTTGAGCTTGGCTTCCCTGACCTTTGCGACTGTCCTGTTAGAGGTGATGAACTCAGGGGCTCCCTGGAGCTTTTCTTCGATATCTTCGCTTGAGAGGTCGTAGATGATGCTCTTCAGACCCTGAAGGCCGAGGATGTTGTCCTTGTTGTCTTCGAACAGTTTCAGGTTGAGGTCATCGTACTTCTTGTAGAGCTCATCTGCCTCGTTCTCATCATCTGTTGCTCTGAGGGCGGCGATGAGGGCAGAGGTCTCCTTGAGGAAACTGTCAAGGGCGTTATTGATGGCACTGCCTGTGACTGTGCACTCCTCATCGCCCAGGTCCATTGTGATATTGCCTTTCTCAGGAACGAACTTGGCGATGCTCAAAGGCCTTGCGCTTCCGTCAGGCCCGGCAATTGCCACACTGTACATAATTTCAGTTGATGACGGTCCCTCGAAGTGGAATTTGCCGTCAACGATTGCGCAGGAGTCAACAGCAGAATTGGCTTCCGGATCCAAAAGCACTGCAGTTGACGGATTGCTCTCAAGAATCTTCGAAGAACTGATTGTACCGTCGAGGACATAGTTGTTCGAGCAGGCTGCAAAGAGCATGCAGCCGGCAATGAATAATAAGGCCTTTTTCATTGTATGAAGTATTTAATTATTATGGCTAGGCCATAGTGCCGCCTACGATGTCAAGCAGTTCGCTCGTGATCGCCTGCTGGCGGCGCTTGTTGTATTCGAGGGTGAGTTCCTCGAGAAGCTCGTCGGCATTGTCGCTTGCAAGCTGCATTGCGACGGTGCGTGCGGCGTGCTCTGCGGCGTAAGTGTCCATCAGGACAGTGTAGACCTTGAGCATAAGTACTTTAGGAAGCAGGGTTTCCACCACTGAAACCCTGTCGGGTTCGACAATGATGTCATCGTCAGCTTCCGATGATTCTCCCTTCGGGAGTGCGAGCGGCAGATAGGTGTCGCGCACCGGCGGCTGGGAGGAGTTGGATTTGTAGTGGTTGTAGAGGAGGATGACCCTGCCGGCATCTCCGTTGCAGAAGCTGTCGGAGAGTGTCCTGCCAAGTGAGGCGGCTGCCTCGTAAGTAGGCTTGTCGACCATTGCCGAGAGGTCCGCCTTCGGGGTGAGGCCGATCTTGCGGGCAGCTTCCGCTATCTTGCGGCCGACCGCATAGAGGTCCACCATATCCTGGCTGACGCCCTCCTTCCTGAGGGCGTCGAGTTCATTCATAAGAGAACGCACGGCGGTGGAGTTGAATCCGCCGCAGAGAGAGCTGTTGGAAGAAAAGGCCACGATGGCGACGCGTTTCCCTGAGCCTCCGCTGACGAGTGGTGTGGAGACGGCGCTGCGCACCTTCTCAGAGGAGAGAAGGTGGTCAAGTATTCCGTGGAGTTTCTCCTGGTAAGGGACCATATTCCCGATGGCCTGCTGCGCGCGGTGAAGCTTGGCCGCGGAGACCATCTTCATTGCGGAAGTGATCTTCAGGGTGCTCTTTACAGAGGCGATGCGGGTCTTGGTCTCCTTGAGTGATGCCATATTATGCTGTCATTGCTGCAGATATCTCTGCTGCTGTTCTTTCGATGGTGTCTGTGATATTATTGTCAATCTTTCCTTTGGCAAGCGGTTCGAGCACGTCAGCACGGTGCTCCGCACGCATCTTCTCGAGGAAAGTCTGCTGGAACTCAGGGACCTTGGAGAGAGGGATGTCTTTCATAAGGGCCTTGGTGCCGCAGTAGAGGATGGCCACCTGCTCTCCGACAGGCATCGGGCTGTACTGAGGCTGGATGAGGAGCACGTTGTTCTTGCGGCCCTTGTCGATGGTGAGGCTGGTAACTGCGTCCATATCGCTGGAGAACTTGGTGAAGGCCTCGAGCTCGCGGTACTGTGCCTGGTCGATCTTCAATGTTCCGGCCACCTTCTTCATACTCTTGACCTGCGCGCTGCCGCCGACTCGGGAGACAGAGATACCGACATTGATTGCCGGGCGGAAGCCCTGGTTGAAGAGGTCAGTCTCAAGGAATATCTGGCCGTCGGTGATGGAGATCACGTTGGTAGGGATATATGCTGAGACGTCGCCCGCCTGTGTCTCGATGAGAGGGAGTGCGGTGAGTGATCCTCCGCACTTGACCTTGCCCCTGAGGCTTGCAGGGAGATCGTTCATCTTTTCGGCAACATCCTGCTGGTCGATGATCTTCGCCGCTCTTTCGAGAAGACGGGAGTGGAGGTAGAAGATATCGCCCGGATATGCCTCGCGGCCTGAAGGACGGCGGAGGATGAGGGAGACCTCACGGTAAGCGACAGCCTGCTTTGAAAGGTCGTCGTATACCACCAGCGCGTGGCGTCCTGTGTCGCGGAAATATTCGCCGATTGCCGCTCCGGCGAATGGAGCGTAATATTGCAGTGCTGCAGGGTCTGCAGCGGTTGCAGCAACGACTATGGTGTAGTCCATCGCCCCCTTCTCGCGGAGGGTGTTCACGATGCTGGCCACAGTGGAGCCTTTCTGCCCGATTGCCACATAGATGCAATAGACAGGCTTCCCTTCTTCAAAGTTCGAGCGCTGGTTTATGATGGTGTCGATGGCGATAGCGGTCTTGCCTGTCTGACGGTCGCCGATGATCAGCTCGCGCTGCCCCCTTCCGATAGGGATCATTGCATCGACTGCCTTGATTCCGGTCTGGAGCGGCTCGTTGACAGGCTGGCGGAAGATGACGCCCGGAGCCTTGCGCTCGAGAGGCATCTCGACAGTCTCGCCGATGATTTCACCGAGTCCGTCAATAGGCTCGCCGAGCGGGTTGACCACGCGGCCCACCATCTTCTCTCCGACATTGATCGACGCGATGCGGCCGGTGCGGCGTGCAGTCATCCCTTCCTTCACCTTTTCGGTGGAGCCGAGGAGCACTGCTCCCACATTGTCCTCCTCGAGATTCATCACCACGGCCATTACTCCGCTGTCGAACTCGAGAAGTTCGCCCGCTTCGGCGTTGGTCAGGCCATACAGCCTCACCACTCCGTCGTGGACCTGGAGTACCTGTCCAACTTCTTCATATTTGGCGTCAACGTTGATGTCGTGGAGCTGCTTGAGAAGCACTTCCGATATTTCGCTTGCTTTGATATTGTCAGCCATTGCTACAACAGTTTTCTGTTTTTGTCTTCAAATTCTTTCTGAATGCTGAGGAGTCCGCGTCTGAGGGATGCGTCAAGCCTCAGGTCGTCTACCTGAAGCACGAATCCTCCGAGCAGGCCGGGGTCGACCGTGCTCTCGAACTCCACTTTCCTGAGGCCGCGTTCCCTGAGGAGTTCCTGGAGCCTTTCCTCCAGCTGCGGTGAAGGGGCAGCCACAGTGAGGGCGGCTTTCGTGATGCCCTCGGATTTGCGGTAGAGAGTGATGAACCTCCGCAGAATCGGCTTCAGGCACTCGACCCTGCCGTTCTTGATGACGAGCGAGATGAATGTGCGCGTCTGGTCAGTGCACTTGTCAATGCAGCCGGGGAGCGCCTGCTCGTCGTCAAGCGCCGCAAGCAGCGCCAGAGCGTCGGAGTAGACATCTCCTGCGACATTCTCTTCGCGTGCGAACTGAAGCAGCGCTGTCGCATAGCGCGACGAAATGAGGCCTGAATTCATTGTTCTGCTAGTTTATCATCTGTGAGTCTCTCTGTCTCTTCGCCTCGTCGATGAGTGAGGCGATGAGATCCTCCTGTTTCTGAGTCTCCTCGAGGTCGTGGCGGACAAGCTTTTCGGCAATCTCCACTGACAGTGAGGCGACTTCGCGGCGTACGCTGCGCATAGCGCTCTCCTTTTCGAGGGCAATCTCTTCGCGGGCCCTGGCAATCATTGCCGCGGTCTCTTCGCGTGCTTTTTCGCGGGCCTCGGTCACGATCCTGTCGCGAGTGTCGGCCGCTTCGTTAAGGATGCGGGCGTGTTCCTTCCGTGCCTCTTCGATCATCTGCTTCTGCTCATCAGCAAGCAGCGAGAGCTTCATCTCGGCCTCCTTCGCCTTGCCGATGCTTTCATTTATGCGCTCGTTGCGCTTGTCGACCATCCCTGTGATGATCGGAAAGCCGAATTTGGCAAGGACGAAGAAGAGGATGCCGAAAATCAGCACCATCCAGAACATCAGTCCGAAATCAGGTGTGATGAGGGACATCTGCCGTTAGCTTACAATGCCGAGCAGGCAGACGAGGATTGCGAAGAGGCAGGCGCCTTCAACAAGCGCGCCGATGATGATGGCGGTCATACGGTAGTGACCTGCCTGTTCAGGCTGGCGTGAACCTGCTTCGAGGGATGCCTTACCGATCTTGCCGATACCGACAGCTGCTGCGAAAGCTGCTGCTGCTGCACCGACGGCTGCTGCTGCCTTACCGAGCGCTGCACCTGCTGCAGCCTGGAGTAACATTATTGATAACATAGTTTTAGGTATTATTGATTGTTTATGATTTATTTAGTTTCAGTTTCAGGTTCCTGCCTCGAGAGGCCGATGAATACGGACGAAAGCATAGTGAAGACGTATGCCTGGATGAATGCCACCAGACATTCGAGCACATCCATGAAGATGCCGAATATCACGGCGATGACGCTGAGGCCGGCGTTCAGCCCTGCACCGAGCTTTGCTGTCAGGAAGACCACGGCCACGACGCCGAGAATCATGAAGTGACCTGCCAGTATGTTGGCGAAGAGCCTGACCATCAGCGAGAAAGGCTTGGTGAACATTCCGATGATCTCGATGATCGGCATAAGCGGGAATGCTTTGAGATATACAGGCACGTCCGGCCAGAGGATATCTTTCCAGTAGTGCTTGTTGCCGAATACGTTCACCGCTATGAAAGTGCAGAGGGCGAGCGTCATTGTGATGGCGATATTGCCTGTCACATTGGCTCCGCCCGGGAAGATCGGTATGATTCCGAGCAGGTTGTTGAAGAATATGAAGAAGAATGCGGTAAGCAGGTAAGGAGCGTAGCGCTTGTAGTCCTTGCCAACGCATTCTTTGATTATGTCGTCCTCGACCATTGTGATGAGCATCTCCATAATTCCTGCAAAGCCCTTCGGAGTTTCGTTCACTGCATCGTGGCGCCTGTACCAGCGTGCTGTCAGGAGGATTATGACGGCAAGCAGCAGGCTGCTTATCATCAGCGACAGGACGTTCTTGGTGATGGATATGTCGAACGGCCGCCTGCCTGTCGACAGCTCTATGATCTTGCCTGTCTCTTCGGAGACAGCGAACCCTTCATACTCCTCACCGTCTTCAAGATGCCTTGAACTGAAGCAGTGCCATCCGGTAGTCTTGCTGTGGACGATGACTGGGAGGAAGATGGCGACGGACTTGCCGTTGATGGTGGTGATATGCCATTCGTAGGCGTCGCTGATATGGCCGAACAGATATTCATTCATATCCATTCCCTGCTCACTGTCATCCTGCTGTGCCTGAACGGCCGCTTCAGGCTGCGACGGCTGCTCCTGAGCGTGGGCTGCAGGGGCTGCGGAAGCCAGAATAACGGCTGCGAGTATCAGTATGAGGCGCTTCATCATTCTATGCAGACTGTCACTGTGTTGTTCTTGACTTCTACGAAACCCGACTCGATCTCGATGGACTCCTCCCGGCCGTCCGCCACATAGCGGATTCGCCCCCTGGCAAGCGACGAGATGAGCGGTGCGTGGTCCTTCAGGACTTCGAAGCGGCTCAGACTGCCGGGCAGCTCGACCAGATCGACATCCTTGGAGAGGACTTCCTTTACCGGAGATATGACCTTTAGTGTTATCACTTCGCCTGTTCCAGAATTTTCTTGCCTTTCTCGATGGCCTCTTCGATGGTGCCGACATTGAGGAAAGCCTGCTCAGGCAGGTAGTCGACCTCACCGTCCATAATCATATTGAAGCCCTTGATGGTGTCTTCTATCGAAACCATAACACCCGGCACGCCGGTGAACTGTTCCGCCACGTGGAACGGCTGTGAGAGGAATCGCTGGATTCGGCGGGCACGGTTGACCGTGGTCCTGTCCTCGTCCGAGAGTTCGTCCATACCGAGGATGTTGATGATATCCTGAAGCTCCTTGTTGCGCTGGAGAACCTGTTTCACTCTCTGGGCTGTCTCATAGTGCTCCTTGCCCACGATGTTAGGGTCGAGGATGCGGCTTGTGGAGTCGAGAGGGTCCACTGCAGGGTAGATGCCGAGCTCGGCGATTTTCCTGCTGAGCACCGTGGTGGCGTCGAGGTGGGAGAATGTGGTTGCAGGTGCAGGGTCCGTCAGGTCGTCCGCAGGGACGTAGACTGCCTGCACGGAGGTGATGGATCCGTTCTTGGTGGAGGTGATGCGCTCCTGCATCTGGCCCATCTCGGTTGCGAGGGTAGGCTGGTAGCCCACTGCTGAAGGCATTCGGCCGAGAAGTGCGGAGACCTCGGAGCCTGCCTGGGTGAAACGGAAGATGTTGTCGATGAAGAGGAGGATGTCCTTAGGGTCGTCAGGGTCTGCGCTGTCACGGAATGACTCTGCCATTGTGAGGCCTGAAAGAGCCACGGAAGAACGTGCTCCCGGCGGTTCGTTCATCTGGCCGAAGACCATCGCAACCTGCGACTTGACGATCTCATCCTTGTCTACCTTGGAGAGGTCCCAGTGTCCCTCTTCCATATTCTTCTCGAACTCCTTGCCGTAGCGGATGACGCCGGATTCGATCATTTCGCGGAGCAGGTCGTTGCCCTCGCGGGTACGCTCGCCGACACCTGCGAACACCGAGAATCCGTTATGCTTCTTAGCGATGTTGTTGATCAGCTCCTTGATCAGCACGGTCTTGCCGACGCCCGCGCCGCCGAAGAGGCCGATCTTGCCGCCCTTCAGATACGGCTCCAGAAGGTCGATGACCTTGATGCCTGTGAAGAGCACCTCCTGGGAGGTCTTCAAGTCCTCGAACTTCGGGGGCTCGCGGTGGATAGGCATCGCACCGCTCCTGTCAAGTGACTCCATACCGTCAATCGTGTTGCCTACGACATTCATCACGCGTCCGCGGATCTGACGGCCGACAGGCATAGTTATGGAGTCGCCTGTGCCGGTGACTTTCATTCCGCGGCGGAGGCCGTCGGTGGAGTCCATCGCAACTGTGCGGACAGTGTCTTCTCCAATATGCTGCTGTACTTCGATTATCAGGTCACTGCCGTCGGTGCGGCGGACGGTGAGAGCCTCGTGGATGGATGGAAGTCTCGTCTGCTGATCTTCTGAAAGGTTGAAATGGACGTCTACCACAGGTCCGATAATCTGGGAGATATGTCCGGTAAGAATCGCCATTATTCGGGAAGTTTTTTGATAGGTCTGCAAAGATAAGATATTTTTGCGTAACTTTAAGGTCTGAAAACTGAAAAGAAGCAGTTGACTGGCATATTTAGCATATTTATTATTTAATTCCATAATTTATGACTGAAACAAAAAAGCAGAACTTCACAGTGCCTATCATCGTGATGTTCTCACTCTTCTTCATGATCGCCTTCGTGACCAACCTTGCCGGTTCGATGGGCGTTGTGGTCACTAACCAGTTCGGAGCAAGCAAGGCCCTCTCACAGCTCGGAACACTCGCTAACTTCATCGCATACGCCTGCATGGGTATCCCTGCCGGACTCATCCTGCGCCGCAAGGGCTATAAATTCACCGCCCTCGCAGCAGTCATTGTGGGTTTCATCGGCGTGGGCATCCAGTTCATCTCAGGCTACGCCGAAAGTTTTCTGATCTATGTCCTCGGCGCTTTTGTGGCAGGTTTCTCAATGTGTATGCTCAACATTGTGGTCAACCCTATGCTCAACACTCTCGGAGGCGGCGGAAACCGCGGTAACCAGCTCATCCAGTGGGGCGGCAGCTGCAACTCTATCGGCGGCACCATCGCTCCGTTCCTCGTCGGCTGGCTCGTCGGCGGCTCAATCCAGAACGCCACTGTGGCCAAGGCTGCTCCGGTTATGATCATCGCAATGGTGATCTTCGCCATCGCTTTCGTGGTCATCGCCCTCACCGATATCCCTGAGCCTCATATGGAGACTGCTGAGGAGAAGGCAGCACGCAAGGCCGGCAACAAGGTCAAGGACCAGTACAGTCCTCTGTCATTCAGGCACTTCGTTCTCGGCGCCATCGCTATCTTCTTCTATGTCGGCATCGAGGTGGGTATCCCTAACACCGCAAATGTCTATTTCTCAGGTCTTGACTGGGTGGGTCCGGCACTCACTGCCACATTCATCAGCGGATACTGGCTCAGCATGCTCGTCGGCCGTCTCTGCGGCGGTGCGATCGGCGGCAAGGTCTCAAGCAAGAAGATGCTCCTCTGGACTGCAGCTGTGGCCATTGGATTCATCCTCTGCGCGATGTTCATCCCTGAGTCAGCAAAGATGGGCGCCGGCGAGAAGGCGGTTCCTGTAAGCCTCATCTTCCTGATGCTCTGCGGTCTCTGCACTTCAGTGATGTGGGGCGCTATCTTCAACCTCTCTACCGAAGGCCTCGGCAAGTACACTGCTGCGGCTTCCGGAATCTTCATGACACTTGTCTGCGGCGGCGGCATCATCCCGTTCTTCCAGAACCTCCTCGCTGACAAGGTCGGCTCAATCCAGAGCTACTGGCTCCTCGTCGTCTGCCTCTGCTACCTTATCTTCTATGCTGTCGCAGGCTCAAAGAATGTCAACAAGGAAATTCCAACTGAATAAGATATGGCTGAAAACAAGGAATACGTACTCGGCATAGACATCGGCGGCCAGAGCACAAAGCTCGGTGTTGTGACATCGAACGGCGAAATTGTCTCCCAGTCTGTCATCTCATCCCTCCAGACGGAACTGATAGAATACATCACGGACCTCACCCACGCAATCAAGGACCTTATCGCAAAGGTGGATGACGGTGTTGTGAAGGGCATCGGAATCGGTGCTCCGAACGGCAACTACTATAACGGAACCATCGAGCAGGCCGCAAACCTGAAATGGTGTTACAACGCTGACGGGAATGCGGGCGTGGTTGAACTTGCCCAGCTTGTGAAGAGCTTCACCGGGCTCCCGGTCACTGTGACCAACGACGCGAATGCCGCCGCTATGGGCGAGATGGCCTATGGTGTGGCGCGCGGAATGAAGAATTTCATTATGATCACGCTCGGCACAGGCGTAGGCAGCGGAATCGTCGTCAATGGCGAGATTGTCTATGGCGCAGACGGCTTTGCGGGTGAGCTCGGCCATACCATCGCCGTACGCGGCGGACGCCAGTGCAACTGCGGCCTGAAGGGCTGCCTCGAGACTTACACCAGCGCTATGGGCGTTGCGCGCACGGCCCGCGAGATGGTGCAGAACAGCGGAAGGAAAACTCTCCTCTCTGAAGTCGACCTTGAGGAGATCACTTCCAAGGATGTCTACGATGCCGCTGTCAAGGGCGATGCTCTCGCTCTCGAGATCTTCGACTACACCGGACGCCTGCTGGGACAGTCTATCGCTGACTTCGTGAAGTTCAGCGCTCCAGAGGCTATCGTCATCTTCGGTGGCCTTGCAAAGAGCCGCGAGTTCTTCCACGAGCCGCTCGTGGCTGCGATGGAGGAGAATCAGCTCAGCATCTGGAAGGGCAAGGTAAAGGTGCTCTACAGCTCTCTCAAGGACTCCGACGCCGCCATCCTCGGCGCCAGCGCCCTCGCTTGGTAGTACCTACTCCTGAAACTTAAAGGCCGGCTGAGAAGTCGGCCTTTTTTGGTGTCCTGCGCTGCGGTCTATGCCAGTCCCTGTGTGGATTGACGGTGGAGACTACCTCACGGGCAGAGGTCTTTTTGACAAGTATGACGCGATAGAACATAGGGAAGAAGGTTGTTCGGATTCCCGTATGACCCTGAAGCAGGAATTGAGAATCTCGGAATTCAGGACCAGATATGCGCCCAACAGAAATCACGTATGACGCACAAAAAGCATACTATGTTGTATAAAATGCACTGATTGACCGTCTCCCGGGCAGGAGAGATTAAAAAAACTTCCATTATGGAAACTCTATTGAAATTCCGGCCTATTGCGGCAGTCCTGGGATGAACACCTGAAGCAGATACCCTATGGAGAAGAGTGAAGCTATAGAGTTCTGCAAGGTGCATTACATAAATTACCTTGGCCTCGCAGAGGGTTTGTTATACACGGACTACTGTGCGCAGGTTGCAGTCCTGCTGTATTCGGCTTTCAAGGCTAATTCAAAGGGATCAAATACCGGAAGAATCTTCTCCGCCTGCAAGAAGAGTGCTTGCTTCCAGGACATGGAGATATCTCGTTTCCGCGAAGTGTGGTCTATAGTTTTCCCTAACACGGTTCCGTCACTAAGCACGTTTAAAAGATCTGTCGAGACCGTGACTATGGCTTTTCAGGCGAAGGGGACACCGAGGGATAATGATAGTCTGAAAGGAGACCGCAAAAAAACAATAGAACTCTGCACTGCGATAAAGGTTGCCTGCGGTCGAGATATTCAGACAGCCGTTGCGCCACAAAACGAACTCCAGATGAACCTCAAATGAGCCCGGAATGAGCCTTAAATAGACCTATTCTATTAAACTACAGTACTTTACTGACCTTTGCACCGTTCCGATAGGGACGGTTTTTTCGTTTATCATAAAATATAAGAATTATGCAAAGATCAGATCAAAACCCCAACGGCATCATCGTTCTCACAGAGGACAGCATGCCCCAACTGGCCCGATGCGTGGCCGACATCCTCAGGGAAGAGTTCAGAGTCTCTTCTCCTTCAATGAAATCATCCATCCCCACTGGCGGCGCCGACGAACTCATTTCCAAGGCCCGCGCCTGCGAGATCCTGGACCGCTGCGACTCCACCCTCAGCAAGTGGGCCAAGCGCGGCATCCTCGTTCCTATCCGCCGCCACGGAAGTCTCTACTACCGGCTCGGCGACGTAATGAAAGTCTATAACGGAGAATTATGAGAGAGACAGAACCCTACGTAAAGGTTCACGACTTTCTCATTGACCAGTTGAAACTCCCGGACATCCCAAGGATAGT
>JAZRVT010000028.1:0-73540 GCA_045599325.1 Bacteroidales bacterium | reverse complement strand
TTTTGGGGGAATATTCGGCAATATCAATCCCGAATGGAGGGAAAGTTGGAAATAATAAAGCCCTAAACCAAAGTGATTTACGGCAAAAAAATGACGGCTGCGGAGCTTGATGCAATCTCGCCTATATGCAACTCTCGTCTTCTGTTGCAAATATACGTAATTACTTGAATTACCGAGAATTATTTTACTATTTGACTACCGCTGATTCTAAATATCCAACTGCTTTGCCATTGGCCAGAGCATACTCAATCTCACTCCTGGTGCTGCTGCCGATATAGCCGCCGACGTTGATGACAAAGATCTCGTCCGCCATATCGATCTTGCGCTTGTGCATATCGTCCAGCATCTCCTTAGTGCCTTCCGTCCATACCTCATCATCCCCCGAGTGCCCGAAGAGCCCGACACTGATCACGATGTTCCCTTCAAGCGTAAGGCGTTTCTGAGCCTCCAGAAACTGCTCCTTGAAACGCGTGCTGCCGCAGAGGGTTATCACTTTGTATTTGCCGACCATAGAATAATAGTCAAACCTACGGATAATAAAAAGATTAACAAGTTCAAACCTAGTGAATCATTTCAAGATAGAAATTGACGATTCGTGGAAGGTGACGAAATGCATATTATTCAGTTAACTCTTTATACATATTGAAGAGTTCAGCGACGCAGTCGGATTCGGTCATTGTGCGCCAGTTGAAGCCGTAGGCTTCCATTACGGCCTTGTCGTTTTCCTGATGGGCTTTGCGGAGTTCGACGGGCATTGTGAGTTCGTCATAAAGGTCGGCAAGGGAGCAGTCGGGATATTTGGCACGGGCATCGAGGATTGCCTGGGCGGTCGCCTCAATCTTTGCTTTCTGGGCATCGGTGGGTGTTGGCCAAGGGAAGTTGTTGTAAACGATGGTGTTCGAATAGCTGTAATCACTCTTTAATCTTCCGCAGATTGCCCTCATCCAAGCCATATGAACATTTGACATCATTATTCCAAAATGATACAACGAAGCTCCCTGCATAGTAAACAACTTATCTCCAGGGATAATATCTTTGGACAGATAGTCCATAGGAATATAACGTCGATTCTCAGATGATACTTTTGGAATGGCGACATAGTCACTCGTGCATTCAAAAGGAGCTCCAAACAACATTGGGTTATCAGCTGCCTTGAGTGTACTTGCCCTATTGCTTCCAAGCCTGAAAGTCCGGACATTTTCGATGCGTTTCAATATTTCCGGACATTTTCTGATAACTGATGGCTCCACTCCTTTAAGCCATAAGCAATATCGCGGTTTTCTATCGATGAAATCCTTGCCCATCATATAGAAGCGCAAACAAGGCTCGGCCTGTGGCTCTTGTTGAAGCAACTCTTTCCTTTCTTCTTCTGTCAACGTTAAGTTTCCATCGTCAATAGGCTGACCTCCGAGACAAATTTGAGGTACATCTGAGATAGGCTTTTGCCTTTTATCAATAAAGATATTTTCCGCTCCAAGGAGATACCCATTGATATTTGCGGCTGCTTGAGGGGTACGTCCTTCTTCAAATATGAGTTTCTGTCTTTCTGATGCGGCTATACTGAATCCGACAATCACACAATGGACGTGTGCCTTGATGCTTGCTTCGCTGTCCCATCGGAAAGTACGCCAGGCAAAATCTATATGAACGTTGTACGGAGCATCCATCAAAGGCTTCCAGAGATTAGCGACAGAACCTCCCTGTGTGATTGAGTTGGTTGATACAAGAGCGCATCTGATAGACGTTCCGGCGATGTATTCAGCCGATTTCTTGTACCAGCAGCATACATAGTCCAAATCTCCAACACCGGGCCACTTGACTCCGAAAATTTCAAGAACGTCATCTTTTTGTTCCTTCCCCATCCATCGAGCACCGGAGAAAGGTGGATTCCCCATTATATAGTTCAGTTCTGATGCCGGCACTACCTCGTTCCAATCAATCCTCAAGGCATTGCCTTCCCGGATGTTGTTGTATGACTTCAGCGGCAGGAAATCGAGGTTGATATGCAGCATCCTTTCGGTCTCGGCCATCATTTGCGCCTCGGCTATCCATAGGGCAGTCGTTGCAGTGGCCACAGCGAAGTCGTTTATCTCGATACCGTAGAACTGGCGTATATCGACCTTAATGGGGTTGAACAGGTCGCCGATTATGGACATCGCCTCGTTTTCCAGACGCCTGAGCGAAAGATAAGTTTCCGTGAGGAAGTTGCCGCTGCCGCAGGCGGGGTCGAGGAATTTGAGCGTTGCGAGTTTGTCCTGATATTCACGGGCCTTCTGGATGCGCTTCTTCTCGATAGGCTCGGCAATGATTACCTCCAGCTCTTTCTTGAGGTCATCGAGGAAGAGAGGATCTATCACCTTGTGGATGTTCTCGATACTGGTGTAGTGCATTCCTCCGCTGCGGCGGGTCTCGGGATTCAAGGTGCTCTCGAAGACGGCCCCGAAGATGGTCGGGCTTATCTGACTCCAGTCGAAGTCATCGCTGGCTTTTTTCAGAATAAGGTGTGCAATCTTATCGTTGAAGAACGGTATTTCAATGTCCCTGTCGGAGAAAAGACCACCGTTGCAGTATGGGAATGCTTTGAGGCTCGGTTTCAGGTAAGGACTACGCTGGCCAACCGGAGTGTTGAGAGTCTCAAAGAGTTTGATGAGACCATCCCGCATATCACCTTCGCCCGGCTTGAACTGCGCCAGGTAGTCGTGGAACATACAGCGTTTTTCTCCGAATAGTCCTGCATCCTCGGCATAGAGGCAGAATACCAAACGGACACAGAGTACATTCAGACTCTTGAGGGTTTGAGGGTCATTAGGGTTGATATACTGCTTCAACAGTTCATCATAAATCTCACCAATGATTTCTCCCGCTTTCAAAGAGACCTCCATCTCTTTCTTGAGATGTTCGTTACCTTGCTCCACCAGGAAACGCATCCTTTCGAAGTCAGTTTCCAGATTCTCGAGCAGCATCACCTCAGGCTCACCCTGAGGATTTTCCATATCATAAACGTGGAATTCCTTGAAATTGCATATCACCATCCAGCGCGGACGCTTTGAATATGGCAATTCTGCTGCGTATCGCTTTGCCTGCTGGAAGGGTGTCAAAAGAGTGCCGTCGCTCTGAGGAATTGCTTTGCGTAGGTCCTTGTCGATAGATTTCTGCTCAATCAGAACATGTGTCGGTTCGATATAGGCATCAATGAAACTGGTGCTGCTGAGTTTGACCTGATTTTCGAAAGATATTATGTCGTATGGTCGTTCTACGCCCAACACTGTTTGTAGCAGTTCCAGCCAGAAGGTCTGGCTTTCACCTTTCTCGTAGCCTTTACCTTTCCACCTGTCAGCAAACGATTTTGCTTCCTTATATTGCTGATTACGTTGCATATCAATACGATTGAATGGTTAAAGTTAATGAAAATAATTCAAGCTCCGCTTGAGCTATTATAAAAACAGCAGTAAGTTTGCAAATATGATTATGTCACAACAAAATGTCAGAGTCATAGCCTGTTGCAGCGGCAGCGCGTCAAGGAGGCGCGAGCGGAATGAGGGCACCATCAAGGCGGGCGGAAAAAGCGAACGAAGAGGAAGTGAGCCCGCCCGACGACGCAGTGACCGGAAGCCGCCCGCTGTCCCCCCGCGCTGCCGACTGGCAGAGAGCACTTGACAGGACTGTCCCAACCGAAGCGCAGATTATTGGAACAGCAATATTGCCGCAATGGCTACGGAAAGCTGGCAGACGACATTGGATATCTCAATCACCCCGTGAACCTTGGCATCCTTCAGGTTGGCGAGGATCCCCACAAGGCAGAGGAACACAAAAAGGCATATGGCCAGAGCCAGCAGAATCACGGGTACTGCCCTGCCGGCCCTTGCCGACAGAGTTATCAGATGCCAACAACAGAGATAAATATAACAATCATATGCAATTTCCGGAGGACAAGACCAATCGGGATTGTTTTCGGCACATATACTGTCAAGTTTCGGGGGAGGATTAACGTAATATTCCCCAGAAATACCAGAAAATCATCATTTTGGGGGAATTTTCAGGCAAAATCACCCCGGCAGGTCAACCATTTTCAGGTTTTGCCATATGATGGAGAAAATCTTTCGGTTTCCCGCGCCGCCGGCATTATCTTTCTCCTGCGCCGCCGTCCGTGGCCATCCATCATCGCCGCCGGCAGTCAGCATAGATCTGACGACAAACACCGTCACAGGCGGACACTCCTGGAGTGCGTTCGAGCAAGGATTGGCTGTGACGGTGCAGGCAATCAGGCGGTACCGTCACAGGGCACCCCGCTTACAAGGGCCTTCTGATGGGTGTGCCTGTGACGGTGTTTGTCGCCAGGGCAGGTTTGTCGCCAAGGCCAGTTTGTCGCCAGGACAAGTTTGTCGCCAGGGCAAGAATAATTCTGCGGTAAAAATTGTATCTTTGAGTATTATGCATAAATACTTCAGTCAGATGAAGCGCTTTGTCACGATTGCTGCGGCACTGCTGCTGGTGGTTCCGGCGGCTGCCCGCGAGTATGCAGCCAGGGGACCGCAGGGCGGGCTGGCCGTAAAGGTGTCGCTGCCGGAGGGATTCGACACCGCGAGGGACAGCTGCCATATGGTGATCCTGATGCACGGCATCTTCTCCAGCAAGGACTACCCCCCTATGCCCCGTATCGCACGGGCGCTCGCAAAAGAAGGGATAGCGTCAGTCCGCTTCGACTTCAACGGCCACGGCAAGAGCGAGGGGCGGATGGAAGAGATGACGATAGCAAAGGAGCTCGCCGACGCAAAGGCGATATGGGAATATGCCGCCTCCCTCCCCTATGTCAGCGGCATCTCGCTGCTCGGTCACTCACAGGGCGGAGTCATCGCCAGTATGACAGCAGGCAGCAGCGGGACATCCCCAGATGCCCTCATCCTCCTCGCCCCGGGTGCAGTCATCAAGGAGGCCTGCCGGGGAGGCCGGTTCTTCGGCAACATCTTTGACCCGGAAGATCCGCCGGAGTACATCAGATGCTTCGGCCACTACAAACTAGGGCGGAACTACCTCCTGCAGACACAGGAACTTGACATATACGGTGTCTCACAGAACTATCAGGGGCCTGCCTGCATCATCCACGGCTCAGA
Source organism: Bacteroidales bacterium (assembly GCA_045599325.1). Classification (GTDB taxonomy): domain Bacteria; phylum Bacteroidota; class Bacteroidia; order Bacteroidales; family UBA932; genus Cacconaster. The sequence continues at coordinate 68,429 of JAZRVT010000028.1, read as the reverse complement.
GGACGGCACCGTTCCACTCTGGTGCAGCGAGAAGTACGATGCCATCTACGGGAATTCCGAGATGCATATCGTTGAAGGCGAGAACCACCTCATCATAAAGAAACGCAGGGAAGTCATCAGCATAATCCTCGACTTCCTCCACAGGGCACTTGACGGACAGGCGGACTAATGCGCTGCTGAGTAAATAAAAAACTGCATTATGACTGGATTCAGCGGCGTCTGCATAGACTTCGAGACATTCAACGAGCAGCTTTCGAGCGTCTGCTCCGTCGGAGCCGTGAAGGTCGTCGGAGGCAGGATTGCGGATACTTTCTACAGCCTGATATACCCGGAGCCGGATTACTGCCAGTGGTTCTGCAGGCGGGTGCACGGCCTCGGTCCGGAGGACGTCGAAGGAGCGCCCGTATTCCCGGAAGTATGGCAGAAGATTGCGCCGATGATCGACGAGGGGATGCCGCTTGTCGCCCATAACGCAAGATTCGACGAGGGATGCCTCAAGGCTGCGTTCAGAGTCTACCAGATGGATTATCCGGATTATGAGTTCCTGGACACGCTGCGCGCTTCCAGACACCATTTCGGCTGTTCATTGCCAAACCACCAGCTCCAGACAGTGGCCGCTGCCTGCGGGTTCGAACTCAAGAACCATCACAACGCCCTCGCAGATGCCGAAGCCTGCGCACACATAGCGATCAGACTGTTCTGACCTTGAAGACCGCTTTTCTTATCGGCCCCTCTCCAATTAATGGAGCGTGGGCCATGTCCGGCATAAAGACAGTCTGTTCACCTGCTTTCTTTGTTATCACCTGTTTAATCTTGTCGTCGAAAAAGAGAATGTCATCGGCCTTATCGATCTCACCCTTCGGAAACAAGCACTCGGTTCTTGGTTTCACGCCATAGCTCTCAGAGCCGGTAAACGGCACATGGATATCCAAGAAAATATCATGCGCCTCTAGCAGGGCTTCCGAAGCCGGACGAAGATCCGTCTCTACGATATTGACCCAAACATTTCCCTCATCAATCACATGCTTGCCATTCGGCAATTTACTGATGTCATTCTCCTGAATGAACTTTAATGCTTTTTCGTAATAAATATTCATCATATCCTTATTTTTCAAATGAAAAAGGCATAAGTCCCTGTACATTGTTGAATTTATACACTTCCTTACGTCCAATCAGCAAAACGGCCATGCTATGTCCACTCCTATTTTGAGTCTCATTCATAACCTGTCTGCATGCACCACAAGGTGTCACCGCATCATCACTCAAAGTCATGTTCGGGCCTCCAGCAATCGCAATCTCCAAAACTGCATTTTTGGGATACAAGGAACCTGCTGTGAACAATGCTGTCCTTTCTGCGCATAAACCCGATGGAGAAGCTATGTTCTCCTGATTGGACCCAAGTATTATTGTGCCATCGTCAAGCCGGACAGCAGCGCCCACATTGAAATGCGAATAAGGTGCATAGGAAGTCGCCATAGCCTCTATTGCCGCCATAGCCAGCCTCTTATCCTCTACTGGCAATTCATCGATCCCTTCATAATGGAAATAATCAATGATATAACTCTCCTGTTTCATCTTTCAAACATCATAGTGAAGATATTGTGTCCAGCACAAGAGATATGAGTTCCTTCACTCTTGGCTTATAGTCGGTGTTGACGTCCTTGAGGTATCGGTGGGCTATTACGCAACAGACAGTGACCGCATCATGTCCAAGTTGCTTCGCAAAACCGGCAATAGCCGAACCCTCCATCTCAAAGTTTGTTATTTTCCAATTCCCATATCTGAAGGACTCAATATCATTGAGCATATTGCCCATAGCCAGCTGCTGACGTACCACCCTGCCCTGCGGGCCATAGAACCCCGGTGAAGATATGGTCATACCTCTTACGGTTTTTCCCTTGAAGGCATCAATCAACTTGTCTGATGCATGGACAAAATATGGGAACGGCAATTCATCCGGCCATGCCATATGCTTCATGAAGCATCTCTCCATATCAGGATCAGTTATTCTGCTTCTGTCAGCATACCAGTTCAGTAGCCCGTCGAAGCCTATAGAATAATGTGATAGAACAAATGACCCCAGAGGTATGTCGGGCTGGACAGCGCCACAGGTACCGAGGCGGACAATAGTCAATATCTTATGCTCCGCGCGCTCCTCTCTGGTTGTAAAATTCACATTAGCCAGAGCATCAAGCTCTGTCATCACAATGTCAATGTTGTCAGTTCCGATACCGGTGGACAGCACAGTCATTCTGACTCCACCATACACACCTGTTATCCAGACGAACTCACGCGATGCGCCTCTGGCCTCTATGCATTCAAAATAAACCTCGAACACAGGCACCCTCTCCGGGTCACCAACAAGAATCACCTTGTCTGCCAACTGTTCAGGCCTTATATGCAGATGGAATACTGAGCCGTCTCCATTGATGATCAGCTCCGATTCAGGTATTCTCATAGTAACGATTTATCTGATTCCGTATTTCTTTAATATTTTTCTCAGAGGCTTCCTTATTGATTCTGCCCAAATGCGATACCCTTCATCTGAAGGATGCGTTCCGTCAACACTGGTCTCATGGTCTGAAGATGTGGCATTTGGATGAATGAAATAGACATCCTTATATTTCCTGCAGGCCTCTTCCATCTTCTTTTCTGCCATATCCTGCTTCGCCTGTTCGTTCTTGTTGACGTCAATGTTGAAGTTTCTCCGTTCACGGTAAATAGTCTGCTGGAAAATAAGCGGTATCCCGGGATGTGCTTTCTGCAACTTTTCAATGAATGGGAACAGCCGTTCGGCTATCATGTCCGGATCAGGATTAGAGAATGTGTCAAACAGGAAAGCGTCCACCTCTGAATCGCACAGGACATCCGCAAAGTAGTCCTGCATCTTGCAGTTACCGCTGCATCCTAATGAAAGGAACTGCAGTCCAGTCATCCTTGACAGCTGGGCAGGATAAGCCATTCCTGGACGTCCCGCACTAATACCATGGGTATAACTTGAACCGAAAACACCTATCCTGTACCGGAAAGGATTGTCTGAAGGCTTGATAAAAGAACCTTTAGCGATGCCGATCTCCAGTGAATTCAGCTCACTATAGAGAGGTAAATACACAAGGCATTCTTTTACGCTGCTGTCCATACCTCCGAGAAGCAAGAACGGCGTATTCTCATCATTGAGCCGTGGGCATGCTGAACTTGCCCACAGCCATTCCCCGTCTTTCTTAATGTACAGATCAAAACCTCTAAGTGCCAAGCCCATTGTCTTGGTGTCATAGTTCTTGTAGCCATAGTCTGCACGCACATGCAATGTTGGGGAATCAGTTGTAAACACCAAAGCCAAACCTGATGATGACCTCACCTGTTCGTTTTCAACATCGGAAAAACCCTTATACTTGACCGTATCGACCCTGTGATAAGGGTTAGGCGTATCAGCCATCAGCTTGCCGACCAAAGTTAATCCCCGGGCATCTATGTAATCAACATCGGGATACGGGTTCTGTGCGAGTAATGATATCGCAAACAGGAGAACAAAAGCTGAGCAAATTAACCTTTTCATATCATATCGTCGGTCTTGGGTCTGAGAACTGTAATCTGAAGGACAAGTGCAATGATAAGAATGCCCGCCATCATTGCGAATCCTAGACCGAGGTTGCCTTTGTCAGCCCATTGACCAAGAGCTTTAGTAATGATTGCACCTGCAAATACGCCAACCATATTCATTAGTCCATATGCAGTTGCTCTATGCTTTGATGATACGAATTGACAGAGGATGGGCATATTGTTGGTGTCAAACATACCATAACCTATACCGAAAAAAACGCCAGCGCCAATCGCAGCAAACATCCCGTGTCCAATACCGATAAAAACAAGAGCGGGAATCATTAGCGAAAGACCGATTGCACTGGTGTATACTCGTCCTTTGAGGTTCCTCTTCACCCACTTATCAGAAATTGATCCTCCAAGCAGGACGCCGATGAATGAGGCTGCAGCAATAGTTATTGTTGAAATTGGCCCGGCCTTGGCCATAGGGACGTTCAAACTGTCAGCAAATAATGTAGGGAGCCAATTCTTCGTTGCCCATCCTGGCAGTGATGAAGACGCAAAGAAGAAGATTATGATCCAGAACGAGACATTCGAGAAGATTACGGCAAAACTCTTCCAGACAGGCTCTTTCGTTTTGACCTTTTCCATGACGGCTTCCGGTTCTTCTTCAACACGCTCTTTGTCAAAAAGAAGCAGAGTGAGCACAAGAGCATAAGCCACGCCTATGATGCCGAACCAATGGAAAGTTGTCTGCCACGAGTATGCGGCGGCAAGCGTAGCGCCGAAACCTCCTACTGCCTGTCCCAGATACAATCCTGTCATATGAATTCCGACAGCAAGGCTCCTTGCTGACCCTGTGAAGTAATCTGCAATGAGCGACAGGGCAGACGGAATATACAATGCTTCGCTTACGCCCATAAGGGCCCTCAGCCAGTATATCTGGTTGAAAGTAGTGCAGTACCCCATCAGTAATGTAACAGTGGACCATACTCCAAGCGATGCTATGATCAGCCATTTCCTGCTTATCCTGTCCGCCACTGCACCAGCAAACGGACTTATGCAGCCATAAATCCATAGGAAAATTGCCATCAGCCGTCCGAAATTGACGGCGGACTCCAATTCCGAAATGTCAATCTGCATTGCATCCCTCATAGTAGACAGCATCTGCCTGTCCATATAGTTTAGCAATGCAACCACCCAAAGAAGTCCGACGACAATCCAAGGGTATATCTTCAGGTTCTTTATCTTGCCCATATTATTGTATGCGTTGAATAATTCTCGGCCTGTGCGAAAGTTATCTCGTGTCTATTCCGCTAGGATTAAGGCCCGGACCACCTCCTGCTGTATAGCCACGGCTTTCTCCTGTATCCCATTCTGATACCCAGAAAGCATACAGGTCACCACCCGTCAGGTAAAATTTGAACCTGACTGCCTGTCCGGAAAGTGCGGCCAGAGTCCTGTTGTTTTTCCACCCAATCATAAGTTTTGTGGAGTCAACTCTTTTGACCGCTACAAAATCCTTCTTTTCGTATCCAGGGATGGGATTACCTTCCCGGTCCAGAACCTCCACCAGGAGTATACTCTTCTTCCCAGGTACAGACACGTTCACAAACATATACTCCCCATCGAAAGAAACTGGTTCTGTTACAAGATAACCTTCATCCTTCCCGGCAGTCATCGAGATGAATCCATCACGGCGCAACTTGGCCAGGCCGGTAGAAGTATAACTGTCCCACATAATTTCGTTTAGACGGCGGCCGCTGGAGTAGAAATACAGCGAATCGCCGACAATCAATGGGGTTCCATTGATTGATTGCATATTTCCCCAGTTCCAGGCGCCGTCAGTCTCATTTACATTCATGAAAGGCTGGTGAGTCGGGCGGTAGAAGTGGAAGCCATCACGGCTGTAACCAAGGGAGATGACATTTCTCTTCTGGATGCCGTCGGCAGCACAAACCCTGTTCTCGGGTCCTGCCCATGCACTGTACTGGCCGAGGATTATGCTTTCATATGCGATCGCGTCAAAATTGTATATTCCGGGATCAACTTCCGGATATTTCTCATGACGAAGCTCCTTGTCATCCGGTGTGAACCAGTATACGATATTTTTGTCTGCTGCATCTGGTTTTGTTCTGTGTGTAAGGCTTACCAGCATCTCGGGATCCTCATTCTCAATATAGAAGCGGGAACGTGAAGATACCGGAGTGCTGGCTCTTAGACTGATGGCCCATTTATTTGTAAATGGGTTGTAGAATGCGGTGGACCTGTCTCCAACATCGCCTGATTGAGCCACGCCTTTGTTCCAATGAATGCCGTCCTCAGAATATTTCAATACTATCTGCCAGCGGGCATCACTTTCCCTGCGCTCAACAATGAACATCTTCCATCTTTTTGCCGGATCTTTCTCATTCCTGTCCAGCCATACGGTTGCAGCATCTCTGTTGCTGGGCTCGGTGATATTCGTGCCAGGAACCACGTCAAGTTCTTTCTTCTTCCATTTAATTCCATCACGGGACTCCGCGTAGCATGTATAGAAAGTCTGCCGTGTGGTGTCTCTGTGAAGCAAGTCAGCACCGGCCAGATACCACATACGGAACATTCCTGTCTGCTCATCGTACCAGATTCCATCGCTGAACGGAGCGCAATACGGAGCACCTTCAGTCGTCACTTCCCAAGGCCTGTCTGGTTCAATCACGGGGTTTCCTTCATAGAAATCGGGTGTATGGGGAACAACCTTCAAGTTTGTCTCGTAGATAAGGAAATTGTCAACAAACAGCTGCCTTCCGACATTTATAGGAATTACATCTGGTTTGTCCTGCATATATGGCAGCGGCATTTCGGCGCGCTCAGCAGGCAATGCTCGTCTAGGGGGCCATTCATCTGGCAGTTCAATGCCATTATGCAGTGTCTGTGCGGCACATAAAGCCGCACAGGACATTGCAAAAAAGGTTATTAATAATTTTCTCATATGAAGAGACTAGTTCCAGCCAGGGTTATTTCCAGTGATATAAGGATTCCCCTCAACCTCATCGATAGGAAGAGGAAGCCACTCGTTCTTGCCCTCCTGGAATCCGAGATATTGAGAAGCATTGTACTGCTTGAAATTAGGGTCGGAGCTGGTAAGTTCCTTGAAACGCGCTGCAACCTTACCCCAGCGGAGAAGGTCATAGAAGCGATGGCCCTCGCCAGTAAGCTCGAGAATGCGCTCGGTCTCAATGACATTCATATCTACAGAAGAAAGAGCTGGCATATTTACGCTCTTGCGTGCTCGCACCTTATTGACAGCCTGCACTGCAGAAAGAGAACCCTGTGCGCCACCTGAGATGACAGCCTCTGCATATAGCAGGAGGACGTCTGCAAAGCGAATCTCAGTGTAGTTGACACCATTGGCGCGAAGGTTGCCCATCCACATATTATCTCCTGGGTTCTTTGTAGGAAGAGTCCAGTCAAGGCCCTTGCGGCAGGCGCACTTATATTTTCCGGCCTGAGCATTGACGAGACCGAATCCTTCATTACCATAATACTCATAGAATCTGACGCCATCAAATACCCTGACCTCATCACCATCCTTGGCTTTGATTTCTTCCGCCCTGTCATCAAATACGAGGGTCCCGAACATACGGGAGTCTGTCTTGCCATCCGCGTCATGCGAAGCTACGAAGGTGTTGTAAACCCAGTCATGCATAACGTGTGCATTGTTGGAGACAAGGGAAGGAGGCTGAACTCCACGTGGGTCACGCCAAACGCCGCTGTTGGACAGGCCGGGATTGAAACCAGTATTCACAGGGTCTCCTATAAACTGCCACTCAAGGACAGATTCATCGTTGTTCTCTGTTGCAATCTTGAAATTGTCATCGTAATTGTCGACAAGCCTGAAAGAACCGTGCTTACCTGAAATAATTTCATCAAAGCACGCCGCGGCCTCACTATAATACTTGTTTGTTGAGTTCCCGTACTTGGCCTCAATGCCAGAACGATAAAGATATGCCTTGCCGAGAAGCGCAGCAGCTGAAGCGCTGGTGACACGGCCAGTGTTGTCCCCTGTCCAGAATCCCTTTGCAGGGAGAAGATCCTTTGCCTTCTTGAGGTCAGAGATGATGAATTCCCATGACTCTTCAGGACTTACCTGAGGGCTATAATCCTTTGATGAGAGCGGGAAATGATCAATAATGCAGATGTTTCTCCAATTGAGGAAAAGGAACCAGTGAGCATATGCCCTAAGGAAGTGGGCCTCGCCCAGGTAGGCGTTCTTGAGTTTCTCGTTTGTGAACTTAACATCAGGTATGGCCTCAATCATCTGGCAGGCTTGCGATGCAGCCGTATAGAAGAGACTGTAAGGCTCAACAATGGTATACCATGAAGATGTGAGAGATGCGCAGTATTGCCCGGGTACGCCGTAATCGGTTCTGTCGCTGCTCTCATCACCGCGGTTGGCCATAATTCTTGTGGCTGAAACACCGAGTGCACGAGGTGTCGTAAGATATGAGTAGATTCCGAGGACGCCTGCATTCACATTGTCCGGTGTCGTATAGAATGCACCGACATCCTGTTGATTGGGATTCACAGCGAGTTCTTCAAAAACCTTCTCACAAGAAACAGAGACAAGGCATCCAAGAACAACTGCCATTACAACAGATATATTTATTTTTTTCATGGACTTGTTAATTAGAATGTTATGTTAAAACCGACATTGTATGTCCTTGCGTTGACAGCAGGCGCTGTCTGGTAAAGACCATCAATTCCCCTATCAAACAGAGTGTTGCTGCTGACCTCAGGGTCATACAGAGGGTACTTGGTAAGTGTGAAGAGGTTCTGGACGCTGACATAGAGTCTCATTCCGTTGATGAATCCGGTTTTTGCGAGCTGTTTTTCATTGAAAGTATAACCGATCTGGAGATTCTTGCAGCGGAAGTATGAACCATCCTCAATATAGAATGAGCTTGGAAGAGAGTTACCTCCGTTGAAGTTGTCAGTCTTTGCAATCGGAAGATTTGTATTCTTGTTCGATGAGGTCCAGGAGTTCATTGCATCAACCAGTGCATTGCTGTCCGGGTTGAAATAGAACTGATACTTCGCAGCAGCAAAAATGTCATTGCCCTGTGTACCTTGGAAGAAAGCGGTGAGATCCCAATTCTTGTAGTTTACGTTGACATTGAGTCCGTATGTAAAGTCTGGAGTAGGATTGCCAATGACCTGCTTGTCAGCTTCACCCACATCCTTGGCCGTCTTTGCCGTACCGTCCGCTGCCTCATAAAGGAAGTCTCCTTCAGAAGAAAGACCGACTACCTTATATCCCCAGAATGTGCCTATTGGCATACCGGGCTGTGTGATTGTAGGCCTGTCTGAGAACTTTGAGCTCATAAGGCTGCCTCGTATTGGCTGTACGCCTTCGCCAAGTGCAAGCACATTGTTTTTCAAGAATGAGATGTTCCCCTGGACATCGATATGCCAGTCCCTGTCAAGTGCTTTCCTATAGCCGAGCATAAATTCCCAACCCCTGTTCTCAACTGAAGCAGTGTTGTAATAAGGGACTTCGCCATCGTTGACTACGATTGTCTGACCTGATGAAGGAAGTGCTTCAAGTGGTGCAAGGAGGTCCTTGTTGATTTTCGAGAAATATTCAACGCTGAAACTGAGCGCATCGTTGAAGAATGATGTCTCAAGAGCGACGTTCTTCGATATGGAAGTCTCCCAGGTAAGATCCGACTGGGCAAGCCGTGTTACGTATCCATACTGACGTTTGTTATTGAATATGGTAGGAACAGGACCATATGCAAGAGACAGGAATGAATATGGAGAGATGAAGTTTGCTCCAAGCTCACCATAGCTTGCACGAAGTTTGAGCTTGCTGATGGCGGGGATATTGAACCAGTTCTCGTTATGGATGTTCCAGCCTGCCGATACAGATGGGAAGTAGCCTACTCGATGCCCCTTAGCGAACTTGGATGACTCATCGCGGCGTATGCTTGCTGAGAAGAGGTACCTGTCATTGTAGTCATAATTGAGACGCGCGAAGAAAGAAAGAAGAGCGGCATTTGCCTCATTTGACCCAATGGTTCCAGCGCCATTATACGTTGTAATTGAAGGTGAGCCAAGGTCAGCAACGCCTGTATCGATTGAATTGATGCGATAAAACTCACGCATCCAGCTATGGCCGAGGAGTGCATCGACAGTATGTCCGCCAAATGTATTCTTGAATGTGAGAATATTATCAATCGTGTAATTGAAGCTTGTTGCCCTGGACTCATCAAGAGAGGTATATGGCTGGCTGAAGTGTGAATCAGGGGTACCGTTCTCATCCCAATATGATGCGTACTCAGGAGTGTGGTTGTATCCGTGTGTATTGAGGAGACTGCCTGAAAGAGTACTCTTGAATTTCAGTCCGTTCCAGATGTCCACTCCGGCGCTGAAACTGCCTGTGGTCTCTGTCTTTTCGACATACTGATCCCTTACATAGATAGCGGCAAGAGGGTTGGTGATATCCATATTGGTGGTCGAGTAACCATCAAGAAGAGGCGTGGAGATATATCTGCCATAGGAGTCGGTAACAGGGATGGTAGGGATTTCAATCGCTCTGTTGGATGGTCCGACCTGTTTCTTGCCGTGTGCGACAGCGAGATTCTCCTGGAACACAAAGCGTCCTTTCTTGAACATGCCGTTCACCCTTGCGTTGTACTTGTCATAACCGGACTCGATGACAATACCATCCTGGCGGGTATAACCTATGCTGGTACTGAACAAGGCATTTTCGCTACCGCCGGATACATTTGCTCCGATGTTGTACATTGGGGCATTGTGATAATAAAGTTCCTGCCAGTCCTGGCTTCTGCCAGGGTCGCTGGGATGAACATTCTGAGGAGCAGGATCGAATGAAGGACTGTTCTCACATATCATATTTGCATAGTTTCTCCACTGATCCGCATTCATGAAGTCAAGCATCTTGGATGGCGTTTGATACGAGTATGAACCATTGAGTTCGACGACAACATTGCCCGCCCTGCCATTCTTGGTTGTGATGAGGACAACTCCGTTTGCTGCCCGCGAGCCATAGATTGCGGCCGCTGCGCCATCCTTGAGGATCTCAATTGACGCAATATCATTGGGATTCAGAAGGTTGATTCCATTGCTGCCGATTGCACCGTCAATTACGTAGAGAGGTTCAGTCTCGCCGAATGAGCCAGCACCACGGATAACGATGCTGATGTCGCCACCTGCCTCGGCACCATTCTGGAGAATATCTACACCAGGGGTTCGTCCAAGGAGAGCAGAGGCGACATTTGATGTAACCATCTTCGAAACTTCCTTTGAAGAAATTGAAGCAACAGATGCTGTCATGCTGGATTTTTTCTGTGTGCCATATCCAATGACCACGACATCATTAAGCAGCGTAATGTCATCATCCAACACAACATCAACGACAGCACGGCCGTTGACAGCGACTTCCTGATCAATATATCCAATACAAGAGAAGGAAAGAACAGCTCCGTCCTTCACATTGATTGTGTAAGTGCCATCCAGTTCGGTCGAGACACCATTGTTTGTGCCTTTTTCAATAACGGCGACGCCGATGAGAGGCTCGCCGGTATTGTCCTTTACCGTTCCGGATACTGTGTTCGTCTGTGCGAGCGCTTGAAGCGCAAGCAGCAGTGTGAATACAATAGAACAGATTTTTTTCATAAAATATTGAATTAATGATTAGTATTGATTTAAAATATCGTTACACAGTAAATAAGACTTGATCAGCATCCTGGGAACGTGAAACGGTCCTTTGAAGATGTTGCCCTTGGCAGGCTGCGCAACGGTGCCGTCGCGATGCAGATAGCCGTACCACTCACCGAACTTCTCGTCTGCGAAGTGCTTGAATGCCCAGTCATTAGCAGCTTTGTGAATGTCCAAATACTTGTCATCCCCAGTGAGTTTGTAGGCATACAACGATGCAATTATGGTTTCGCACTGCGGCCACCAGAATTTCATATCCTGAGAATAGTCCTGAGGAGGAAAGTTGCGGCAGTCCTTGAAGTTGATCACTCCGCCGAATTCCTCGTCCCATCCCCACTCGAAGTCCCAGTCAAAGATCTGCAGGGCAAGTTCCTTCACGTGCTCCGGATCATCGAAAAGGCCTGCGGTTTCCATCAGGAACCACGATGTCTCTATGCAGTGGCCCGGATTGATTACACGGCCGGCTATGGTATCAACGAGTTTTCCTTCCTCGTCTACGCTCTCCAGGACAGTCCTGTACTCCTTGCTGAGAAGCTTGGTCTCAATGAGTTCAAGAGAAGTATGCAGCTGCTCGTCCAAAGCGGGATCGTCAACGACCTTCTTCAACACGGCAACCACATTGAAGAACATCATTGTAATTGAATGGCTGTAGCCCTTCTGGGCGGTCTTCGGAGGAAGGAAGCCAGGACGTGCAAGCATCTCGCGCGTACGCTTGAAGAGTTCCAGAGCCTTCTGCGCATATGTCATGTCTGCTGAAGCAAGTGCATACTCGGCCATGGCAATTATGGCGAAGCACTCGGAGAATACATAGCGGCGCTTCTGTACACCCGCACCATCTGCGGTCACAGTGAAGAACATATGGCCGTCGGTGTCGAAGCAATGTGCCTCTATGAAGTCTATGCAGGATTTGGAAGCAGCGATCCACTCTGGGTTCTTTTTGATATTGTTGTACGCATAGGAGGCGATAAAGCCAAACCGGCCCTGGAACCAAACGCTCTTTGTGGTGTCCATAAGAGTTCCGTCACGGTCAAGGCAGGTGTACACGCCGCCGTTCTCGCGGTCCAGACCATGCTGGAGCCAGAACGGCATAATATCGTTCACGAGCGTGCCAAGATAAATATCACGACTTTGCTCCAGGTAATGTTTCTGCGCTGTTGTCATGGTTTAGAACTTATTGCACCTGTCAAAGAATCCTATTGCTTCGAGGTCATTCTTCAAAGCTGCCTCTTCCTCCTCAGTCATGTTGCGGAAAGGAACCCGATTCGGTCCAAGATCAAGACCGATAAGTTTCATTATTCTCTTGCCGCCCACGATATTGCCACGGTACTTGCAGATAATGTTGATGACCTCCTGAGAGAAGTTCTGCTTCTCACGGGCTGTCTCAATGTCGCCGTTCTTCCACGCTTCAATAATGCCGACCAGTTCACGGCCGTTGTAGTTGGTGGTTCCACCGATACCTCCCCGGGCTCCTCCTTGTGCAAGGCTTGGAAGAATTGTTTCGTCCTGTCCGTGGAGCATGTCATACTTTCCATCCTTGTAGAGACGGCACTGATTGTATTCGTACAGACTCTCAAAAGTGTATTTGATTCCGGCAAAGTTGGAGATACGCCCATCCACAGCCTTCAGGAGGTCCAGCATAGGAAGGAAGCAACCGTTGAACGCAGGAATGTGGTAGTAATAAAAGGGAAGTTCGGGTGCTGCGGCGCAAATGGCTTCGCAGTACTTGACAAGCTCCTCGATGCGGCCGATTTTCGGGAAAGGAGGTGCCATGGCACCGATGCCCCAGGCTCCGATGGCCTGCGCATCAGCAGCAAGTTTGACACTTTCCCGCAGACAGCAGCTACCTACGTGTACTATCACCTTGAAACCTTCAGGTACGGCCTTTATCCATGCACGTGCGATAGCCATTCTCTCTTCAGTAGTGAGCATATATCCCTCTCCAGAAGATCCGTTTATGAAAACGCCCTGAAGACCGTTAGCGGCAAGCATTTGGGCATAGGCCGGAATAACATCGAGATTAACATCCCCGTTTGCCAGCATAGGGGTGAACGGAGCATCAATTAGACCTGTAATTTTTGCCATGCGTTGAAAATTAATAATAAGTAGTATTTATCTATAGTTACAAGAGTTATCGCAAATATATAAAAAATTTTATTTAGGTAATATCTATTGAAAATATTTTCTTCATTTTTAATACAAATTAAGCATAAACCTTATATTAGATAGTATCTATAGCGCGACCCCTGCCAACAATAACTCACTTTCAGATAATACATATAATTATTTATTACTACCTTTGCACGAATATGATATGTCACCTATGACCAACGACCGCAACAATTCTCAAGTAGAAGCAACACAAGACAGAATTCTTAAGTACATAAAGGATAAAGGATATGAATACAACTCAGTCCTTCCTAAAGAAAACGAGCTTGCACAAGAACTAGGGGTGAGCCGCGTTGTAATGAGGGAAGCCATTAGCGGATTAAAGACTTTGGGGTTCATAGAAACAAAAAGGAAAAAGGGGACGATATTCGTCCAGCCTAAGGTGTTCGGTATTTTACAGTATGTTTTCATGTCGGGACTTCTCGACATGGAATCCATCAAGGACATGTATGAACTTCGTCTGATGCTTGAAATTGGAATGGCGGATCTGGCTGTGAAGAACAGCACAGAAGAACAGATAGCCCAACTGCTTGAAATCGTAGAGAAGGAAGAGGCAAGCCAAGACCCTGAAGAGCTGAAGGAACTTGATATCCAGTTCCATACAATCCTTTACAAGATGACCGGAAACAAGAGCCTGGAATATTTTCAGCACATACTGCACGATTTATTTGCCTTGTATCCCCCAAAACAGACTGACTGGCTCAGGAATGATGTGTTAACCCATAGAACACTTGTCGCTGTTCTTAAACAGGGAGACGTCGAGAGGTTCAGGTCTGCCATGAGAATTCATCTTGACGTTCAGTTTGTAAGAAAGGAATCGAGCCTTGCTGCTTATCACGAGCTTCAGAATAAAAAGTAATGAACCGCTCTGAAATTGATGCCACATCGGCAAATATGTCGAACTTGTCTGCGATCACTGCACAAAAGAACTGATTTATCCGTTCGGGCCATGCCGGTCATAGGTTTCAGCATCATTCTGACTTTTCTTGTTGCAGGCGAACTGATTTCTTCGCTGACCGGGCATTTCATGCCTGGAAGCGTCATAGGGATGCTGCTGTTGTTCATCGCTCTGTGCTTCAAGTTGATAAAGCCTGAATGGATCAGGCAGGCATCTGACTTCCTTACGAAGAATATGACTGTCCTGTTTATTCCTTCAGCTATAGGCATCATCGACCAGTGGGGTCTCATAAGGACCAGCCTTGTCACATGGCTGGTGATAATGGTTGTATGCTGGATTCTAGTGCTTGCCTCATCGGGATGGACGCACCAGACAATAACAAAATTCAAAAAGAGATGACGGAGGTTGTGACAAGTATGCCGTCCATGCTCCTTCTGACTTTGGCATCATATCTATTGGGCGTCTTCATTCACCGCAAAAGCGGGACCTCTATCCTGCATCCTTTCATAACTGCGATGATTGTGATCATCGCCACCCTTCTGATATTCAAGATTCCATATTCAGATTACCGGGCCGGGAACAGACTCCTGGATTTCCTCCTTGGCCCCAGCGTAGTCGCTCTTGCTCTCCGTCTTTACGACAACATCGAAATAGTAAGGAAGAACTTTGCCGCCATTCTTTCCGCAGTAGTCGTCGGCAGCACGGTCGGTATCGCAGGAGTATGGTCAATCGGCAAATTGTTCGATGCATCTTCCGAACTGATAAGGTCGATGGAAGCCAAGTCAGTCACCGTACCTATTGCTATCGATGTCACTTCCATCGCTGGTGGCAGCACTTCATTGATAGCTATATCTGTCGTTCTTACAGGTGTGCTTGGTGCAGTCTTCGGCCCATCACTATTAAAAGCTCTGAAGATTACCGACCCCGTTGCAAAGGGCGTGGCCATGGGATGTTCGGCTCATGGGATCGGTACAGGGCGAGCCATAGAACTGGGCGCGGTCGAAGGTGCAGTTAGCGGTCTGTGCATTGTCCTTATGGGTGTTGCCACATCTGCCCTGGTTCCATTGCTCAATTTACTTCTCGGAATATAACCATAAGACTTCCATAGCGGCAAAGTCCGATGGAAAACCGGTCTGCAGGAAACTTTTCAGCCCTTTAACGTAGGGATGACCACAGAAACGACGATGGCTCCTATCAGGCCGGCAACACCTATGAGAATCCTCAGCAAGACAGACTTGGCGAAGAATATGGCCGAGACACTGCACATTGCAGTGATCAAGAAGATTATGTAGATTTTCGTTTTTCTGTGGAGACCGGGGTTCTCCTCATATTTTCTGAGATGGTCGCCAAATCTTGAATTCAGCAGCCGTCTGTGCAACCGCGGACTGCTCTTGATGAAAGAATAGGACGCGAGTATCAGGAATGGTGTCGTAGGCAGGCCCGGAAGGAAAAGTCCGAGGATTCCCAACGCCAGCGACAGAAGACCAAGTATCAAGAACAGGATTATCAGCATCCACTAAATGGTTAGATTCGGTAGAACTTCATTTCAAAGCGCAAGCCGCCTTCTTTCCTGATAGATGCGAATATAGTGCCTTTGTGGAACGCAACGGCATTCTTGACTATAGAAAGTCCGAGACCTGACCCTTCCGTACTTCCAGGCTTGCCCGGTATGCTGTAGAATCTTTCGAAGATCTTTCCGAGCTGAGATTCGCTTACACCTGCCCCGTTGTCATAATAAGTCAGTTCGAGGTGGTCGATGTGGCGACTTGCCTCTATGTGTATCTCAGCACCTTTTCCCGCATACTTGACAGAGTTCTCCACGAGATTGCGGATGACAGCATACATAAGGCTGCGGTTTCCGTTCATCATTGTCCTGGCGGGGACTTGGCTGATTATCTTCATGCTCTCTTTGAGGAGCGCATTCTCGAATTCGTCGCTCACCTCCGCGACGATGCTGCAGAGGTCCATAGGTTCGATGCGGAACTGCTCCGGAGCCTCTTCCAGTTTGGTGATGAGAGCGACGTCGCGGATGAGTTCGGAGAGTCTTATGGACTGGGTATAGGAGCGGTCTATGAAGAGGTTCTTCCTGTCCTCTGAAATGTCGGGATTCTCAATGATGGTCTCCAGATATCCGCGAATGCTGGTCACAGGGGTTTTCAGTTCGTGCGCTATGTTGCTGGTAAGCGAGTGCTTCAATTCCCTGGCCGCGTTTTCAGATGCAGTACGGAGACGGTTTTCATATCTGCGGGAATAGCTGATCGCCAGCAGCATCAGCACCGCAAATAGGAGTATGATACCCGCCAGAAGCACCCAGTCGGGCCGGAAATATTTCTCCATATCGACCTCAAACGGCAGTGCGGCGCGGATGATACGTCCGTCATAATTCTTTGCGAAGTACAGATATTTCTGATTGGCAGTTTCCGACTGACGGATGGCATAGCCGTCACCGTCAGCCAGCGCATCCTGTATCTCCGGTCTCTCGTGATGGTTGTCGAGGGCCGTCAAAGGTTCGCAGGAATCGTATGTGACCGTTCCATCCTGCGTCAGGACAGTGATACGGATGTCATCCGGAAGAAGTTCTTCAATGTATGCAGCCGAATCGCCGGCCTCGTCTATGATATCCGTGTACGCTTCAAGTCTTGACTGAAGCACAGATCGTTTCCAGCTGCGCTCGCTGCCTATCTCAACGGCGACCAGCACGGCGGCGCCAATGAAGAATATCTCTGCGAGGCTGCCAAGGAGTTTGAACTTGTAACTCATACGTAATATCCGAAACCGGATTTGTTCTGGATTATGTTCCTGTCATCCCCGAGTTTTGAACGCAGCCTGGCGATATGGACGTCGACTGTCCGCTCCAGCACATAAGGAGCATCCTTCCAAAGTCTGGAAATGATGTCCGCACGCGAGAAGCACTTGCCTTTATTGGAGACCAGCAGTTCGAGGATTTCATATTCCTTTCGGGAAAGTTCCAGTGCGTGCCCGTTTACCGAAGCGGTTTTCTGCATCCTGTTCACAACTATGCCGCCCACTGTCACGATGTCAGATCTCACAGACCTTGCGAGAACGGCCTTGATGCGCGCCAGAACCTCGTTGATAGAGAATGGTTTGGAAATATAATCATCACCGCCTGCACTGAAGCCGGTCAGAAGGTCGTTCTCTGTACTCCTTGCCGTAAGGAAGATCACGGGGATGTCATTGCCTGCGGAACGGAGATTCTTCGCGAACTGATATCCGGATATACCGGGGAGCATTACGTCCAGAAGGATAAGTGACGCTTCTCCCACGAACGCGTCCGCCGCCTCTGCGGAGGCTGCGCTCAGCACGGCATATCCGGCATTCTCCACATTGAAGGAGAGTATCTCGCGGATATCCGCATCATCTTCCACAATAAGGACCGTCTGCATTCTGTTACAAAGATATGTGATATTTGTTAAGATTCTGTTAAATCGGCAGCCGGCTGTTTGAAGGCTTGAGATTTTACCCCACTTTTGCATCCGAAAACAACGGACTATGGCTACAGGCGTTATCATTTCATCTGTTCTTACCCTTATCGCCGGAATCGGCATATTCCTTATTGCCTGCCAGATGATGAGCTTCAACCTTGAATCTGCGAGCTCTACAAGACTCAAGGCACTGTTCTCCAAAGCTTCCCGCAGCCGTCTGCTGGGAGTGGGCATAGGCACGGTCGGCACGGCCGCCATCCAAAGTTCAGGTGCGACCACAGTGATGGTCATAGGCTTCGTCAATGCGGGAATAATGTCCCTCACGCAGGCAGCCACCATCATCTACGGCGCGAATATCGGAACGACCATCACGGCGCAGATAGTGGCTCTCGGAATGTTCGGCGGCGCAAGCGCAATATCCACAACTATCATATTCTCAGCGTTCGCCGGCATCGGAGCGTTCCTCGCCCTATTTGCAAAGAAGGACATAGGCAAGAAGATTGGCGGTACGCTCGCGGGTTTCGGAATGCTCTTCGTGGGACTCAGCATGATGAGCGGGTCGATGAGCGACTTCGCGCAGCTGGAAGGCGTCAAGATCTTCCTCTCAGGGATAAGCAACCCTATACTTCTGGTCCTCATCGGTGCCGTCTTCACTGCAATCATACAGAGCTCGTCCGTTATGACTTCCGTGGCCATTGCGATGCTCTGCGTCGGACTCATATCCCTGGACCAGGGCATATTCATCACGATGGGATCGAACATCGGCTCCTGCATCGTGGCCATCGTAGCAGGTATGACCTCGGGGACTAACGCCAAACGCACGTCACTGATCCACCTGTTCTTCAACGTCAGCGGCGTCGTACTGTTCCTGCTGGCAGGATATGTCACAAAGGTTGTATCGGGAGGTGTGACTTTCGGTTCCATCTTCCAGTCTATGTTCCCTGACGCCCCTCAGGAGCAGCTGGCGATGTTCCACACCATCTTCAACGTAATCACCGTCATACTCATACTCCCGCTCACCGATGCTCTCGTGAAACTGGTCTGCAGGATTATCCCGGAGGAGGTACAGCCGGAGGAGAAATACAGGTCAAGGTTCTATTTCATAGACAGGAACATGCTCAAGACTCCGCCTATTGCCGTGCTTCAGACAAAGAACGAAATCGTGAATATGGCGGCTCTGGCGATGCGCAACTTCAACCTATCGCTGGATATGGTTTCAAACCTTGATCTCGGACGGATCGAGGAGTTCCGGCGGACGGAGGAAGAGCTTGACTGGCTGAACAACGAAATTGTCGCCTTCGTGGTCAATCTGTCCGGAAGGCGCGGACTCAGCGAGAAGGACCACATCTTCCTTTCGGGAACCTACCGCACCGTGAGGGATATAGAACGCATCGGCGACTATGCCGAGAACATAACAGAGTACCCCCAGTACCTGAAGGACACGGGGTCGTCATTCTCCGAAAAGGCCCTTGGCGAAATACGTGAGCTTCGCAGTCTGTTGGGCGAACTGTATGAGTACGCGCTCAAGGCATACAACGATGAGGACTTCAGCGCCCTCGGAAAGGCGAACATAGTGGAGGAAGAGATCGACGACTTCACCAAGAAGATGGAAGACAATCACATTGCAAGGCTCTCGGACAGGGTCTGCTCACCAGCTGTGGGAGCGCAGTATCTTTCCCTCAGCTCCAATGCGGAGCGCGTCGGCGACCACCTCATCAATGTCGCGAAAACCATTCGTACCTTGAAGCAGAGCTAGCGTTCGGCCGGGGCAATTCATTCAAAAAAAAATAAAGAGCATCTTACGATGCTCTTTATGATGGTGGCCCATAGCGGATTTGAACCGTTGACCTCTTGCCTGTCAAGCAAGCGCTCTAAACCAACTGAGCTAATGGACCGGTTTGCGTCCGCAAAGGTAGCAAAAAAAGATTAATCTCCAAATTCCCGTTGCACTATCCGCAGCTTATGCATTCTCTTTCAGCACAGGGAGGATGAATTCCCAGATGAGGTCCACATAGGGCTGGTAGAGCGTCGATTCAGTGGTCAGCACAATTACAGCGTCCTCTTCCGGAAGGACGATGATATATTGTCCCTCAGATCCGTCCGCGCGGGCCCCGCCGGGACTGCACATCCACATAAAGTAGCCGTAGCCCTGAGTCCAGTCGGCGCGCTTGTCGTTAGGTCTGTCGGTCGGCACCTGCTTCTTCATCATCTCCCCGACCCACTTCTCGCTGAGCACCTGCCTCCCCTGCCATTTTCCGCCGTCGAGAAGCATCTGGCCCATCTTCGCCATATCGCCGGTCTTCAGCCAGAGGCCCCAGCCTCCGCAGTTGATGCCCTGCGGGCTCTCCTCCCACCGAGGCTTGACGATGCCGAGAGGCTCGAAGAGACGCGGTTCGAGATAGTCCACAACCTTCTCGCCGGTGACCTTCTGAAGGATCGCAGACACCATATATGTCCCGAGTGAATTGTAGGAGAAGTATGTTCCCGGCTCGTACTCCACTGGCCAGGCGAGGAAGCCCTCCACCCAGTCAGCATCGCCGTCGCGGACGCCGGCCGCTTCACGGGTGTGGCCGCAGGTCATAGTCAGCAGGTCTCTGACAGTCATAGCGGCGAGGTTCCCGCTGACCTCTTCCGGAAGTTTGTCCGGGAAGAAGCCGATGACCTTGTCATTGACATCCAGAAGCCCCTCTTCAACCGCGAATCCGGCTGCAGCAGAGACAAAAGTCTTGCTGACAGAGTGCATTATATGCGGAGTTTCAGGATCGGCGCCGTTCATCCACCGCTGATCGAGAACCCTGCCGTGCTGGAGTACCATCACGCTGTGGAGTGTGATATAGTCGGGTGCCACAGGCCTGGTCTGAGTGGCCTCGACAAACTGGTCGACGGCGGCGGCCATCTTCTCAGCCGCCTTGTCGCCGCAGGCCTGCAGCAGGCAGGCCGCCATTGCAATTATCAGGAGTCGTTTCATAAATATATCAGATGAATAATGATCCTATCTGGAACACCAGGAAAGCCACTGCCCAGGCCAGGACAAGGGAATGGACTGTTGAGAAGAGAGCCCATCGCGTCCCGATTTCACGCTTGAGGGTGGCTATGGTGGCTATGCAAGGGAAATAGAGCAGGACGAAGAGCATAAAGCCCATCGCGACAAGAGGAGTGACTCCCCCTTCACTCTGCATTGCCTCTGCAAGAGAGTCTTCATCCTCCGTATGGTAGAGGATGCCCATAGTGCTCACAATGGCCTCCTTGGCAGGAAGACCCGTGAGAAGGCAGACATTCATACGCCAGTCGAAGCCCAGCGGAGCCATCACAGGCTCCATCCCGCGGCCTACCATCGCGAGATACGATTCCTCCTTGAACTCGCCGTTGTCCGTCTTGTCTGCAGGGAAATATTCAAGCGCCCAGATGATGACAGAAGCGGCCAGTATCACTGTCGAGATCTTCTTCAGGTAGTCGGAGACACGCTCCCAGATATGGAGGCCTGTGTTGCGCAGAGTCGGGCGGCGGAATGCCGGGAGCTCCGACACATAGTCCTCCTCATCTTTCCGGAAGAAGCGCGTGCGTTTCATCACAAAGGCAAAGAGGATGGAGAGCAGGACTCCGGCCGCATAGAGGCCGATCATCACCAGCGCCTTGTGGCGGGCAAAGAAAGCCGAGACAAAGAGCATATAGACCGGAAGGCGGGCGGAGCACGACATAAACGGTATCATCAGCATCGTCAGGGTGCGGTCGCGCCTGTCATCGATTGAGCGGGCGGCCATAATCGCAGGGACATTGCATCCGAACCCGATCAGCATCGGGATGAAGGATCGGCCGTGGAGGCCGATGCGGTGCATTATCTTGTCCATCAGGAAGGCGGCGCGCGCCATATATCCGGAATCCTCGAGCACCGAAAGGAAGAAGAACAGTATTATGATGTTCGGCAGGAAGGCGAGCACAGCGCCCACCCCCTGCACCACTCCGTCAACCAGCAGGCTTGTCAGCCAGCCCGGGCGCATAAGGCCGGTGAGCCAATCTCCGAGAAGTCCGATTCCGTTCTCGATCCAGCGCTGCGGATAGGCGCCGAGAGTGAATGTCGCCTCGAAGACCGCCAGCAGCACAACTGCCATCAGAGGCAGGCCGAGCCAGCGGCTTGTGAGCAGCGAGTCTATCTTCTGAAGGAGGGTGTGGTCCGAATTGTCGTTCGAGTGCAGAAGGGTCTCCTGCAGGGCGCCGTGGATGAAGCCGAGACGGGCCTCGCGGATAAGTTCCTCCGGACTGCGGCCCAGTTCGCGGGTCAGCGAGCGGGAGGCCTTTTCTGCTATGTCCGCTATGCTGGCTGCATTTTCGTCCTTTTCAATGAAAGGCAGTATGTAGGTCGGGTCCTCGAGAAGACGGACGGCGAGATACCGGTCGTGGTATGCCGAGACAAGTTGAGGGGATGAGGCGGTCACAGCGGTGATCTTGTCGATGGCCTCGTCCACATCGCGTCCGTAGGGCACGTGGATATGCTTTTTCGTCAGCTGCCGCTCATATGTGTCCACGATGAGCGAAAGCAGGCGGCTGAGGGTTTCGCCGTCGCGTCTCTCCACGACCATCTCCGGGAAGCCGAAGAGCGAGCCGAGGGTAGCGTGGTCGAGCGAATGGCCGGTGCGCAGCAGCTCGTCGTAGCGGGAGAAGGCCAGCACGACCCGGCTGTCCATATCGATCAGACGTGTGGTGAGGCGGAGACTCTCCTCAAGGGAGGTGGAGTCAACCACGTTCAGCACGACGTCCGGCGCGCTGAGGAGAATCTTCTGACCGATGTGGTGGTCGTCGCCCGTCAGGTCGTTGAAACGTATGACATATCCCCTGTGACGGACAGACACGCCTTCAGGTCTGAAGAAAGATTCGGCAAGAGTCCCGGAAGACGCGCCCACTACATCCACAAAGATGCATCCGGCATCCGGACCGCCCCCGTTGGCAAACGGGCAGCCGGCACAGTCACAGTTGCATTTCCTTGCCATCATTTCCTGATGATGCACTGGATTATTCCGTCGAAGAGGGAGAAGAATCCGATTGCCGCTATTGCTATTCCAGCTATTCTGTTAATGGTAATCAGTTGCCTGAGCCTGAAGCGCTTGCGGAATATGCTGATCACAGCGCTGAGTGAGAACCACCAGGAGAGGATGCCGATAAGCACTCCTGCCAGGATGACAGCGGCGGAATAGGCAGGATGCTCAGGCATCACCCCTACTCCGAAGAAGGCGAAGATGCCGATCATCAGCACCAGCGCGCCCGGATTGGCGATTGTCATCAGGAAACCGCGGAGGGCGTCCTGCACATAGCGGGTGCCGGCAGTGGCGCGGTTGGTGCCCTGACGGATATCCTTGATAGGGCTCTTTATGGCAATCTGGAGGCCGATGAGGCCGACGATGACACCTCCGATGATCATCACCCAGATTCTGTTGCGTCCGAGGAAGTCGCTCACTGCGGAGACAGAGAGGAGCGCTACAGTCGCGAAGATGAGGTCTCCGATCGAGGATCCGCAGCCGACCGAGAAGCCGGAACGCTGGCCTTTGCTCAATGTATTCTGTATCACCAGAATGCCGAGAGGACCGAGCGGAATTGTCGCGCACAGTCCAATCAGAATCGCCTTGACGAAGGTCAGCACCATACTCTCTATTGCAACTTAACCCACAAAGATAGGATTTTTGCCGAAATTTGGTCTATCTTTGTATGAAAAGAGTTGAGAGATGACAATTGAAAAGCATAAGAAGTGCGGTCTGTGGCTGCTTGCCGCAGGCTTCGCCGTGATGATGTCCGTTCCATTCCTCGTCCCGCACACCGGGGCGCTGTCGCTGGTGGCATTCGTGCCGCTCTTCTATCTTGACAGGATGCTGCGGGAAAGCGGAGCAAAGCATCAGTGGTGGTATGTATTCACCGCCTTTCTCCTCTTCAACATCTTCTCCACCTTCTGGATCTGGTGGGTCTCGCCTGTGGGCTCAATCGCCACCATCCTGCTCAACAGCCTCTTCATGGCGGTCATCTTCACACTCTACAGGCTGAGGCCTAACAAGGTATTCTTCATAGTCCTCTGGCTTACCTTCGAGCACTTCTATTTCGAGATAGAGCTTTCCTGGCCGTGGCTGACCCTCGGCAACGCACTCGCCACCTCGCCGCAGCTCGCACAGTGGTATGAGATATTCGGCACTGTAGGCGGATCAGCCTGGATACTGATCAGCAATACATTGATATACAATGCACTGACAGCGACTGAAAAGAGACCGCGCGTCTGGTGGGCATCCATCTCCGCAGCATTCGTGCTGATCCCGACCGTATGCTCCGAAGTCCGTTACGCCACATACAAGGAATCCTCCGACCCGATGGAGGTGGTGGTCGCGCAGCCGAACGTCGACCCGTTCAAGAAATACGGACTCATCCCTCAGGAAAGGCTGGACAGCAACCTCGTCAGACTCTTCGAGGAGCAGATGACTCCGCAGACAAAGTATCTCGTCACCCCTGAGACCTTCACATTCCGAATCGACATAGACAACCCGTCCCTGAACAGTTCCTGCCTGTTCTACCAGGAGTTTCTCCGCAGGCATCCCGACACCCAGCTGCTGCTCGGAGCGCTCACCTGCCGCACATATTCCGCTTCGCTGAAACCTACCCCAAGCGCCAGGAAAATCGGCGACCGCTACTGGCAGGACTATTTCAACACCGCTATGATTGTCGGCGGCGAAGGGTTCGGCGACCACTACTTCAAGTCCAAGCTTGTGCCGGGAGTCGAGATCATCCCCTACCAGAACACTCTGAAGTTCCTCGGCCCCCTCGTCAAGAAGTTCGGCGGCTCGGAGAACAGCTACGGCACTATGGATGAAATGGTTGCACTCAAGGGAACCGACGGCCGCAAGGTCGGTGCGATGATCTGCTACGAGTCGGTCTACGGCGACTGGTCGAGAGTCGCAACCCTCAAGGGGGCCGAGTGGCTGGCCGTGATGACCAACGACGGCTGGTGGGGCGACACTCCGGGATATCACCAGCACTTCCGCTTTGCACAGCTCAGGGCCATCGAGAACCGCCGCGACGTGGTCCACGCGGCCAACACCGGCATCTCAGGCCTCATCAACCAGAGAGGCGAAGTGGTGACGCAAACCGGATGGTGGGTCGAAACCTCGTTCCGCTGCACAGTCAACCGCAACAGCGGACTGACACCTTTTGTCCGTTACGGCGACTTCGTTGGGCGCGGAGCAGCGCTGGCGCTCCTGCTGATTGTTGTAGGGATTATTATTTCTTCCTTGAAGGGTAGGCGATCCTCGCGTGGTAGATCTGCTGCAGGTAGGTCTTGAAAGACTGCTTGACAATTCCGATCTCCTTGATGGAGATGTCCGCCGCAGCCATCTGCTCGTCATCCAGCTTGCTGGAAAGTATCTTGTCCACCAGGTTCGAGATGCTCTCCTCGGAATAACTCTTCAGAGTGCGTGACGCAGCCTCGACCGCATCCGCCATCATCAGGATCACCTGTTCCTTTGTGGTCGGCAGCTCACCGTGGTATGTGAACTGAGCCTTGGCCTCGGGATCACCGCCGCTGTTGCACCATACATTGTAGAAATAGAGAGTCACCGAGCGGCCGTGGTGTGTCGTGATGAAATCGGTGACAATCTGAGGGAGTCCGTACTTGCGGGCCAGTGCCACACCGTCGTCCACGTGTTTGATGATGGCCTTGGCGCTCTCCTCCGGAGCCAGGCCGGCGTGGTAGTCCACACCTTCAGCCTTGTTCTCGACGAAGCAGACCGGATTCTCCATCTTTCCGATGTCGTGGTAGAGGGCGCCGACGCGCACCAACATTGCATTCGCGCCGATTTCAGCAGCGGCCTTCTCAGCGAGATTTGCTGTCTGCAGAGAGTGCTGGAATGTGCCCGGAGCCTTGTACTGCAGGTCCTGGAGCAGCCGGTTGTTGGTGTCGGAGAGTTCCCAGAGCCTTGTGTATGAGACAAAGGAGAAGAGCTTCTCGAAGAGGAATGTGAACGGATAGAGCACTATGACCAGCAGAGCGTTGATGGCCAGGAATGCTATCTCCCTGTTCCTGAAGGAGAATGTAGTGTCGCCGGAAAGCATGTTGAACGCCAGCCAGACAAGCACCATCGTCACGAAGAGGATAGCTATGTTGACAAACTGGAGCCAGCCTCTGTTGAACCTGCGGTATGAAAGCATCGCCATTCCGCCGGCGGCCATATTGATCACATAGAGTTCCATTCCGCTCTCAGGGATGATGAGCAGCGGGATGAGAGTGGTCAGATAGACGGGCCAGACCAGTGCATCCTTGAAGAAAGCGCTGTTGAAAAGCACCATTGCGGCAAACGGGAAGAGGAACAGCAGTTTCTGGTCCACTCTGTAGAGCACGGCGATGGCAATGAAGTTTATCAGGGCGAGGGAGAGCAGATAGATAAGCATCCTCCAGTCTGAAAGCGCCTCTCTGCCGTAGAACAGGATGGAGAAGAAGATGAGCAGGACCACGGCGATGCAGATCAGGGCGTGGCTCACCCAGAAGCTCAGTGAAGAGCCGGAATAGCCGAAACTGATGCTGTATTCCGCCTTGTAGGAGTCGAGCAGCTGCGCAATCTCAGCGGTGACGATTTCACCTTTGGAGACTATCAGCTGGCCCGCGTAGACGACGCCCTTTGTCGGGGAGATATAGTTGACGGCCTCCCTGTGGACGAGGCGTGTGGTGTTCTCGTCATAAAGGAGGTTCGGCAGGAGATATTCCTTCAGGTTGAGAGCCTGCGCCACTGAATCCACGTCAATGCCGGGGAATTCATATGTCAAATCTGCCTTAAGGACATTGTACGCTGCTGTTATGTCGTAAACATTCAGGGCCGGTGTCTCAGCCACCCTCTTGCCCCGTTTCACGATGATGACCTTGTCGGAGACATCCTCGTCGCCGAAGGAGGAGACAAGGCCTCCGCTGTACAGTGTGCTGAGAGTGGAGGCCGCGAAACTGACGAAATCCCCGTCGGCACCTGTCTTGATGGCATCCTTGCTGAATGAACCGATGGCCGCGGCGGCGACGCTCTCGTCGTATGTGTAGAAGTCGAGGTTCTCGGAAGACTTGGCCTCCTTCTCCTCGAGCATCTCCGCCTCAGTCTTCAGAATCGGGAAGTCGATCGGGGCGATAAGAGTCTCATAAACCCAGGGACGGCCCTTCTGATAGTCGTACTGGAACTTGCCCTCCCTCGGATAGAGAAGAAGCATTATGACGGCCAGTACGGCGAACGAGATGAGGATTCCGGCTTTTTTCATTTTTCCTTTGCAACATAGTTGAAGGTGATCCTGTCGGCGAGCGAAGGAGCGACCCTGTAGAGGAGGAGATGCATCTTCGCGAAAGGAGTCATCACCACTTCGCGCCTGCGGTGCCCGATGGCTTTCTCAAGCCTGAGGGCGACGGCTTCCGGCGACATCAGCCTCTCCTCCCGGGCACGCGCGACGTCGCCCAGCGGAGTGCCGTCTGCCGTAAGGGCTGACCTGCGGACATTGGAGCGGGTGTATCCCGGCGCGAATGTCATCACGTGCAGGCCGTCCTTTTTGTGCTCCATCCTGAGAGTGTCGAGGAAGCCGCGGATGGCGTATTTGGAGGAGGCATAGCCGGAGCGGCCGGGGATGCCGCAGAAACCGGCCTTTGAGATGATGCCGACCACAGAACCGCCGCTTGTCAGAAGGTACGGCAGTGCGTATTTGGTGCAATAGACAGTGCCCATGAAGTTGACGTCCATCACCCTCTTGATCACATCGAGGTCAAGTTCCCGGAAGCCGGCCCTCATCGAGACACCGGCATTGTTGATCAGGATGTCGATGCGTCCGAAATGCTCTATCGCGGCGGCTATCAGATTCTTGCAGTCTGCCTCGACAGAGACGTCGGCCCGCAGGCACACCATCTCGGTGGTGGCTGGTGTATCGGGTGAAAGCATTATCTCCTCTGTCTTCTCCCTGAGAGTGTCGATGGAGCGTGCGGCGAGCACCAGGTTCGCCCCCCTCTTCGCAAAAAGGGAAGCGCAGGCGAGCCCGATTCCCGAGCTGGCCCCTGTAATGACTATCACCTTGCCTTCCAGCATAATGTTCTGCGTGCGCTATGCGTCTATGTTTGCGTATTTTGCGTTCTGCTCGATGAATTCGCGGCGAGGCGGCACGTCGTCTCCCATAAGCATAGAGAAGATGCGGTCAGCCTCAGCTGCGTTCTCAATGTGGACCTGGCGGAGAATACGCCTCTCAGGGTCCATAGTGGTTGCCCAGAGCTGCTCTGCATCCATTTCACCGAGACCTTTGTAGCGCGATACCAGCAGGCCTGTGTCGCGGCCCTTGCCGATGCGCTCGATGGCTGCGGAACGCTCGTCGTCTGTCCAGCAGTAGACCTCTTCCTTGCCCTTCTTCACACGGTAGAGCGGCGGCGTTGCGATATAGACATAGCCGTTGCGGATCAGATCCGGCATATAGCGGAAGAAGAATGTCAGGATAAGGGTTGCGATATGGCTGCCGTCGACATCAGCATCGGTCATAATTATCACCTTGTGGTAGCGGAGCTTCGTCATATTGAGCGCCTTAGGGTCATCCTCCGTACCGATGGAGACTCCGAGGGCGGTGTATATGTTGCGGATGGACTCGCTTTCGAAAGCGCGGTGCTCCATTGCCTTCTCGACATTGAGGATCTTGCCTCGGAGAGGAAGGATGGCCTGGAACGCACGGTTGCGGCCCTGCTTTGCCGTACCGCCTGCGGAGTCTCCCTCGACGAGGAAGAGTTCGCAGTTCGCCGGGTCGCGGTCGGAGCAGTCTGCAAGCTTGCCCGGGAGTCCGGAGCCGGACATCACGGTCTTGCGCTGGACGAGTTCGCGTGCCTTGCGGGCTGCGTGGCGGGCAGTTGCGGCGAGGACGACCTTGTCAACGATTGCGCGGGCATCCTTAGGATTCTCCTCGAGATACTGCTCGAGAGCTGCGCTCACGGCCTGCGAGACAGCGGCCATCACCTCGCTGTTGCCGAGCTTGGTCTTGGTCTGGCCTTCGAACTGAGGTTCCGCCACCTTGACGGAGATCACGGCGGTGAGGCCTTCGCGGAAGTCTGCCGGGTCGAGGTCGAACTTCAGCTTGGAGAGCAGGCCGTTCTTGTCAGCATAGCTCTTGAGGGTGGATGTCAGGCCGCGGCGGAAACCGCTGAGGTGTGTACCTCCCTCGATGGTGTTGATGTTGTTGACATAAGAATGGACATTCTCGGAGAAGCCTGTATTGTACTGCATCGCAATCTCGATAGGGATGATCTTGTCGGTCTCGAGGCAGATGGGGTTGTCGGTGAGTTTCTCACGGACGCCGTCGAGATACTGCACGAACTCGACGAGACCCTTCTCGGAGAAGAACGTCTCCTGCTTGGGTTCCCAGGCGATCTCGTTGCCGTTCTCGTCGTACTCTGCCGGACGCTTGCGGACATCGCGGAGAGTGAGGCGGACGCCTTTGTTGAGGTACGCGAGCTCACGGAGGCGGCCGGCGAGTATCTCATAGTCGTAGACTGTGCTCTGGACGAATATCTCGCTGTCCGGCTTGAAGGTTATGATTGTTCCCGTGTCGTCGGTGTCGCCCACGACCTTGACAGGATAGAGCGGCTTGCCCTGCGAGTACTCCTGGACAAAGACTTTCCCTTCGCGGTGGATCTCAGCCTTCAGATGCGACGAAAGCGCGTTGACGCAGGAGACGCCGACTCCGTGGAGACCTCCGGAGACCTTGTAGCTGTCCTTGCTGAACTTGCCGCCGGCGTGGAGCACGGTGAGCACGACCTCAAGGGCGCTTCTCTTCTCCTTCTCGTGCATTCCTGTCGGGATGCCTCGGCCGTTGTCGGAGACAGTGATGGAGTTATCTTCGTTTATTGTGACTACAATATTGTCGCAGTATCCTGCGAGGGCCTCATCGATGGAATTGTCAACCACTTCATATACAAGATGATGAAGACCGCGCGAGCTGATATCGCCGATATACATGGACGGGCGTTTGCGCACTGCCTCGAGTCCTTCGAGGACCTGGATACTGTCGGCGGAATAGATTTCGTTTTCTGCCATTTTCTATCTTTATCTGTTAAACGTAAAACAAACAAAGATACTGAAAATTTACATAAAAAACCACCCCGGCAAGGCTATTTTTCAACACCTTGTCAACCTCAGAAACTGACGCATACGCCGCCGCCGAAATTGCGGCCCGGCTCAGCATAGAAAGGAACATAGAAGTTCTTCCTGTCCAGAAGGTTGCCGCACTTGGCAAACACTGAGAAATGTCTGTTTATCAGGTAGTTCAGATTGATATCGAGAGCGGCTGCAGCCGGAATCTCATAAAGGGCGCCGTCATAGGACAGTCCGGAAGTGCCGCCGGTGCAGCGCAGGTCAGCCTGGGCTATGAAACGCTCCCTGAGACTGTACCTCAGATACGCGTCGCCGGTGATCTTGGGCAGTTCCGTCACTATTGTCTTCTCCTCCGGTCTGAAATGCTTGCTGACAGTCATCGAGCCGCCCATCGTGAGGTCCTGCGACTTCCAGAAAAACTCGGCTCTGGCGGCCAGAGTGTTCACGTCAGCATAGTCCGCATAGAGGGACGCAGCCATATTATCAATCAAAGGCCTTATTATCAGCCTGTTCCTGCCTATTACATATGATCCGCTCACATTGATGCCGAGACGGCCGCCTATCACGCTCTCGAATGCGAAACTTGCATCAAGCGTCCTGGTGCCGAACAGAAGCTCGGAGTCGGGCATCAGGAGCGGGCACTTGGAAATCAGGCGGGAATAAGGGTTGAGGTCGTTGCCTCCGCCGACGACGGCGTGAGCCCACAGATTGTCCCTGAGCAGCTCGAACCTTATGTCGACGTCAGGGAAGATATTGCTCTTCGCCGCAAGCTGTCCGGTGTGTTCCACATAACCGGCATCCCCTATGCCGTACCTGCTGCCGAACTTTACGCCGAGACGGGCGTCGAGACGGTCTCTCTCAAGCTGGTAGATCGGCGAGAACTCGACTACGCCGGCCGAGAAGCTGCGGCATCCCGAGTACGCGGCGTGCTCGATGTTCATATTGACATAGACGCGGTGGATGTCGAACGTGGCTCCGACGAAACCGTTCACATTGAGGAAGTTCTCCGACAGGTTCACAGCCGTGTCACCGGCGAAGCCCGCATCCTTGCCTGTATTGCGGTAGAGAAGGGTTATGTCGTAATAGATGCTGTTGTCCTCCTCATTGGCCGAACTGATGTTGGCCGAGGCGGAAAAGGCGTTGTTGGAATGGACCAGCGTGCCATCGTACGGCGAGGTCACGTGCTTGCTGCTAAAAGGATTGACAGGGAGGTCGTATGAATATCTGTCGTACCGGTCCTTGATGTCAAAGATTATGGAGCCGGTGGACCAGTCGTAGGTGAATGCTCCGCCGAATGCGTTGTTCATCCTGCGGGCGTATGCTGCCGTATCATACAGGCCATATGCGGTCTCACCCCAGAAGGAGTTGTGAAGTCCGTACAGACCGGCGCAGAAGCCGTTCTTAGGCTTTGTCTGGAGGTATATCTCTCCGTTCGGTATCCACGGGTACTGCGTGCCGAGCTTCGCGTAGAAGACAGGTGTGCGGTTCCTGCCGACAGTGGAGAGCTGGACGGTCTCATACGGCGTGAAGTCGTAGAGATCACTGTAAGGACGGTTGAAGATTGAATAGTCGAACGAGACATCGAAACGGTTGAGGGAATCGTCGTAGGTCAGCGGGTTCTCGGGTTTGTCGACATCCTGGAGCCTGACATCATATGTGCGGCTGACCTCGACAGTAGGGTCTATCTGTGCAAAGGCCGCTGCCGGCAGCGTGAGCAATGCGAATATTAGAGCAAGCCTTTTCATTCCTAGTCGTTTTTAAGAAGTTTGAGGCGGGCCTCCACCTGCTGCACGACGTCGTCGCTGCCGCCCTTTGGAGAGTAGCCCTGAAGTATGCTTTCGAATGTGGCGCGGGCCTGTGCGGTGTCGCCGCGGTCAGCATAGGAGTCACCCAGCACGATGAAGCTCTTGGCGAGCCAGTACTGCTGCGAAGTCCCTGAATCCGCGAATGACATCACCAGATTGTCTACCGCATCGAAGTCGCCGCGGTCATATGCGTCCAGAGCGAGCAGATATGCGCTCTCCGCTCCGTAGGCGTCGCTTCCGTCAGCAGCGAGTTCCGCGAAGAGAGACCTTGCCTCATCACGTTCACCGACGGTCCTGTAGGATTTGGCGGAGATGTATCTGGCCTCGCGTCCGAGAGCAGCGCTGCAGCCCGGGAGGCCGGCGAGCACCTGAGCGTCCTTGATTGCGTCGCGGTAATTCTGACCGCGGAAGTGGGAGCGCATCAGGCCGGTGTAGGCGGAGAGCCTGTTATCGGCGGTCGACGCCTTCGCAGCGAACTTCTCATATCCCTCGACAGCCAGGTCATAGCGCTGCAGGTCGAAGTTGATGGCTCCGAAACGGGCGCTGGCGCTCTCGGCGACGGACGGGGAGGCAGCCTTGATGAGTTTCCTATAAGCGTCCGATGCGGCCTCGAGACGGCCCGTATTCTTAAGGCAGTCAGCCAGATAGAGGCTGGCCACAGGGGCCTTCGCGCTGCGCGGGAACTTTGCTATGAAGCTCTGCAGAGAGCTTGTGGCACGAGACCAGTTCCCGGCCAGATAGACCCTTTCTGCGGCTGCGAAGATCATATCCTCCCTCTCCTCGTCCGACTTGAGGTCGTCCATCCCTATCTCGGCGATGTAATTGAGGAACTCTTCAGGACGGTTCTGTATCTGGTATATGCTCTCCAGTCCGGAGACGGCGTCCTGCACCTCAGGCGAGGCGGGCGCGTTCCTGATTATGCTTTTGTAGCAGTCGATGGCCTTGTCGTATCGGCGGGCGTTGGAATTGAGCATCGCCAGTTCGAGCATCGACCGCGAGTACCAGGTGCTGTCGTTCTTCATCCCGAGGAGCATATAGAAGCACTCAGAGGCCTCTGTGTCCTTGCCCGTGCGGACATAGGTGCGCCCCAGTTCGAAGAGCGAGAGCGGGTAGAGCTCCGCAGTGCGGTTGTTGCGGACGACCTGGTTCAGGATGGATATCTTCCGGGCGTCGTCACCCATTAGCCCATAGGCCATTGCAGCCTGATACTCAGGATAGACCTCCTCGGACGTGAAATCCTTGGTGAATATCTCCTCATAGGCCGCAGCGGCATCCGCATATTTCTTCTGCATGAAGTAGGAGTCCCCGAGACGCGTCCTGGCATCCCTGGCAAGGTCGCGGTCGAGATGGGAGAGCTCCAGATAGTCCTTGAATGTCTCCTCGGCCTCCGCGAAATCCCCGTTCTTGAAATATGCGTAGCCCTGGTTGAGGAGGGCCTGCGGATACTCGTCAGCCTCCTCGAAACTTGCGCTGCCGAGGATCTCCTTGCCCAATGCTATCGCATCGGCGAAACGGTCGTCACGGTAGCGGCATTCAGCGAGCCAGTACCTGGCCAGGTCGCGGAGCTGCCTGCTGGAGCCCTTGCTGACTGAAGTCTCGAAGTAACCGGCCGCTGAGCGGTATCCCCCGCCCTCCACCAGCTGCATACCGCGGAAGAAGGCGGCCTTCTGGAGGTTGTCGGAAGCTTCGCGGCTCGGCTTCCTGATGGCGCTGAGAGCCTCGACCGCAGAGCGGTAGTCCTTCGACAGGATGAACGAGGCGGCCATATAATTGTTTATCACATCCTCCTTGCCGCTCTCGGGGAAGGTCTCCATATAGTGGCTGAAAGGTGTGATGTCAGAGTTGACGTCGAATGAGAGCTTGGCGAAATTGAAGAATGCATCCTCCTTTATCACCGGGTCGAAGTCCATCTCGGACGCTGACTTGAAGCAGTCGAGGGCAGCCAGCTTGTTGCGGTTCTGCAGATGGCTGTTGGCGCTGTAGTAGAATGCGTTCTGGCTCAGGTCGTCCTTTTCGCCGAGCACCTGTGAGAATGACTCGATCGCTCCGCTGTAGTTGTTCAGATTGTAGGCCACTATTCCTGAGAAGTAGTAGTCCTTGCGGGAGAGTTCGGTTCCGCCGGCCTTGTAGATGTCAAGATATTTCTGGGCCATCAGCGGCTGTTCGGTCTCGTAGTACGCCTCCGAGAGGATTCTGGCGAGGTTGGTCTGCATATCGCGGTCCAGATCGTCGAAAAGCTTCACGCCCCGGCTGATGGCATAGCCGTAGTCTTTGGTCATAAAGCGGCTCTCGACCGCGAAATATCTGGCCATAAGGGAGAAGGAGCTGCCTTCACCAACCTTTTCGAAGAGAGGCGCCGCTTTCTTGAACTCTTTCTTCACATAGTGCACATAGCCAAGATAGTAGGTAGCCGCTGTGGTGAATCTGGTATGCCGCCTGTTGAGGATCTTCCCGAAACCCTCCTCTGCGTCATCATAGGCGCCGGTGCGCATCGAGCAGTAGGCCTTGTTGAAGACATATTCGTCGCGGCCGTTGCGGTAGATATGGTCCTCGCTGACCGTGCGGTAGATGTCCAGGGCCTCCTGATAACGGCCTGTCTTGAAATAGCGGTTAGCAAGGGCGCTGCGCACCATAGCGCGCTGGGGGGCATTCGGATATTTGGCGCAGAATGTCTCGACCAGTCCTGTTGCATTCACCTTGTCGAGCGCCACCGCGCAGAGCACCTTGTAGGCCTCGATTTCACATCGCTCCAGACTGCTGAAGCCATCCATCTCTCCGGAAAGTTCGTAGAAAGCCCTCTCAGCAGCGTAATATGCGCCATTATAGTACAGTTTCCTGGCGGACTCCAGCCTGTCAGAATGAAGCACCGCATTCTGGGCGGAGGCCCCGAAGGCAGTGAGTGTCAGCAGCAGAGCCGCAAGCATTACTTTCAGCCTTGTCTTCATAGCAGATAATTTATCTGTGACATTTTGCAAATTTACTCAAATAAATCGTAATTTTGTGAAGAATCAAAGTCAATATCTTCATCTATATATGCGCGACAGCCAGTCACCTCTTGTGGAATTCAGGGACGCCGACATCTCAAACGGCGAAGTTGTCATCCTCGAGAACCTCAACCTTGAGATAAATCCGGGGGAATTCGTCTACCTGACAGGCAGGGTCGGAAGCGGCAAGACCACAATCATCCGCACGATAACAGGCGAGAACCCGCTGTTCGGGGGAAGCGGAGAGGTATGCGGCTTCGACCTGGCGCGGCTCAAACGCAAGCAAATTCCATACCTCCGCAGGGAGCTGGGCATTGTGTTCCAGGACTTCCAGCTGCTTATGGACCGCTCCGTGGAGGACAATCTCAGATTTGTCCTCAAGTCGACCGGATGGAAATCAGAGGCCGACATAGCGGAGAGGATAAGCGCCGCCCTCAGGGCTGTGGGACTCACCTCCAAGGCGCACAAGATGCCCCATCAGCTGTCCGGCGGAGAGCAGCAGAGAGCGGCCATCGCAAGGGCCCTTCTCAACGAGCCGAGGCTGCTGCTGGCAGACGAGCCTACAGGCAATCTCGACGAAGAGACAGCCGACGGGATCATGAAACTGCTGGTCAAGATCAACAGGCTCGGCACGGCAGTCATCGTCGTCACCCACAACCAGTCGCTCATCAGGCAGTTCCCTGCACGCGAACTGCGCATAACTGACGGTAAATGCACCGACAGCGAGTCAGCCCGGAGCGGCGGGGACGCTGAGACTGCCGAGACCGCAGAGACCGTGGAAGACAAGTCTGCCGCAGAAGGAGAGCAGCCTGAAGATGAAGAAGCTATATAGGCAGACGATCGAATGGTTCCAGGCCAATATGCCTGTTGCCGGGAGCGAACTGAACTTCAAGTCGCCTTATCAGCTGATAGTCGCGGTGATCCTTTCGGCGCAGTGCACCGACAAGCGGGTCAATCTGACCACCCCCGCCCTTTTCGAGAGATACCCGTCAGTTCAGGATATGGCCGCAGCCTCTCCCGAAGAGATCTATCCGCTGATATCCTCCATCTCATACCCCAACAGCAAGTCAAGGCACCTCGCCGGAATGGCGCGGATGGTTGTCAGCGACTACGGAGGGGAGATCCCTGACGACATCGACCGGCTCGTCAGGCTGCCGGGCGTCGGCCGCAAGACTGCGGCAGTGGTCGCATCGATAATATACAACAAACCTGTGATTGCTGTCGACACCCACGTGTTCAGGGTTGCGCACCGGCTCGGGCTCTCTTCTGCAAAGACACCTACAGCAGTGGCGCTGGAGCTCGAGGCCGGATTCCCGGAGGAGCTCCGCCCCAAGGCCCACCACTGGCTGATCCTCCACGGCCGCTATGTCTGCACCGCAAAGAAGCCCGGATGCGAAGAGTGCGGGCTGAAAGGATTCTGCAAATCTTATGGACATATTCAGTGAGACATACAATGAGTTCAGGACTTACCTGAAGCTCGAGCGCGGGCTTTCGGCCAACACGGTGACCAGCTACTGCAGCGACTGCCGGAAATATCTGGACTACCTGCAGGGATGCGGCGTGGAGCCCGCCGCCGCGTCGTCTGCCGACATCGGCGGCTTCCTGGCGGAACAGGTTGAAGCAGGGCTGACCAAGCGCTCCCAGGCACGCGTGCTGAGCGCGCTGAAGGCTCTCTACAAGTATCTCGACGCTGAAGGGAAGCTGCAGGAGAACCCCTGCGACAGGGTGGCCGCGCCGAAGATGAACCCATATCTCCCGACAGTCCTCTCCGTGGAGGAGGTAGAGCGAATCATCGCCTCCGTGGACCTCTCTCTGCCGGAAGGCCACAGGAACCGCTGCATCATTGAAGTGCTCTACTCCTGCGGACTCCGTGTCAGCGAGCTGGCGCACCTGAAGATCTCCGACATCTTCCTGGAGGAGCAGTTTGTGAAAGTCTTCGGCAAGGGCAGCAAGCAGAGGCTGGTGCCGCTGGGCGAACCCGCGGCCCGGGCCATCAGGCTCTGGCTCGGCCAGCGCAGGACGCTGCCTGTAAAGAGGGAGGCCGAGGACATCCTCATCCTCAACCGCAACGGAGGGCCGCTGTCGCGCATCTCCATATTCAACATAGTCAAGGCACAGGCCGCAGCGGCAGGAATCACTAAGGAGATATCCCCTCACACCTTCCGCCACAGCTTCGCCACCCATCTGGTGGAGAACGGCGCCGACCTGCGCGCCGTGCAGGAGATGCTGGGCCACGAATCCATCCTCACCACAGAAATCTACACTCACATTGACACACGGAAGTGGCAGGAGACGATCCTGAAATTCCATCCTAAGCGATAATCGCTATCTTTGCACAAAATTCAGAAGACACTATGAGCATCATCAAGAACGCAGACCTCTGGCCGGACGGCCAGCTCAAGATAGACTGGGTAAGGCGCAATATGCCTATTCTCAACAAACTGGAGAAACAGTTCTCCGAAGAGAAGCCTTTCGCAGGGCTGAAAGTGGCCCTCTCGGTCCATCTGGAGGCGAAGACTGCATACCTCTGCAAGGTGCTGGCGGCAGGCGGCGCCGAAATGTATGTCACCGGAAGCAACCCGCTCTCCACTCAGGACGACATAGCAGCTGCGCTCGTCCACGACGGGCTCAATGTCTTCGCCTGGCACGGCACCACTCCTGAGGAGTACGCCGCACACTGCCGCAATGTGATCGAAGTCGGTCCGGACATCATCATCGATGACGGCGGCGACCTTGTGAACCTCATCCACACCGAATTCCCTGAACTCGCCGGGAAGGTCATCGGAGGCTGCGAGGAGACCACTACCGGAATCCTGCGCCTTCAGCAGATGGACCGCTCCGGCAGGCTCCTCTTCCCTATGATGCTGGTGAACAATGCTGACTGCAAGCATCTGTTCGACAACCGCTACGGCACGGGCCAGTCTGTATGGAACGGCATCAACCGCACAACCAACCTGATCGTCGCCGGCAAGACTGTGGTCGTCGCGGGCTACGGCTGGTGCGGCAAGGGCGTGGCGATGAGGGCGAAGGGCCTCGGAGCCAAGGTCATTGTGACTGAGGTCAACCCTGTCAGGGCCATCGAGGCTGCGATGGACGGCTTCACTGTAATGAAGATGCGCCAGGCGGCCCCTCTGGGCGACCTTTTCGTGACTGTAACGGGATGCGACGATGTGATCACGGGCGAGGATTTCCTGCTGATGAAGGACGGGGCCATCTGCTGCAACGCGGGTCACTTCGACTGCGAGGTGAATGTTGCGGAGCTGAGGTCTCTGGCAGTGGAGGTCACCCCTGCCCGCCAGAACATCCTGAGCTACACTCTCGCCAACGGTCACAGAATCTGCGTGATCGCGGAGGGACGTCTTGTGAATCTCGCGGCCGGCGACGGACATCCTGCCGAGATTATGGATATGTCTTTCGCAATTCAGGCGCTCTCTGCGCGCTATCTTGTGGAGCACCGCAATGATATGGCCCGTGTCCGCGGCGCTATGACCCACGAGGTTCCAGAGGAGATCGACCGTGCTGTCGCCCTCTGCAAGCTCGAGACCCTCGGCATCGAGATCGACACACTCACCCCCGCCCAGCGCAAATACCTGTACGGAGAATAGGATCCGCTGCTGAGAGAGACCGGGAGCGGCAGGGGTTTCAGAGGGTCGCAGCCCCCTGTAAAGAAGAGATACAGTAAACAGCAAAGCCGACGGCAAGCGCCAGGGCGAAGTTGATGGCCTTGGCAGCGACGAATGCCTTCTTGGACTCGGCGAAAAGCGGAAGTGCTGAGTGTCCGTCCTGCGAGATGCAGCTCGCCATAAGCACCGATACCGGAACGGCCCCCGTCGCGAACATAGTCACGAAGATGAGATGAGGCCCTGATTCGGGGATTATTCCTATGAGCGAAGCCAGCACGATCATCAGAGGGATATTCGAGCTGACCCAGGATTCGATGTCAAGATACGTATTCCCCACTGCAAGAAGCAGGAGGATTCCGAATGTCCAGGCGAACACCTTGGGAAGGTGGGTGCAGACGATGTGGTGCCACAGATGCTCGTCAATGAAATGGTCCGTCGCAAAGATGATCACGATGAGCATCACGACGCTCAGGCAGGCGAACATCACATTCATCCAGGCCTCGTCGAGCAGACCGCCACGGGTATTGACAGCCACCTCCTCCAGTTCTTCGTGTTCCAGCACTCCGAAAGCCAGCGCGGCTGCATAGACTGCCAGTCCCAGGAACAGCACCGCCCTTTTCCAGGTCAGGCGGCGTCCGCCCGCGCCCTGCCCGTCGTCCTCCTCGTGGATCGCCATCTCATTGCAGGCAGGAGCCATTATCCTCCCCTTTCCTCCCGAGATGCGGTCTATCGTCCAGCCGGCTGCTATTGCAATCACAAGCAGGACAAGGGTAACCCAGAGAGCGGTGCCCGGAAACATCCCGAGCATTATGAATGACTCGTCGCCGGAAGTGGCTATCATCATCGCCACAAGCGCTCCGAAACTTATCATCCCGTGGGAATAGAGCGACACGCTCGCAAAACCGCCCATACAGCCCGGTATCGCACCCAGCAGGGCGGACAGGACAACCTGACCGAACGATGACTTGCCGAGTGTGGAGAACCAGCGGCCGCGGGACCTGATGTTTATCGACTCGATCATCAGCATCATAGCCACGACCATACCCGTAATCAGGATTGCAGTCCTCAATGAATCAAGAATTATTTCTGCGAGCATTTGAATGTATACAGGATAATGATGAAACAAGGGCACAAATTTAAGAAACATTTGCGCCATAAAAAAAAGGACAGCGCATCTGCGTCATCCTTTTCGTACCCCCGGGCAGAATCGAACTGCCATCTAAGGTTTAGGAAACCTCCATTCTATCCGTTGAACTACAGGGGCCTATAAAAATACCGGGTGAGCCCGGTACTTTCAGTCTCTTTCCGAGAATCGACTATTCAACGCTCTTGTTGATAATCTGACGGCCGCGATAGAAGCCGCATTCAGGGCAAACGTGGTGGTACAGAACTGTAGCACCGCAATTTGGGCAAACCGCGAGCTGCGGAGCAACCGCTGCATCGTGAGTTCTTCTTTTGTCTCTGCGCTGCTTGGAGACTTTTCGTTTCGGATGTGCCATTTCTTGTTATTTTTATATTAATTGTTTCTGTTATCCAACAAATCTTTCAGTCCTTCGAACGGAGTGTCCATCTTGGGTTCATTCCCGGCGGCAGCTGCATCGGAGAGATACTTAAGCATCTCGGGGTTGCACTTCCCTTCAGGATGGACCTTGACGAGAGGCAGGCTCAGGCAGACATAGTCGTAGACGAACTGGCTCAAGTCAAGTTCAGTCTCCGAAGGGTCGATCACCACCACGTCCCCGTCGCTGTTCTCATCATCGACCTCGACATTGCCGAAGCCTGCGGTGAGATGCTCATCGACATCGACCTTGAGAGTGAGGTCCTCGAGGCAGCGGTCGCACTCGACAACCACATATCCCCCGATGAGACATTCCACTTCGAGAAGTGTCTGATGACGCATCACGGTGACCTTCACGGAGCAGTCCGCATCCTTGATCTGCGCGTTACCGAATTCCTGAAAGAACTTCCCGTCTATCACGAAGTTGAACGAACTTCCGCCCATCGGCAGACCCTTGACGGGAATGGCTAATTTCTGGTTCATTTCGTCCATATCGGAAAAATGGGGCTGCAAATATAGCAAATTATTTTAATAACCAACCTATCTGCCGGCTCTTTTTCTCTCTATCTCGTCGAGGATAATCTTCCTCATTCGCATAGACTTAGGCGTGACTTCCACAAGTTCGTCCTCCTGGATGTACTCGAGAGCCTCCTCGAGGCTGAAGCGTACAGGCGGCGGAAGGACCACCTTCTCGTCGGTGCCGGCGGCACGGACATTGGTCAGTTTCTTGGTCTTGCAGATATTGATGACGAGGTCGAAATCGCGTATATGCTCGCCGACGACCTGGCCCTGATAGACCTCCTCGCCCGGATCGATGAAGAAGCGGCCGCGGTCCTGGAGCTTGTCCATCGCATATGCCACAGAGAGGCCTGTCTCGTGTGCCACGAGCGAGCCGTTGGTGCGCTTCTCGATGTCGCCCTTGTAAGGTTCGTATCCCTTGAAGCGGTGTGCAACTATGGACTCGCCCTGGGTGGCGGTCAGCAGGTTGCTGCGGAGTCCCATAAGGCCGCGGGCAGGGATCTCGAAATCGAGGTGAGTGCGGTCTCCGCGGTTCTCCATATGTATGAGGGCGCCCTTGCGTCGTGTGGTCATCTCGATTGCGCGGCCCACGAATTCCTCAGGCACGTCGATGGTGAGGTACTCGACAGGCTCGCATCGCTGGCCGTTGATGGTCTTGTCGAGGACGCGCGGCTGGCCGACCTGAAGCTCGAAGCCCTCGCGCCGCATAGTCTCGATAAGGATCGAGAGATGCAGCACGCCACGGCCGTAGACAATGAACGAGTCTGCGTTCTGGCCAGGCTTAACCCTGAGAGCCAGGTTCTTCTCAAGTTCGCGCTCGAGACGCTCCTTGATATGGCGGGAGGTGACGAACTTGCCTTCCCGGCCGAAGAACGGCGAATCGTTGATGGTGAAGACCATACTCATCGTCGGCTCGTCGACGGAGATAGGAGGAAGCGGTTCAGGGTTCTCGAAATCAGCGATAGTGTCGCCGATCTCGAAGCCGTCGATTCCGACCACGGCGCAGATGTCACCGCACTGCACAGATTCGACCTTCTTCTTCTCGAGCCCTTCGAACACCATCAGCTCCTTTGCCTTCTGCTTCTCGATGATGTCGTAGCGCTTGCAGAGCGAAACAGGCATCGCCGCCCTGAGCGAGCCGCGGGTGACTCGTCCCACTGCGATACGGCC
Organism: Bacteroidales bacterium; assembly: GCA_045599325.1. GTDB lineage: Bacteria > Bacteroidota > Bacteroidia > Bacteroidales > UBA932 > Cacconaster. The sequence continues at coordinate 26,891 of JAZRVT010000028.1, read as the reverse complement.
GACATACGGGGAATATTCGAGAGAGGAAATGAGCATCTGAGGTGTGCCTTCCTTGATTTCCGGTGCAGGAATCTCTTCTATGATGGCATCCAGAAGCGGGGTTATGTCGCCGGTAGGCTTGCGCCAGTCGTCGGACATCCAGCCCTGCTTGGCACTGCCGTATATGGTCCTGAAGTCAAGCTGCTCCTCAGTTGCGTTGAGGGAGAACATAAGGTCGAACACCTGTTCCTGAACCTCATCCGGACGGCAGTTGAGCTTGTCGACCTTGTTGATGACGACGATAGGCTTCTTGCCCATCTCGATGGCTTTCTGGAGCACGAATCTGGTCTGCGGCATTGTTCCCTCGAAGGCGTCGACAAGCAGAAGCACTCCGTCGGCCATGTTGAGGACCCTCTCCACCTCGCCGCCGAAATCGGCGTGGCCCGGAGTGTCGATGATATTGATCTTCACGCCCTTGTATGGCACTGAGACGTTCTTTGCCAGAATGGTGATGCCCCTTTCCCTCTCGAGGTCGTTGTTGTCGAGAATCAGTTCCTGAAGGTCTTCTGCACGGCGTGTGAGCTGTGCCTGATAAATCATTCTGTCAACCAGTGTCGTCTTGCCGTGGTCAACGTGGGCGATGATCGCCACATTTCGTATTTCCTGCATATATTGGCTTCTGTTTCGAAACGGCAAAAGTAGAAATAATTATCGTATTAATGGTAAAATATATCCACTTTTTTGCTACCTTCGCGCCATCAAAAAAACAACACAGAGATATGTACAATGGTGAAAAACTCAATCCTCAGCAGTTCGTCGAAGACGCTGTCAAGGAAATCAGGGCACAGGTCGGAAACGACACTGTAGTGCTCGGCCTCTCAGGCGGTGTTGACTCAACAGTCACCGCACTTCTTATTGACAAAGCCATCGGCCACAACCTGGTCTGCATCTTCGTCGACCACGGTCTGCTCCGCAAGAATGAGTTCGAGGATGTCCTCAGCCACTATGAGGGTATGGGTCTCAACGTAGTCGGAGTCCGCGCAGCTGACCGTTTCTTCGCCGCCTGCAAGGGCATCACAGATCCGGAGCTGAAGCGCAAGGCCATCGGCAAGACCTTCATCGACGTGTTCGCTGACGAGGCCCGCAAGGTCCAGGATGCGAAATGGCTCGCCCAGGGCACTATATGGCCTGACATCGCCGAGTCCAAGTCCGACAAGGGCACCATCAAGACCCACCACAACGTGGGCGGTCTTCCTGACGACCTCAATTTCGGTCTCGTCGAGCCTCTGAAGTATCTCTATAAGTTCGAAGTACGCGAAGTCGGCGAGGTGCTCGGTCTTGACAAGCACTTCCTCGGCCGCCACCCTTTCCCGGGTCCGGGTCTCGGAGTACGCTGCCTCGAGGAGCTCACTCCTGAGCGCATCCACATCCTTCAGGAGGCTGACGCCGTCTTCATCGACGCGCTCCGCCGAGAAGGCCTCTACGAACAGATCTGGCAGGCAGCAGTGGTCCTCCTCCCTGTCCGCAGCACAGGCATCAGGGACGGCCGCCGCACATATGACAACGTGGTCGCCCTCCGCGCAGTCAACTCCGTCGACGCAGTGACCGCTGAGGTCGTCTGCCTCCCTATGGAGTTCCTCATCAAGGTTGCAGAGGAGATCATCGCAAAGGTCGACGGCGTCAACCGCGTAGTCTACGACTGCTCACCGAAACCGCCTGCAACAATCGAGTGGGAATAGACAGCCGGCTCAACTCACGATATCAGTATAGCTTCTCCCGTAGGGCTGTCCGTAGAGTTCCTGGTACTCACGGGCGTAGTTGTTGAATATCTGGTGGGCCAGCATCAGGCTGCCCTTGGCGCGGTATGCCCTGCACTTGAGCTCGAGCGAAGTCTCGTCAAGAGAATCGAAACGGCTGACCGCGCTGCAGATCCTTAATATGGTATCGGCATTCTTTTCAATGTCGAGTCCTCCGGCATATCTGGTCAGCACAGATATCACGAGGTCGGAGACTTCCGCCTTGAGCGGGTCAGACCACAGTGAAGACGAGTCGGCCAGGAACATTCCGCCATTCACTATCGAAAGCATAGACTCGATCTGCTCCCTGCCCAGAACCCCATCTTTAAGCAGGTCCGCAAAGGCCAGGTAATCGATGTAAGTGTCAGCCGGCTCAATCACCCAGCATCCGTTCCTGCTGACAATCCTGCAGTTTCCGACATCCTTGAGGAGAGAACGCAGTTTTGTGGTAGAGACGCCTCTGTTGTTTGCGGCGCTCTTCCCCTGCTTGTCATACCACAGGACGCTCTCGAGTCTTTCAGAAGTTATCCCGCCCCTTGGTGTATTGCAGACAAGCAGAAGGAGCAGGTCCCGGATCACAGGGGAGAAACGGGATGAGATGTCCTCTCCTGAGGCCGATATCACTTTAAAATCTCCGAAAAGGAATATAGACTGCCTCTGTGGTCCGGGATCCGGTATCAGCCCCTGAGGGATCCTGACATCCTCAGGGACGCTCTTTCTGCGCCGGCTTCTGCGTCCCAGGAAAAAGAACAGGCACAAATCGGCCAGAATGACTGCTAATATCAGAATCTGCTCGAGTAAGAAGCCGCGCTTCGTGGGTCGCATCGGAATTTCGAATGAAAGAAGGCGGCCCCAGTCAGAGCCGCGGAGAGCGGCAATTGCCGAGTTGCGGAAAGGGACCGGCGACGCGGAAAAGACGCAGCAGGACCCGTTGCAGCAGACCGTGCTCAGGCTTTCCTGCCCGTTGAATGACACCTTGAAATCAAGTGTGTCTCCGGGACTGACAGGTTCGGGGAGAATAACTGTCCCGGTCTCAATTCCGTCTGAACTCACAAGCCGGACCATCAGTGACGAGCCTCCTTCGTAGTCCATCAGGAATGATGCGTGAAGGAACCTTCCGCTCGAGACATTCAGCAGTTCAGAGTGGAAGTGCCCGTCAAAATCATCGTTTACAACGGCCCGGATCCGGATGTCGGAGAGGTCTCTGTCCTGGACATCCAACCGGTACGGCACGGATGCAGACAAAAGAGTGAAAGCGACAAAAAATACCTTTAAAATCAGCATAGCATCAAATATTAATGTAAAATTAATGGATTTATTAATATTTTTAGTCATTTGTTAAGGTAAATTTGTAAGAGAAATGACAATATTAGGGTTCATACTGGCGCTGAATGTAATCGCTCTGACCGTGTTTCTTCTGCTGAGGAAGCACAATGCGGCCGTGATACTGCTCTTTATGGGTATGGTGCTCTCCCTCCTCGCTATCCTTCTCGACATCAACGGGGCAAGGGGTTCGCTCGACAATTTCATCCTTTTCTACCTGCTGGAGAAAGTCGCAGGAATCTTCTCTTCAACGCTGGCGGGCATCGGTCTTATGGTAATGCTGCTCTGCGGGTATGTGGAGTATATGAAAAGGATCCACGCAAGCAATGCCTTCACCTATATTATGATGAGGCCTCTTGCAATTTTCACCAGATATCCGAACGCGGCGGTCATCCTCCTCATACCTGTAGGCCTTCTGCTGAATCTTGCAATCCCTTCCGCATCCGGCGTCGCCCTGCTTCTAGTCGCTACCGTATATCCGGTGCTGGTGAACATCGGGATGGACAGGATAAACGCCCTCTCGGCCATCACGGCCTGCACGCTTCTCGACTACGGCATAAACTCCCATACTTCCGTTGTATTCGCAGATGTGCTCGGTATGCAGCCTGCCAGCTATTTCGGCCTGCAGCTGCGTTTTGTCGTACCGATGATTATCATCATCACTGCAGTGTTCTTCCTGTTCTACTCTTTCTGGGACAGGAGATACCGGGTGAACAGAACTTCGACTGTCCAGCCGGCAGATATCAACTGGAAAAGTGATGTACCTGTCTGGTATGCTGTCCTCCCTGTCCTGCCGCTCCTCTTTTCATTTATCTTTTCCAGCAGCTGGCGCTATTCGGGAAACAGTGTGTTCCTCAGCCTCAACAGCGCCATCCTGCTCTCCTTCTTCATCACAGGTGCCATAGATACTGCAAGGACAAAGTCCTTCAGGAAGGCCGTCTCCGCGATGTCGGGTTTCTGGAGAGGGATGGGAGACACATTCTCCTCAACCGTAATAATGATTTTCGCAGCCTCGATCTTCGCGCAGGGGCTCATAGATGCGGGCGTGATCGATATGGTCGTGCAGAGGGCACTCTCTGCAAATCTCGGCCAGGGAGGCATACTGATCCTGATGTCGCTCGCCACATTCGTATCAACCGTGCTGACCGGCAGCGGCAACGCTCCTGCAGCCGCCTACGCACAGACGATCCCGGACATCGCAGTGATGTTCGACATTGACCCGGCCTCACTTATGCTTCCCGTACAGCTCATATCCGGCATCGGAAGGGCTATCACCCCGATTTCCGTGGTAGTCATCGTCCTGTCAGAATTCGGAGAGACCGATGCGTTCCGGCTGGCCAGAAGGAATCTGCTTCCGGTTTCAATCGTGACAATATCACTAATATCAATATTCTTAATAAATCTTCTATGAAAAAAGCCATTCTATTACTGGTGTTGTCAAGTCTGGCATTTTCAGCCTTCGGCCAGGTCAGGGGCAAGGTCACTGACGGGGCCAACGGAGAACCGTTTATGGGCGTGAGCGTGCTCATAAAGGGTACCCAGACAGGTACTGACACACAAATTGACGGTACTTTTTCCATCCCTGCCAAAGTCGGGGATGTACTTCTCTTCTCCTTTATGGGATATGTAGACCAGGAGGTTAAGATCAACGACCTCAGACCGCTTGAAATCATTCTTGAAGAGGACAGGAACCTGCTCGACGAAGTTGTCGTGGTCGGTTACGGTTCCCAGAAGAAAAGCGACGTCACCGGCGCTGTGGCCTCATTCAACACAAAGCAGCTTGAGGAGAGGCCAGCTCCGAACATCATCTCCACTCTCCAGGGTTCGGTTGCAGGTCTGAACATCTCAGTGACAGGTTCTGATGCCGAAGGGTCAAGCACCACCACAAGAATCCGCGGCAACAACTCAATCTCAGCCTCCAACAAGCCGCTCGTAATCCTCGACGGAATCCCTTACGACGGAAACTGGGCTGAAATCAACTCCAACGACATCGAATCCATAGAGATCCTGAAGGATGCCTCCTCAGCCGCAATCTACGGCTCACGAGGTGCAAACGGCGTCATCCTCATCCAGACAAAACGAGGCAAGGCGGGTGACAAGACTGTTGTGACCTACAACGGCTACTATTCCTTCACCAAAGGCATCAACATCCCGGAACTGATGGACGGCGAGACCTTCTATCAGATGAAGACATCCTCAGGATGGACCACCTCGGCCACTGAGGAGCAGATGCACGCCGCAGGCAAGAGCACCGACTGGCTCGCGCTTGCAATGCGCAACGGCCACAAGATGTCGCACAACCTTTCATTCAGAGGAGCAGGCAAGAGCACAAGATACTATGTCTCCGCCAACTTCACGGACAACAGAGGTATCGCCATCGGTGACAACTTCGGAAAGACAACCATCAACATCAACCTCGAGCAGGACCTCGGAAAATGGGTCAAGTTCGGAACCAGGACAAGCTACGGCAGGTTCGACCGAAGCGGATCCAGCGTCACCTTCAGTTCAGCCTTCCAGATGAACCCGCTCGGAGTCCCATACAATGAAGACGGCTCAATACGCCTTCTCACCTGGGAGGACAACAGCTACGGAAGCAACCCTCTCAGCGCGCTGAACAACAAGAGCAGCAAGATCAACAACAAGATCACCACAAACAACTACATTGACGTGACCTTCCCTGTCAAAGGCCTGACCTACAAGCTGAACACAGGTTACACCTACACCACTGGCCTTACTCAGACCTACCAGGGCCGCGACACCACCACAGGCGAGAAGAACAACGGTTCGCTTTCAATCTCCAACTCATACGGAATCAACTGGATCATCGAGAACATCGTCTCCTACAACCGTACCTTCGGCAAGCACAGCATCTTCCTGACAGGTCTCTACTCCGCGCAGTATGACAGGTCCATCTCCAACTCCATCAGCGCATCCGGATTTCCTAACGATGTGATGACTTACTGGCAGCCGAGCAAGGCGGCGACTCTCTCTGCATCGGCAGGAAACACTGAATCCAGCCACCTCTCCCAGATGCTCCGCGCCAACTACACCTACGACTCCCGCTACCTCTTCACCGCGACCGCCCGCCGCGACGGCTTCTCAGCATTCGGCGAAGGACGCAAGTACGGTATCTTCCCTTCAGTGGCAGTCGGCTGGAACCTCGTCAACGAGCCGTGGATGGAGAATACTAAGTTCGCTTCCACATTCAACACCTTCAAGCTCAGGCTTTCCTGGGGAAAGAACGGAAACGAGGCCATCAGCGCATACTCCACCCTTCCTGTCCTCAACGGCAAGAACTACCTCGACACCGACTACAACCCTATCTACGGATTCTACCCTAACAAGCTCGCATCCCCTTACCTCGGATGGGAGACCACGACATCATTCAACGCCGGTATGGACTTCGGAATCCTCAAGGACAGGATCAAGGGTACTCTGGACGCATACACCACAAAGACCACAGACCTCCTCCTCAGCAGGACCATCCCTTCAATCAACGGTACCAACTCCCTGCTCGAGAACATAGGAAAGACAAAAGGATGGGGCATCGAGTTCCAGATATCGTCCGTCAACATCTCAAGGAAGAACTTCTCCTGGAACACTGACTTCAACATCACCCACTACGAGACAGAAATCGTGGACGTGGGCCTCTATGACGAAGCAGGCAACCCTATCGACGACGTGGCTTCAGAGTGGTTCATCGGATATCCTATCAGCGTCAACTACGACTATGTGTTCGACGGTATCCACCAGATCGGTGAGACAATCTCATATCTCTCCCCTCTCTCCCAGCCGGGCTATGTCAAATACAAGGACATCAACAATGACCGCATCATCGACACAGAGGACAAGCAGATCATCGGCAGAAAGACCCCTCTGTTAGTGTTCGGCCTCAACAACTCATTCTCCTGGAAGAACTTCACCCTGTCGTTCTTCATCAACGGCCAGGTGGGCGCCACCTACAGCAACACCCTGCTCGGCACCCACACTGTCTCCTACCGCCAGAACCAGATCGTCAAGGACTTCTGGACTGAGGAGAACCCTAACAACGTCTATCCTAAGAACACCGGCGACGGCTCCGAGAACACCAAGCGAGTCGCATTCTACCGCAGCACCGACTATCTGAGGATCAAGGACATCAACTTCGCATACAGGCTTCCGTCCAAGTGGACCAAGGCTGTCGGCCTCAACAAGGTCGAAATCTACGCAAATGCCAAGAATGCATTCACTCTCACTTCCTGGACCGGTCTCGATCCTGAATTCACATCATCCCAGAGAGCAGTCCCTCAGACTTTCGAAATGCTCTTCGGAATCAGACTTGACATCTAATTGAGGAGGATTACACAATGAAAAAAACGATACTTCTGATATCTGTCATCCTTTCACTGGCCACTGTCAGTTCCTGCACAGACGAGTTTCTTGTAGAGAAGCCTGTGGATGACATCTACGCCGAGAACCTTCTTGAGAACTACGACGGTTTCATGAGTATGAACTCGGCTCTTCTCAGTATGGTACGCGACGAATACGGCCGTATGGACATCGGTTACGGCAGCACCTCGTTCGGATCACTTCCATTCGCAAAATCCACTATGTGGAGCTGCGGTACTGACAACGCCTGGGGCAACAACCGCCACACAGACTTCCGATTCTTCAGCTTCCCGAAAAACATTATAGGAATGACTGACGCAGAATGCTTCCTCTCGATCTTCGAATGGCTCTACAAGGTGGTCAACACAGCAAATATGGTCATCGGCAGGGCAGAGAGAGAAGGCATTGACTGGCAGGGCGGAAGCGAGGCAGCAGACGAGGCCCGCAAGAAACAGGTCATCGCAGAGGCAAGGCTCTACCGCGCCTGGGCATACCGCCACCTCACCTACTCGTTCGGCGCAGTCCCTCTGAGCACCGAGGAGATCACCGGCGACAACTACCGTGTAGACTGGGAAAGGACCCCTGTCGCAGAAATCCGCGAATTCATGGAGAAGGACCTTCTCTATGCTGTCGAGAACCTGCCATACCGTCAGGAAGGCGAGAACGTCCGTCCTAACCAGGCGATGGCACGCCACTACCTCGGCGAACTCTATCTTGCCGTCGGCAAGCCTCAGGAGGCCGTCAACGTCCTCAAGCCGCTCGTGGAAGGCAGCGAGTACTCGCTTATGACTGAACGGTTCGGCAGCAACGCCTCCAACCCGGGAAGCGCATTCATCGACGTGTTCCGCTCTCCTCTCTACAGCGAGGGCAACCGCGAGGTCATAATGACCTTCCTCAACACTGAGGTGGAGAATGCTGCATACGGCACTCTCAACTGTTTTATGAGGAATATGTGGGTGAACTACTACACAAACAACTCCACCATATCCAAGCTGACCTGCGCCCTCTACCCCGGCAACACTCCGGCCCTCTTCTGGAGCCTCAACGGCGGCAAGGGAGCCGGCCGCTGCGCCATCTCCCTCGGAGCCTACAAGCTCTACGAATATGACAACCAGCAGGACAAGGACGTCCGTTACGACGACAACTCCCTTATCTGGCACGTATTCTTCAAGAACGACGCAGGCGATGTCTATGAGGTCAAGGACTTCATCAACCTGAAGACCAACGCTGCGATGAGCAACGACTCCGACCCGACCATCAAGCAGTACAACCTCCCTTCAACCCGCAAGTGGGCTTATGTACACCCTACTTTCGAGAAGTCAGCGGACGACGGCCAGTACAACAATATGGTCTATCTCCGTCTCGCCGAGACCTACCTGCTCTATGCTGAGGCCCAGTTCAAGCTGAACAACGCTGCAGAGGCTGCCGTATGGATCAACAAGGTCAGGACACGCGCCCACTGCTCCGAGATACCGGCATCGGCCGTCTCCATCGACTTCATCCTCGACGAGCGCAGCCGCGAGCTGATCACAGAGGAGCAGCGCCGCGAGACACTCATCCGTCTCAGCCAGGAGAACGGCGGGGACGAGCGTCTTGCAAGCAACATCTTCAAGAGCAGAGTCAGAGCACATAATGAAGTGTCAGGCCGTGAAGTGCGAGGAATGCACGATGACGTAACCCCTGTCCTCTTCCCTCTCCCTCAGGAATTCATAAACTCCAATACCGGAAAGCCTATTGAGCAGAACCCTGGTTACTAGAGTCTCCTGATATGATTTGGATCTCATTCTCGATCTGTATAGCGGTAACAGTGATTACCGCCATCCTGCTGTACAAGAAGTACAACCCGCAGGGTGTGCTGCTGATATCGGGAATAGTGATGGTCGCACTGGCGGCTCTCATCGGAACCTCTCCGGTGGGAGTTGCCAAGGAGACCGGTCTGCAGGTGTTCGATGTTTTCCGCTATGTCGAGGAGAAGTTCATCTCCAACTTCACCAGGGCAGGCCTGATGATTATGACAATCGGCGGATATGTGGCCTTCATGAACAAGATAGAAGCCACCAATATGCTCGTCTACCTGGCAATCAGACCTCTCAAAGTATTCAAGAGATACCCTTACATTGCTGCGATCCTGGCAATCCCGATCGGTCAGATCCTCTTCATAACCACACCGTCCGCCGCAGGAGTGGGCCTGCTGCTGGCTGCAACCCTCTACCCTATTCTCGTCAATCTGGGCGTCAGCAAGCTGACAGCGCTCTCTGTCATCGCCACCGCCACAATCTTTGACCAGGGTCCGGGTTCCGCCAACACAGCAGCGGCCTCCGCACTTGTGGACATGACGCCTGTGGACTATTTCCTCCACTACCAGCTTCCGGTCGTCATCCCTACGACAGTTGTGCTCATGGTGATGTTCTACTTCTACAGCAAATACTGCGACAAGCGCGACGCAAGGCAGGGAAAGCAGGTTTTCAGCGAGACCATCGACGAAGCAGTATGCCCGGATGCGCCGAAATACTTTGCGTTCCTCCCGCTCCTTCCTCTTGTGCTCCTGATACTTTTTTCCGGCTATGTCGGGCACTTTGACGTAAACATCTCCACCACTGTCGCAATGCTGGTCTCCTTTGTAATTGCAGTGGTCTGCACAGCGCTCAGGCAGCGCAACGTCAAGGAGACATTCGCCCTTTTCGGCAGTTTCTGGCAGGGAATGGGCAATGTGTTCACATCTGTCATAACGCTGATAGTGGCAGCCGAGATTTTCTCCGGCGGCCTCATCAGCCTCGGGTTCATCGACTCTCTGGTTGACGGCACCACAAGCGCCGGCTTCGGAGGGACAGCCATTTCTGTGATGATTACCATAATCGTATTCCTTGCGGCAATGCTGATGGGAAGCGGCAACGCAGCCTTCTTCTCATTCAGCCCTCTGCTCCCCGGCATCGCCTCACAGTTCGGGATGCCGGCAGTCCAGATGGTGCTTCCTTCACAACTGGCGGCCAGTATGGGACGCGCGGCATCTCCTATCTCAGGTGTCATCGTGGCAATCTGCGGCATAGCCGGCGTGTCACCTATGGACCTGGCTAAGAGAAACCTGCCGCTTATGGCGGTGTGCGCCGCATTCCTCAACATACTTCACTACATCATCCAGTAACAAATCAACAGACAATACAATATGAAAACGGCCCGTCATCATATTCTTGCCACAGCAGCGCTGCTTGTAATCTCAGGCTGCCTGCTTTCCGCGCAGGACTTCAAAAAGGCGATTGCCGACAAGCTCTACCCGGACCCGCCTGTCACTTTCAGGACACCGACACTCTCCATTGAAGAGGACAGGTTCGCCTCATACGAAGAGATTGTCAGCTGGCTCGAATCCCGCGCCTCCGACAGCCGGATGACACTCTCCTGGATCGGCGTTTCTGCTGAAGGGAGGCGTGTGCCTATGGTCAGGCTGAACTCAGGAGAGAGCGGCAGAAAGGTCAAGGTCTGGCTCCAGGGGCTCATCCACGGCAACGAGCCGGGCGGAGCCGAAGGGCTTTTCGCCATAATCGACTATGTGCTCGGCACAGAGGAGGGCTCCCGTCTGCTCGACAGGATAGACCTCTATATCCTTCCTGTAGCGAATATCGACGGCTACGCCGCGTTCCAGAGAGTCTCCGGAGATGGTTATGACCTGAACCGCGACCAGACCAAATTCGCCGACAAGCAGAGCGTCATCATCAAGAAGGCCTTCATCGGCGTCAACCCTGACGTGGCGATGGACTTCCACGAATACCAGCCTTACCGCAAGCTGCCGTTCGTCAGCGGCAAGGGGGCGGCGTCATACTATGATGTGCTGTTCCTTCCGACCGGATATCCGAACGTATGCGAGCCTCTCCGGAAGGCTTCCATCGACCTGTTCCAGAGCAAGTGCGAAGAGGTCCTTGACGAAAACGGATTCTCCCATTTCGGATACTACACTGTGGATGAAGAGGGCTCCGAGCCGACTCTCATCCTCAATGCCAAGAGCCCTCAGTCAAGTTCCACCTCCTACGCTCTTTCAAACGCCATCTCATTCTTTGCGGAACTGCGCGGCATAGGGCTTGGCAGGCTGTCGCTCCCAAGGCGGACCTGCTGTTCTTTCCTTGTCGCCAAGACTGTGCTTGAACAGACTTTCGACAACAGCAGAGCAATAAGGAAACTGGTACGGAAGGCAAACAAGACCACAGTAAAGGGCAAGGAGCCTGTGACGGTGCTCTTCGAATCGAAGGAAAAGCGGCTTCCTGTCACCTGGCTCGACATGAACACCGCCGAACCTGCAGTTGTGGAGAACGTCAGAGTCCTTGACGCTCTCGAACCGCAGATTCTGATGCAGCGTGAACGCCCAGAGGCCTACATCATCGAGATGTCCGAAGAGAAGGCGGTCGAGAACCTCCGCATCCTCGGAGTGGAAGTCACCAGACTTGAAAGTGACACCGAACTCGAAGTCGAGAGCTACAAAGTCACCAAATACTCAAGAGCCTCCAAGGAATGGGAGAAAATCCACAGGCAGAGTGTCAGCACAGAACTCTTCAGACAGAAGAAGGTATTCAGCAAAGGCACATATGTGGTCAGCCTCCACCAGGAGAACGCCAACTTCGCAGTATCAGTGCTGGAACCTGAAGCAGCAAACGGATTCGTCTCCTTCTGCGTGATCGGGACTTCTGCGGGAGATGTCCTCAAAGTCCACAGACTCATTAAATAAACGACAATCGCATTATGATAGTATTCAAGAACTGCAGAATATTCGCTCCCGACGAGCTGCCTCAGCACGAGGTCATTGTTTCCGGCGGGAAGATCGCCGCAATCGGGGACGGCTTCTCCCTCAGCGGATTCCACGTTGAGACAATCGACCTCAAGGGTGCGTTCCTCTGCCCGGGGTTCATCGACCAGCACGTCCATATCACCGGCGGCGGCGGCCAGTTCGGCCACAGATCCTTCATCCCTGAAGTGACCGTGCAGGACCTGGTCTCTGTCGGAACCACCACCATACTCGGCCTGCTCGGCACAGACGGATTCGTCAAGGAGCTCTCAACACTCTACTCCAAGGCCAAATCACTCGATGAGCAGGGACTGACTGCCTATATGCTCACCAGCTACTACGGCTATCCTCCAAAAACAATCACAGGGTCGGTCGCAGAAGATATGATCTTCATTGACAAGGTGATCGGCTGCAAGCTGGCGATGAGCGACGACCGCAGTCCGTTCCCGACTGAGGAAGAGGTGCTCAGGCTTGTCCACCAGATAAGGCTCGGAGGCTTCACCTCCGGCAAGCACGGCATCCTCCACATCCATCTCGGAAACCTGCCGACTCGGATTGACACCATCTTCTCCATAATCGACAAGTATCCGTCTCTCATCTCCTACTTCTCACCTACCCATACCATCAGGACACGCGACCTCTTCGATGAGTGCGTGAAATTCGCGAAAAGAGGCGGAATGATGGATGTCTCCACAGGCGGAACGAAATTCACCGCCCCTCACGAGGCCGTGGGAATGGCCCTGGAAATGGGGGCCCCTCTCGGGAACCTCACTTTCTCGAGCGACGGACGCGGAGGCGTGCGCCGGGAGGATCCCGAGACAGGCGAGGTGACATATAACCCTGCGCCTCTCGACCTCAACTACAAAGAGGTTGTCGCGCTTGTAAAAAATGGCATCCTGCCGCTGGAGGACGCGCTCAAGCTCGTCACATCCAACCCGGCGAGGAATCTCTCCCTTCCGGCAAAAGGAAACATTGCGAAGGGGAGCGACGCCGACTTCGTAATCCTTCAGCCGGAAGACCTCTCAATCTCAGGCGTTTACTCGAAAGGTATCAAATTTATATAATATGAAAGGCAAACTAATGCTACTGGCTCTGGTACTCGCCCTGGTATCAGCTTCATCCTGCCAGAAAAAAGAGATTCTCTTCCAGCAGGGCAAGGGAGAAATGGACTATGCCTGCACTACGGCAGACGGGGAGAAGACCATCCATCTCTATTACTACATCCCGGAGGGAGACATAGCGTCAATGCCGGTCCAGATCGTGATGCACGGAATGGGCCGCAACGGTGACGGATATTTCAACGTCTGGGTCAAGGAGGCCGACAAGTACGGCTGCATCCTTCTCGTTCCGACCTTCTCCGACGAACAGTTCGCTGAAGAGTCATACCAGCAGGGGAATATCCTGAACGCCGAAGGCAAGTTCAACAGAAAGGAAGATATGACCTATACCATCGTTGACGGCATCTTCGACTTCTTCCTCGACCACAGCACCTCCAAGGCGAAGAAATTCAACATCTACGGTCACTCCGCAGGCGCCCAGTTCGTACACAGGTATCTGATGTTCGGAGACCCTAAGGTGGACATTGCAGTCGCAGCCAACTCGGGATGGTACACCTTCCCTACCGACACTGCAGGATTCCCATACGGCATCGGCAATGCTGAAGAGGAGCTTGGTATCGACCTTGCGGATTTCTACGCAAAGGACCTGACCATCCTTCTCGGCGACGCCGACACTCTGAGGACAAGCAACCTCCGCCAGACGCCGGAAGCTGACCTCCAGGGCCTCAACAGGCTCGAGCGCGGAGAGTCCTTCTATGCATTCTGCCAGAAGGACGCAGAGGCAAGAGGCGTCCAGTTCAACTGGAAAAAAGCATATGTGAGCGGCTCAAGCCACTCCAATTCCAAGATGGCTCCGAAAGCAGCCGAAGTAATCTACGGTGAAAAATGAAAAAGACATTCAAATTTATCGCAGGATTAGCATTCCTGCTCGCAGCCTTGGTGGGAGCGAACTCCTGCCAGGAGCATTTTGAGGGTGAACCGACAGGTCACTACCTCACCCTCCGCATCAGTTATCCACGCATCGGCGGTGACGTCACCCTGGGAGAATGGGACGGCACCGAGACCGTGGGGGTAGTCTTCGGAAAAAGCGGCAAAGTTCCGGGTGAGTCTGAATTCAACTCCCCTGGTCTGGTGGCCAGGCCGCTCAAGGCAACCGACAAGGTCGGCGTCTTCGCAGGCGAACTTGACCTTGCAGGCTGGTCGCTCGAAGATATCCAGGGCATCATCTATCCTTACGACGAGAACACCTGGGTCCGCGAAGGCAGCGACGGCCTTCACATCGCAATGCACACAGGCGGACAGTATGAGGGAGAGCTGGCTTACACCCAGGTCAAGTCCGGAGAGTTCACCAAGGGCAACGCCCCTGTTTTCCATCCATTCTCATATTCCGACCTCAAGGATGACGGTTTCAAGGGCACGGTGCTGAAGTATTTCGGCGCCAAGGACCTGATGTGGGGCGCTTCGTTCCTCCGCTTCAATATCTACGGAATGCCGGAAACAGCATCTCCTGACGAGCGTCTGATCGCTGTCCGCTTCCAGGCCGGCGCGAAGGAGTGCGTCTTCGGAAACACCGAATATGTCATCAAGGACAAGAAATATGTGGTCAACGGCAAGCCTGAGAACACTGCTTTCGTCAAGGTCGAAGACACACCGCTCCTTTCCGAGGCGACCTCTTCAAAGCCTATTGTAGTCTATACGGCAGCAGCCGCTCACCAGAAGGCTGTCGCATTCGGAGCTGCGGGCGACGTGAAAGTCACCGTCATAACAGACAAGAGTTCATATGACCTCAAGCTCCCTGCTTCCAACCAGACCCTCGAGGCCGGCAGCATCAACGACATCAGCGTCGACCTCTCCAAGATCTCCTCAGGTCCTTCCGGAAGCGAGTACCAGCTTACCTTCAACCTCAACTACCCTAAGCTCAACGATGGCACAACCCTCTACAGATGGACCGGAAACGAGAAGATCGGGCTCCTCTTCGGCAATCTCGACACCGCTCCTTCAGGCAGTGAATACCCTTCAGAGGGCACTGTAGTGGCAAAGGAGCTCCCTGCCATCAGCGAGGGAGTATTCTCCGGCACCATCGACCTCGGCGACTGGACTCTCGAAGACCTCCAGGCAGTCGTCTATCCGTGTGACGAGCACTCCTGGATAAAGCTCAACAGCGGTGAGCTCAGAGTGGTAATGCATACCGGCGGCGGCTATACCAAGGCAATAACCTACAACCAGCCTAAGAACGGGGCGCTCAACCCTGACAACGCTCCTGTATTCGTTCCTGTCACAGCGGCCGACCTCAAGGAAGAGGGCGAGCACGCATACTCAGTGACCAAGGACCTTATGTGGGGCTGCTCACTTATGAAGGTCAACATCTTCGGCAAGCCTGACGGAGCCACCGACGACGAGTATGTGACCGGTATGGAACTCTTCACCGCCACCAGCAAGTCAATGACCGGAAACTCAGAGTACAAGCTCAGCTCAGGCGACTTCGCCATCAACGGCAACAAGGCCAACTGCGCGACCGTCAACCTGGCGGAGCAGGTGGCTCTCTCCGCAACCAGCGAAAAGAGTCCTGTCGCCATCTACACAGCCCTTGCAGCAAGGCAGGGCGCCTGGACATTCGGTGAAAGCGGCACCTGCTACGTGAAGGTCAACACCAACAAGGGTTCATACACCTGCGATATCCCTGCTCAGACCTTCAATCTCTTCACCGGCACCGTGAGCGAGCTCAAAGTCAAGCTCGGCGAGAGCCAGGACCCTGTCGACCCTGTCGATCCGACAGGCGACAAGTGCAAGTTCACCTTCACCCTCGACTACCCGAAGACAGCTGACGGAACATCGCTCTATGAATGGAAAGGTGACGAGACGGTAGGAGTCCTCTTCGGCAACACATCTGCATCCCCTTCAGGCAGCTATGCCCCTGATGCAATCGCAGCGATCCCTGTGAAGGCAACCGGCAAGGGCGTATTCTCCGGAGAGATCGAACTCGGAGACTGGACAGTCGACGACATACAGGCAGTTGTCTACCCTTATGACGGCCACTCCTGGATCAAGAACAACAGCGGTGAACTCCGACTCGTGATGCACACCGGCGGCGAGTACAAGGACCCTATTGTCTACTCACAGGACAAGTCCGGCGTCCTCAACCCTGAGAACACCCCTGTATTCGCAACTGTGACCAAGGACGAGCTCACAAAGGCGGGTGACAACGATTACTCTGTCAAGAAGGCGATGCAGTGGGGCTGCTCACTGATGAAGGTCCAGCTCTACGGTCTCCCTGAAGGTGCTTCAGCAGACGAATGCCTCAAGAAGATGGAGCTCTACACCAACACGAGCAAGTCCGTGACAGGCAACTCCGAGTACAAACTGACAGGTTCCAGCGCCGGCACCTTCGCCATCAACGGTGAGAAGAGCAATCTCGTGACAGTGGAGCTCAAGGAGAACGTGAAACTCGCCAAGACCGCGCAGGAATCTCCTGTTGTTCTCTATGCAGCTCTTGCGGCACGCCAGGAGGATTACACTTTCAGCAATGACGGCAACGGCTATGTCAACGTGACCACCGACAAGGCCACATACCAGATCCCATATCCTACTCAGACATTCAACCTCACCACAGGCGTCGTCTCCACCCTCGACATCAAGCTGGGCGAGAGCTCACCAGAGGGCGGTGACACTGAAATCACCCTCAACCTCGCCTACCCTAAGCTCGACGACGGCACCACTCTCTACGAATGGGACGGCACCGAGACCGTGGGCCTTCTCTTCGGAAATGCCGCAAGCGTCCCTGACTCAAAGGACTACAACGAGCCGGGTCTTGTGGCAAAGCCGCTCAAGGCCACAGGCAAGGGCGTCTTCTCCGGCAAGGTCGATCTTGGAGAATGGACACTCGACGACCTCCAGGCTGTCGTCTACCCTTATGACGGACACTCCTGGATCCGCAACGGAAACTCTGCCGACGAGCTCAGGCTCGCAATCCACTCGGGCGGACGCTACGGCAGCGGCGACATAGTCTACGACCAGCCTCAGGCAGGCAAGTTCGAACCGGCCAACGTCCCGGTATTCGCGCCTCTGACAAAGAATGACCTGGCAGCCGTTTCAGGCAAGGACAATTCATACTCCGCAACCAAGTCCCTCACCTGGGGCACGGCGCTTATGTGCCTCAATATCTTCGGACAGCCGGCAACCGCCTCATCCGACGAATATGTGCTCACCGTGGCCCTCTTCCCTGACACTCCTAAGGCCGTGGTCGGCAACACTGAGCACAAGCTCACAGGCTCCAGCGCCGGCGGAATCGCCATCAACGGCAACAAGAGCAACCTCGCCACCGTCCAGCTCGGCGGCACCGCAAAGATAGCGGGCACCACAAGCAGCAAAGGCATCAAGGTCTACACAGGCCTTGCAGACCGCGAGGGCGGCTACGAATTCAGCACCAACGGCAACGGTTATGTCAAGGTCATCACCAACAGGTCTGTCTATACTGTACCTGTCGCCAAGGCATCCTATGTGCTCAAGGGCGGCGTGATGGCCACGATGGACGTTGACCTTGCAGCCGCATCGAGTTTCACATTCGAGAGCGGGGCGGGTTCTGGCTCGGTCAAATTCAACTGCTCCGGTGCATTCAGGGGCAGGACCGTCAACCTGAACTACTACATTCCTGCAGGTGACATCGCCACAATGCCTGTCCAGTTCGTAATGCACGGTGTGGACCGCAACGGCGACACTTATCGTGACGGATGGATTGCGAAGGCCGACCAGTACAAGGTCATCATCCTCGCCCCTACCTTCTCCGAATCACAGTTCCCTGAAAGTGACTACCAGTCAGGAAACATCGTTGACGGCAGCAACAAGTACAACTCCCAGGACAAGATGGTCTACACAGTCATCGAGGACCTGTTCGATTTCTTCGTGAACAACAGCGCGTCGAAAGCCACAGGATACAACCTCTGGGGCCACTCCGCCGGAGGACAGTTCGCCCACAGGTTTATGATGTATGCTGACGCACCGCGCGCGAAGACAGTTGTCGCCGCCAACCCGGGCTGGTATACAGTGCCGGACGCAACGATCAGCTTCCCTTATGGCTGGGGCAATCTCGAAACAGCGATTCCTGCCATAACGAAGAAGGCTGTCTATGAGAAGGACTTCGTGCTTATGCTCGGCACCGCCGACACCACAAGGGACTCCAACCTCAGGACCACCGCCGAGGCCGACGCCCAGGGCAAGAACAGGTATGAGCGCGGCAAGTTCTTCTTCAACTGGTGCCAGACCGACGCCGAGGCACAGGGGTTGAAATTCAACTGGAAAAAAGTAGAAGTGGAGGGGGTCGCCCACAGCCAGTCAAAGATGGCTCCGGCTGCGGCAGACTACCTTTACGGAAACTGAATTGGTTAATAATTAGTTATCTGTCACTAAGGCCGGCCGCGAGACCGGCCTTTTTTATGCGTTCCTTGCTCGTGAGCGGAAGATTATTCTTACCTTAGCAGTTCAAAACCACTCCATATGAAAAGAATTCTTTCTGCTGTTCTGACAGCGCTTGTCATCTGCGCCTGCAGCAGCGCTCCTGCTGACAACGGCGAATCCGTAAAAGGCGACGGCACAGTATCGTCCATCTGCACCGAAGACCCTGATTATGACACATATTTCACAGGAGAGAGGCTGCGCATCGACCTGGTCTTCACAGGCAACAGGGAAGCGCAGAACTGCTGTCTGAGCGAGCTCTACCGCGAGTCCGAATGGGCAGGCTCCCACGCCTCTCTCATCAACCGCTTCGGCTACGGGCAGTACTGCCTCGAAGCGTTCGCCGGCGAGACCCTCATTTTCTCAACCAGTTTCTGCACCCTTTTCGAGGAATGGACCACAACAGAGCAGGCATCGCGCCTCTCTATGGCCGGCAACCAGACAGTATGGATGCCTTTCCCGAAGCAGTCTGTGCGCATAGTGCTGTATGAGAGAATCCGCAGGACTGGCCGTTTCGAGGTGATGCAGGAATTCGAGGTCGACCCTTCGGACAGGCACATCATCCCGGGCAGCGACAAGTATGCGAAGAGCTGTCTCCAGAAAAGCGGCGACCCGAAGCACAAGGTGGACCTGGTGTTCCTCGCAGAGGGCTACACTGCCGCACAGATGGACAAGTTCCGCACCGATGCCGCAAGGATGACAGAATACCTGTTCTCAATGGAGCCTTATGCCAGCCGCCGCGACGACTTCAACGTAACGCTGGTGGAGAGCGTGTCAGAAGAGGAAGGAACCGACATACCTCAGGAGGGACAGTGGCGGAACACAGTGATGGACTCCTCGTTCGACACCTTCTATATCGACAGGTATCTGACCATATTCAACCACAGGAAGATCGCTGACGCACTCTCCGGCGTCGGCTTCGACACCATTTTCATCATCGCCAATGAGGACAAGTACGGCGGCGGAGGAATCTACAACTCATATGCTCTCGGCACCTCCGACAACAGCCGTTCAGACCCTGTCTTCATCCACGAGTTCGGCCACAGCTTCGCGGGTCTCGCAGACGAATATTATGAGTCCGAGACTGCCTATGAGGACTACTATCCCGAGGGCGTCGAACCGTGGGAGGACAACATAACCACGCAGGTGGACTTCGGCTCGAAATGGGCCGATATGATGGACGTCGAGGGTGTCGGGCTCTTCGAAGGGGCCGGCTATGTCGCCAAGGGCTGCTGGAGGCCGTATGAGGAGTGCCGTATGCTCAACAACACAGCTCCTGCCTTCTGTCCTGTCTGCCAGCGTGCCATCAGCAGGATGATTGACTTCTACTGCAGATAGCGAGGAATGTCAGACGGTCGCAGATTACAGGTATTTCTGTTCGACAGACCGGAGAGTGTCACGCAGGAGGAACTGCGCAGAGACCTTGAGGCGCTGCCGGAATGGAGGCGGCAGAAAGCCCTTATCTACCGCTTCGACATTGACCGCGTGCTCTGCGCCAAGGCCTGGCTGCTGCTCAAGCAGGGCCTGAAGGAGATGTACGGTCTCGACGAGGATCCTGAGTTCGAATACAATGAGAACGGCAAGCCGCGCCTGAAGTGCCATCCGGACATTCATTTCAACCTGAGCCACTGCAGGAAAGGTGTGATGTGCGTCATCAGCGACGCTCCTGTCGGATGCGACATCGAAGAGATTGCCGGGGAACTGGACCTGGACCTCTGCCGCTACTGCTTCGGCGAGGCCGAAGTCGCGGAGATTACCTCCGCCCCGGACCCCTGCACGGCCTTCACCGAACGTTGGACCCGCCGCGAAGCCCTTCAGAAACTCCTCGGCGCCGCAGCCGATGCCTCACCTGTCTTTGGTGCCCCAGCCGGCGGGCCGCAGGCAGACGGAAGTCCGGCCGCTTCCGGCGCCGCCGTCATCTACAACACCGTTATAGACACAGAGCACCGCTGCGTCCGGACCGTCTGCCAGCATAAAGTCCGCTGACGTCCAGCGGGCTTTGGATTCGCTACAGATACTTGACCGTCTCTTCGAGAGGCCTGAAAGTGGTGTGCATCGGTGAAGGCTCGGCGTCTTCAGCGGCATAGCCGAAAGGCATCAGGAGAATCGGGTGGATGTTGGCAGGAAGCCCGAATGCTGCACTGAGCTCGGCAGGGTTGAACATTCCGACGCAGCAGGTTCCAATCCCGAGATTGGCTGCCTCCATCATCATATGCGTGAGCACTATGGTGACGTCAATCTCGCCGTAGTTGCCGTTCTCTCCTCTCTTGCATACGACCTCATCGTCATAGCAGAAAATGAATGCCTGAGGCGCACCGAAGATGCAGCGTGTAAGCTGGTTCATCTTTGCCATCCCCTCTTCGGACTTCACAACATAGATAACCTGAGGCTGCTTGTTGACAGCGGTCGGGGCCACCTTGCCGGCTTCGATGATAAGGTCGATCTTCTCCTGTTCGACAGGAGTGTCGGTGAATTTGCGCACTGAATAGCGCTCCTTTGCGAGGTCAAGGAAATCTTTGCTCATAGGCTGTTCTGTCTGGTTGCAGCAGGAAGCGGCTGACAGCATCAGCACAACAGCTGCGAATAAAAGGTGAAACTTCTTCATAATGGTCTTGTTTTCCGCGAAATTAACAAAAAAAAGGAAACCATTTACGGTTTCCTTTCTGTGCCCAGGACAAGACTCGAACTTGCACGCCCTATAGCAGGCACTAGCCCCTCAAGCTAGCGTGTCTACCAATTTCACCACCTGGGCAGGTGTTCTCGATTGGGATTGCAAATATACGACTTTTTTGTAAAAGTGTATCAAAAATTATAAAAATTTTATCTCGATCCGCCGCCGTGGCCGCCGCCGCTGAAGCCGCCGCCACCTCCGAAGGAGACGTGGCCTCCGAAGCCGCCGCTGCCGAAGCCTCCGCCACCGGAGTAGTGAGATGGCTGATTCATGCTGGAAGCGATGGACCGGTTGAGCATGTTCGACATATTCAGCACATATGAGAAATCGTGGTAAGTCATAGAAGTCATCTTCTCAAATGCAATAGGGTCAATGTCCTTGAGCTGCTTGGCCACCTTGTCCGCGATGCCGCAGAGAGATGCGAAGAGCATATAATCGCGCCAGAGGACCACCTCTTCAGAAGAGCGCTCCTTGAGGAGAGTCGTGTCCTCCAGATATTTCTTGAAACCGACGATATTCTGGTTCTCGGCCCGTCCGGCAGCAGTATACTCCTTGCCTGAACAGTACTGACCGTTGAGGAGGCCGCTGTAGCCTTCGTCACGGACGGCCTTGGTCCAGTTCACCAGTCTGCTGCGGTGTTTTGACGCCCATTTCGAGAACTCCTTGTCCTCGAGGATGCAGTCGGAGCCGGCGGACTCCCTCATCATACGGTAGAGGTCGACTTCAGTCTGGGAGAGCCTGTAAAGGTCTGCATTGTCATTGAATGTGAGCTTCACTTTGTCACGGCTGTCCTTGGTGACATTGAGGAAACCTTCATAAACCATCTTGAGGACCATCGCAGAGGCGACGGTATTGTCAGTCTTGTTCAGCATTCCCAGAGAGTTGGTCATCACATAGTACGGGACAGTCAGGCTGCCGCCGTAAGGGACCGTCCTTGACCATGGCACATCTGACATTTTCTTGAAGCCCAGGGCGTTCTCCATTGATTTCCTCTTTGTGTACAAGGCCAGGAAGATGACAAGGAACGGCAGGAGCAGGAAGAACCCTACCATAATGATACCGAAGAATATCTTGTACAGCAAACCTTTCTCTTCCTTTTCGACATAGCTGCTCCCCTCGAACGCCTTGTCCTGAATCTCCTGGAAGTCGCAGTTGCGGATGCTCGGAGAGTTGAACACGCCCTTGTCGAAGCGGTTCAGGAGGATGACGGAGCTGTTGTAGGAAAAAGGTTCAGTGGACTCTGCCACTATGCAGCTGTCGCGGAAGAAAATCTCACCGTAGAAGCCGAAGCCCCAGATGCGGCACCAGGTCGAATCGAGGCAGGAACCGGGCTTGGAGACGGTGACCCTGACGTGCTCAGGTGCTGGGGAGAGTTCGTCGGAGACGAACTGCATATGGAGGAAGTCATAGTCGTTGGCGCTCTTGACCACATTGGTCATCTTATAGGAGACGTCGAAGATGTGGTCGGCATAGGTTCCGACACCCCAGCAGATCTCACAGCCGCTGCTCTTATGGACAATGCCGCACCGGCCGGCTTTCTGTGAAAGACTGCGGTCAACGTTCCACTCTCCTTCATTCACGAAGTTCAGACCTGTCTCATCAGTCACGGAAAGGTCGCTGACAGCGATATCGCCAAGGTTCTCCCTCACCAGATACCACTCTGTGCCCTTTGTGACAGTGACATCCCAGACCTCGCGGATCTGAGCGCTGCCGTCGTCATTGAGGGTCACAGAGATGTCTATGTCCCTGATCTGGGCGCGGAGAGCGTCAGGGAAGAATAAAACAGATGCCGCGCATAAAAGCGCGGCAATTATTCTTTTCATAGGACCCGGTCAGATTTTCATTGAAGGCATCGCTGTCTTGCCCTTCTCTTCAGAGAGATACTCACGCACTGAGAATGAGAGTATGGAGGCTACGATTGAGCTCGGGAACTGACGGATGGCCTTGTTGTACTTGGTTACGCTGTCGTTGTAAACCATACGGCTCATACGCACCTGGTTCTCATAGGTATTGATGGAGTCCATAGTCTTGATGTACATTTCGTTCGACTTGAGGTCTGGATATTTTTCCGCAACGACATTTATGTGGGCCATTGCCGAAGATATGAGCCGTTCCTGTTCATTGGCATCCGCAGTGGTGCTGGAGGAGCTGACAGGTTTGCGCTGTGCGATAATGTCCGTCAAAGTCTTGTACTCATATTCTGAATAGCTCTTGGTCATTTCTGCGAGAGCTTTGAGAGCGTCCCAGCGGCTTGCCTGCTGGACGCCAATCTGGCTGAGGCCGTTCTTACAGATCTCTTCAAGTCCGACGAGGCTTCGCTGGCAGGAGATGAAGTAGAGAACTGCAACTGCGATGATGGCAATAATGAGGAATGTCATAGTCAGTTTATTTTATTAGTTCATTTCTGTTACAATTTGTAAATATAGGAAAAATAATCCGAAATCATAAAACTCCGGCCTAGCTGCTTTCCCTGCCCCTTCCCCGCCAGAGGCCGTAGACCTCGCTGACATTGCCGGCAGTGATGAATGACTTGATGTCGTTGTCCTTGATGTACTCCATCAGATTGGC
This sequence comes from Bacteroidales bacterium, assembly GCA_045599325.1. Taxonomy (GTDB): domain Bacteria; phylum Bacteroidota; class Bacteroidia; order Bacteroidales; family UBA932; genus Cacconaster. Next base: position 2,912 of record JAZRVT010000028.1, on the reverse strand, counting down.
GAACTCGTCTTTTGTCAGCAGTGCCTGTATCTCGACCTGTTTTGCACCGGCATAGCCGCCTGTGACATCGTAGAGGCTGCAGCCGCGGTTGAGCTGCTCAATGATATATTTTCTGATTGTCTCGTGCTGTTCAGAGATGATGCAGACTCTCTTGCGCCTGCTGATGCTTGCCATGAAGTAATCCAGAGTCAGGCCGTTGAGCCAGGTGCCCACAAGACCGACCACAACGAGCCGGAACGGGTTGACTGCAAAGGCCGTGCAGCAGATGAGGGCTCCGGTTATGGTGACGCAGGTGCCTATATCCCAGTGGAAATACTTGTTAGCGATCTTTGCGAGGATGTCAAGGCCACCGGAAGAGGCGTTGGCGCTGAAGAGTATCGTCTGGCAGACGCTCAGCACAAGCACGAAGCAGAGCAGGTCGAGCCATACATCGTTCATCACAGATGTCGCTCCGGGCTCCATAAGTTTCTGGTACGGCAGGACCCTGTCCCAGAACTCCAGGCAGGGGCCCAGGATGAGCGAGGTGTATATGTTCTTGGCGCCGAACTCCTTCCCCACCAGAAAAATTGCCAGAATCAGCAGCAGGATGTTGATCAGGGTGACGACGACAGAGACTCTCACTGTGATCCCTGCCAGGCCGAAGAGGCCTGTGATGACCATTGCCAGACCGGAGACCTGGCCCAGGATGAGGTTCCCCGGGAGCATGAAATAATAAACAGCGGCGCCTCCGATGAGCATTCCGACAGTCAGCACTGTCAGTTCTTTCCAGAATTTCCAGGTCTTCAGGGCGCCGAGAGCGTTTGTGACAGATTGGTTCATATAACGATTTTGTCTCCTTTGTACAAGTTTGGGGTGACTAAGTTAATGCTTTTTGCCAAAATTTGCTAACTTTGTAAGACAACTGGCATATTCAAAATCCAAACAATAACCAACTATGTTCAAAAATCACCCTAAAGGTCTGCTGGCTGCGGCTTTGAGCAATATGGGCGAACGCTTCGGCTACTACATCATGAATGCGGTGCTGGTGCTCTTCCTCTGCTCCAAGTTCGGTATTCCTGACCAGACCAGCGCACTCATCTACTCATTCTTCTATTGTGGAATCTATGTGCTGAGCCTCGTCGGCGGCACCATCGCAGACAGGACCAGAAACTACAAGGGCACAATCCAGAAAGGCCTCATCATCATGGCCCTCGGATATGTATGCCTCGCCATCCCTATCACTGCGACATCAACCAACACAGGCTGGCTGCTTCCGTTCACCTGCCTCGCTCTCTTCCTGATCGCTTTCGGCAACGGCCTCTTCAAGGGCAATCTGCAGGCAATCGTCGGACAGCTTTACGACAACTTCGAGGCTGAGGCTGCAAAGAATGGCCCTGAAGCCCTCAAGGCTGCGAAAGACCAGCGTGACGCCGGTTTCCAGATATTCTACGTGTTCATCAACATCGGCGGACTGATCGCTCCGTTCGTAGCCCCTCTGCTCCGCAGCTGGTGGCTCAAGACTAACGGATTCCTCTACAATGCCGGTCTTCCTGCACTCTGCCACCAGTTCGTCGACAACGGCGGCAACCTTGCAGCCGAGCAGATGCAGAACCTCACCGAACTCGCTAACCAGGCTTCCGTAAGCGGCGCCGCAACTGTCGATATGGCATTCTGCCAGAACTACCTCGAGGTCTTCAACGCCGGTGTCCACTTCTCATTCTTCGCTTCGGTGGCAGCGATGCTCATCTCGCTGATCATCTTCCTCGCCACCAAGAAGAGACTTCCGGAGCCGTCCAAGAAGGCATCCAAGGAGGTTGAAGGCTACACCGCTGAAGAGAAGGCAGCTATGGCCAAGGAGATCAAGCAGCGTATGGCAGCTCTCTTCGCAGTGCTTGGCATCTGCATCTTCTTCTGGCTCTCATTCCACCAGAACGGCCAGTCGCTCTCGCTCTTCGCACGCGACTTCGTCAAGACTGACGCCATCGCCCCTGAAATCTGGCAGGCCGTCAATCCGTTCTTCGTGATTGTCCTCACCCCTATCATAATGTGGTTCTTCGGACGCCTGAGCAAGAAGGGCAAACCGGTATCAACCCCACGCAAGATCGCTATCGGCATGGGTATCACCGGTCTCGCATATCTCTTCCTTATGCTTTATTCAACCACCGCAGGCTATCCTTCAGGCGAAGCTTTCCGCGCAATGCCTGTAGCAGATGCAGCAGGAATGAAGGCAGGCTGGTGGGTGCTCATCCTCACCTACTTCTTCCTCACAGTGGCTGAACTCTTCATCTCACCTCTCGGACTCTCATTCGTGTCGAAGGTGGCCCCGAAGCATATGCAGGGCCTCTGCCAGGGCCTCTGGCTCGGTGCAACTGCAGTGGGCAACCTCTTCATCTTCGTCGGCCCGATCATGTACAACGCCTGGCCGATCTGGAAATGCTGGATGGTGTTCCTGATTGTCTGCGTAGTGGCTATGAGCGTGATGCTCGGTATGGTCAAATGGCTTGAGAAAGTTACCAAAGACTAACTATGAAAATAGTATTTCTGGATGCACAGACTCTGGGGAAGGATGTTTCCCTGGAGTCTGTCTCTTCTTTAGGGGAGTATGTCTCCTACCCTTCCACTTCTCCTGAGCAGACGAAGGAAAGGATATCGGGATTCGACGTGGTGATCACCAACAAGGTGTGGATGGGTCCGGAGGAGATTGACTCCAACCCTGCACTGAAACTCATCTGCGTGGCTGCGACAGGCACCAACAATGTGGACACGTCCTATGCCGCATCAAAGGGGATTCCGGTGCGCAACGCTGTGGACTATTCCACTGAGAGCGTGGCGCAGGTAACCTTTATGCATATCCTGAACCTGGTCGGGCGGGCGCATCAGTTCGACTGCTATGTGAAGGATGGCGCCTACAGCCGCAGCGGCTGTTTCACCAA
>JAZRVT010000027.1:0-56153 GCA_045599325.1 Bacteroidales bacterium | reverse complement strand
CGGCAATTATCAATACCAATGTCGCTTCTATCGCTACGTCAAGTCCGACAGTAGGGTTTGACAACACTTTCATCGACATTCCCATTATATCCACGGAAGCACTGCCCACTGTCTTGTCCAGAATCTCACAGGCCACCATTCCCAGGAACATCCCTATGTAGCCGAATACAGCCGTGATGACAATGCTCTCGGAGACTATCAATTTGGTAATCTCCATAGGTCTGGCCCCGATAGCCTTGCGGATTCCGAACTCGTGGGTACGCTCCTTGACCGTGATGAGCATAATGTTGGATACTCCCACAATTCCGCTCAGGAGGGTGAACAGGCCGACTATCCACAATGCCGTATTGAGCATTCCGGTAGCCTTGTTCACCTGCATGTTCTGAGTGAAACGGTTGCTTATCCACACCACGCTTTCATCATCCGGAGCGGCCTGGTGAGCCCCCGCAATCACAGACTTGTAATATTTCTCGAAAGCCGTGTTCTCTTCCTCGGTCTCCAGTCCGTGGAAAGTGAATGACAGCACATCCAGCCATTCTCCTGTATTGAACTGCGTCACCATAGTTGTGAACGGCAGGTACACAGCCATATCTCCCTCATTCTCAAAGCCCTCCCTGACGCCGACTATCACGTATGAAAAATCATTTATGCTGACACGCCTGCCTATCAATGACTTATAATTAGTGCTACCCCTGAGGTAATTCCTTGCCTGGTCGTCGGTGATCACCACGACCTTCCGCATTTCGTCAATATCCTTCTGGTTGATGAAACGTCCGGCAAGAATCTTGAATCCGGCCTGCTGCTGTTGCAGAGGATAGCAGCCTGTAAGATTGACGGAGAAGGACTTCTTGCCGTAAACCATATTGAATCCGCTCCTGGTCAGACGCGCCAGCACATTATCGATGTGGTCTTTGAACAACGGTCCGGCAGTCAGCTCCATATCCTTTTTCATCAAATTGATATGTCGCCCTTCTTTGTATCCGGCGTAAGGCTTCGAGGTCTCGCCGCCATAAATCGTCATTACATTAGTTATGACGTCTTCACTGTCTCTCAGGAAGGCGTTCATCAGACCGTTTCCGGCTCCGAGCAGAACTATGATCATAAAGATACCCCAGGCTACGGCAAAGCCGGTAAGGCTCGTACGCAGCTTGTTGCGCTTCACTGATTCCCATATTTCTACAAAGAGATCCCTCATTGCCCGATAACTCCGTCTTTGATATATATTGTTCGGTCAGTCTGTGCAGCGACATTAGGGTCGTGGGTCACAATTATCATCGTGACCTTCTCTTCCCTGTTCAACTGCTTGAGAAGCTGCATTACCTCTGCGGAAGTCTTTGAATCCAAGGCTCCCGTAGGCTCATCGGCAAGGATGATACGCGGTTTTGTGATAAGGGCACGCGCGATGGCAACCCTTTGCTTCTGTCCTCCGGACATCTCGTTAGGGTAATGCGAGGCCCATTCGGCCAGACCCATATAGTCCAGATACTCCATCGCCAGTTCGTGGCGCCGGCGGCGTGAAACACCCTGATAGAAGAGAGGCAGCTCAATGTTCTCAACAGCCGTCTTGAAACCTATGAGATTGAATGACTGAAAAACAAAACCTATCATACTGTTGCGGTATGAAGCCGCCTCTCTCTCGCTCAGGTCTTTTATCAGATTGCCGGCGAGACGGTACTCGCCGCTGTCATAGCTGTCAAGGATGCCGAGGATGTTGAGCAGGGTTGACTTGCCGGAACCCGAAGCCCCCATTATCGATACGAATTCACCTTTTTCCACCTGAAGGTTAATGCCCTTCAGCACGTGCAGAGGCTGCCCGTTGTCATAAGTCTTGTTAACATCGCGTAAGTCGATAATCATCTTCTGGTCTTATTATTTTCTGCAAATTTATAAATAATTATTGTTTGTCAATAAATATTTATCATTTTTAGCGATAAAAGTAAATCCTCTTGCATTATTTGACTCTGCAAAGATATATAAAAATTTTAGTACTTTGTATCGCAAGGTACTATTTTTTGAAAAATTTCTATCTTTGTAGAAAAATACACCTATGAAAAAATCATTCCTTCTTTTCACTGCAATAATCCTCATCTGCACGACTGCCGCCGCCCAGAACAGCAAGGCCGCCCGCACAAAGCAGATCCGCGCCGCCTATGCGGCCGCGCTCCAGTCTTCCGCCCCGAAGGACGAACCGCGCGCACAGAGCGTCATCCGCACCAAGGTCCAGCACTGCTTCCCCGGCACAGGACTTCAGTACTGGGATGTGGACATCTTCCATTACGGTGATTTCGACGATGAGTGCGGAGAATACAGGGCAGCGCCATACTTCGTCCGCGCAAAGACCAACCTCGTCGACTGCGCCGGCAGGAAGATCCTGACGGAATATCTCTATGACGACGAAGCCCGCCCGATGTTCCTCTTCAAGACAGAGGAGAATGTCTTCGCCGAAAGAGAGATACTCCTGGAATACCGCTACTACTTCTATGAGGACGGCTCCCTCTGCGACTTCATCTTCAAGGTCAAGGACAGGACAACAGGACAGTACCTCACAGAGAAGGATATCCCGGACCTCTTCGACAGCATTACCGGAGAGGACTGGAAAGAGCGTCTGGAAGATTTTGAGGACTACAGGAGAGTGACCTCCGCACTCATTGACTTCTAGTCAAGCTTCAGGACCGCCATAAAGGCGCTCTGAGGCACCTCAACCTGGCCGATCTGGCGCATTCTCTTCTTTCCCTGCTTCTGTTTCTCGAGCAGCTTGCGCTTTCGCGTGATGTCGCCGCCATAGCACTTGGCGGTCACGTCCTTGCGCACCTGGCGGACAGTCTCGCGTGCAATGATCTTCGCACCGATTGCGGCCTGGATGGCGATGTCGAACTGCTGGCGCGGGATGAGGTCCTTGAGTTTCTCGCAGATCTTGCGGCCGAACTCATAGGCGTGGTCCTGATGGATGAGGGTGGAGAGCGCATCTGCAGGCTCGCCGTTGAGCAGGATGTCGAGCTTGACAAGCTTCGCCTCACGGAAGCCTATCAGATGGTAGTCGAATGAGGCATATCCCTTCGAGATGCTCTTCAGCTTGTCATAGAAGTCGAATACAATCTCGGAGAGTGGCATTTCATAGGTGAGCTCCACGCGGTCTGAAGTCAGATAGTGCTGGCTCTTGAGGATTCCGCGCTTGTCGAGGCAGAGTTTCATTATCGGACCGTAGAAGTCGCTCTTGGAAATAATCTGGGCCTGGATGAAAGGTTCCTCGATATGGTCGATCAGCGTCGGTGCAGGCAGTCCGGACGGATTGTGCACATCCACGCAGTCGCCCTGTGTGGTATATACCTTATAGGAGACGTTCGGCACCGTGGTGACCACGTCCATATCGAATTCACGGAAGAGGCGCTCCTGCACTATCTCCATATGCAGCAGTCCGAGGAAGCCGCAGCGGAATCCGAATCCGAGGGCGAGGGAGCTTTCGGGCTCGAATACCAGAGAGGCGTCGTTCAGCTGGAACTTCTCGAGCGAAGAGCGGAGGTCTTCATACTGGTCCGCAGTGACCGGGAACATACCGGCATAGAGCATCGGCTTCACATCCTCGAAACCGGCGATAGCCTCACGGCAAGGTTCTGCAACGTGGGTGATGGTATCTCCCACCTTCACCTCGACCGCAGTCTTGACACCTGAGATGATATATCCCACAGAACCGCACGGAATCTCCTCCTTCGGGCACAGTTTCATCTTGAGGACACCCACCTCGTCGGCGTCATACTCCTTGCCGGTGTTGACGAACTTGACCTTGTCGCCTGTCTTTATCGAGCCGTTGAAGACTTTGAAATATGCTATGATGCCTCTGAAAGCATTGAACACAGAATCGAATATCAGGGCCTGCAGCGGAGCGTCCGGGTCTCCCTCCGGAGCCGGGATCTTCTCCACGATAGCATTGAGGACTGCCTCCACGCCCTCGCCGGTCTTGGCCGATGCCAGCAGCACGTCGTCCGGGTCGCAGCCGAGGAGGTCGACCACCTGGTCGCGCACCACATCCACCATAGCCGCCTCCATATCTATCTTGTTGAGGACAGGAATGATCTCGAGGTTATGCTCGATTGCCAGATAGAGGTTGGAGATTGTCTGCGCCTGGATGCCCTGTGTCGCGTCCACCACCAGCAGAGCGCCCTCGCAGGAGGCAATCGCACGGGAGACTTCATAGGAGAAGTCGACGTGGCCCGGAGTGTCGATGAGGTTGAGCAGATACTTCTCACCCTTGTACACATAGTCCATCTGGATTGCGTGACTCTTGATGGTGATGCCCTTCTCTTTCTCGAGATCCATCGAGTCGAGCACCTGAGCCTCCATATCTCTCTGGTCGAGAGTATGGGTATGTTCGAGCATACGGTCAGCGAGCGTGCTCTTGCCGTGGTCTATGTGGGCGATGATGCAGAAATTCCTGATGTTTTTCATAAACGCAAAAATACGAATGATTTTCCGGTTTTCTCACTACCTTTATGTACAAATACTTCATCCTATGAAAAAAGCCATTCTTATTGCAGCCCTTGTCCTCGGCTGCTTCTGCTGCAAAGCACAAAATGAAAACCTCTCAGTCCTCTGGACCGAACTCACAGGCCCCGATTTCGCAAAAGCCGTGGAGAAAGCTGAAGGAGTCTGCATCATCCCTATGGGCGTGCTGGAGAAGCACGGACCGCATCTGCCTCTGGCAACCGACTGCATCCTTGCGGACTACCTTGCGAAGATGGCGGCCGAAATGGAATATGCAATCGTATTCCCCACCTTCTATGCCGGACAGATCAACGAAGCGCGCCATCAGCCCGGGACAGTGGCCTACTCCACGGAGCTGTGCCTGAAGCTGCTTGAGGAGACCTGCGCCGAGGTTGCGCGGAACGGCTGCAAGAAGATTATCCTCTTCAGCCAGCACGGAGGCAACAACGCACTCGTGAACCTCTTCTGCCAGAGCCAGCTGAATTCTGACCGCGACTATATCGTATATGAAACGCTCTTCGGAGACAAGCCCGAGGTGAAGGCGCAACTGGCCAAGATGATCAAGACCTACAGCGGCGAGCACGCCGGCGAGGGCGAGACCTCAGAACTGATGGCTGCCCGTCCGGACCTTGTAAAGCTGGACCAGGCCTCAACCCAGAACGGAAAGGCCCTCAACCGCCTTCCTCTGGAGAAGCTCCGTCCGTCCATCTTCTGGTATGCCGATTACCCCAACCATTTTGCAGGCGAGCCTTCCCAGTCCTGCATCGAGCTCGGCGAATACTCCAACCTTGAGTCAGCGAAGTTCCTGGCCGAGAAGATAAAGGCCGTCAAGAAAGACAATGTCGGACCTGCACTGCAGGCCGAATTCTTCGAGAAGGCAAAGCACCCGCTGGACACCGAGCAGTAGCATTCAGCCCCGCACGGTTGTTTGATATAACGCAACCATTTGTTATCTTTGTAAGACAAACATCCAGACTAATGATGACTAACGAGTATTCAATGGAGCAGATTGCTTCGCAGGTACGAAGGGACATCGTGAGGATGGTCACAAGGGCGGCCTGCGGCCACCCGGGCGGCTCTATGAGCAGCACCGACATCCTCACATATCTCTACTTCAAGGAGATGAACGTGACCCCTGAGAACTGGACCCGTTCAGGCCAGGGGACCGATATGTTTTTCCTTTCAGCAGGCCATATGTCGCCGGTGCTATACAGTGTCCTCGCACGCAGGGGCTTCTTCCCTGTGGAAGAGCTCAACACCTTCAGATTCTTCGGAACAAGACTTCAGGGACACCCTTGCATCGAGGCGGGGCTTCCGGGAGTGCACCAGGCTGCAGGATCCCTCGGACAGGGCATCTCAGTGGCAGTCGGCGCAGCCCTTGGCAAGCGCCTTGCTGGCGACGGCAGCACTGTCTATGTCCTGATAGGCGACGGTGAGAGCCAGGAGGGCCAGGTTTGGGAGGCAGCCGCTGCTGCCCACCACTACAAGCTCGACAACCTTGTCGCTATGACAGACTGGAACCACCAGCAGATTGACGGCACCATCGAGGACGTACAGAGCGAAACCGACCTTGACCTGCGCTGGAAAGCCTTCGGCTGGGAGGTCATCAAGGCTGACGGACACAGTTTCAAGTCCATCGCAAAAGCTTTCGCAGATGCTGAGGCTTACCGCGGAATGGGCAAACCTATAATGATAATGTTCAACACGGAGATGGGCCACGGAGTCGATTTCATGGCCGGCACCAACAAGTGGCACGGCAAGGCTCCTTCAGAGGAACAGTGTGTCCTCGCTTTGCTCCAGCTCGAAGAAACTATGGGAGACTTTTAATATGAAGGAATACATCGACACCGGAAAGAAAGACACCCGTTCAGGCTTCGGAGCGGGCCTCACTGAACTCGGACGCACCAACCCCAAGGTTGTCGCCCTCACGGCAGACCTCAAAGGCTCTCTCAAGATGGACACCTTCGCAGCTGAGAATCCTGACAGATTCTTCCAGTGCGGCATCGCGGAGGCCAATATGATAGGTATGGCCGCTGGCCTCGCCATCGACGGCTTCATCCCGTTCGCAGGAACCTTCGCCAACTTCGCCTCAGCGCGCGTGCTCGACCAGGTGCGCCAGTCCGTCTGCTACTCCAAGACCAATGTCAAGATAGCGGCATCACACGCCGGCATCACACTCGGCGAGGACGGTGCAACCCACCAGACGCTCGAGGACATAGGTATGATGAGGATGATGCCGGGGATGACCGTGCTCTGCCCTTGCGACTATAATCAGACCAAGGCCGCTACCCTCGCCGCAGCCGCGTGGGACGGTCCTGTATATCTCCGCTTCGGCAGGCCTTCAGTCCCTAACTTCACTCCTGAGGACCAGGAGTTCGTGATCGGCAAGGCACAGATTCTCGAAGAGGGCAGCGATGTCACCATCATCGCCACCGGCCATCTCGTATGGGAGGCCCTCCAGGCCTGCAGGATGCTGGAAGAGAAAGGCATAAGCGCCGAAGTCATCAACATCCACACCATCAAGCCGCTTGACAGAGAGGCTGTCATCGCTTCCGCACGCAAGACCGGAAAGGTTGTCGTAGCTGAAGAACACCTCATCGCAGGCGGTCTTGGCGAGCTTGTTGCAGGTGTGCTCGCCGAAGAGTGCCCGACCCCTATGCGCCACGTGGCCATCAACGACGTCTTCGGACAGAGCGGAAAGCCTGCCGAACTGATGAAAGCCTACGGACTCGACGCTGAACACATCGTATCGGCCGCTCTTTCCTTTTGATGGAAGACAGCGATATAATCAGACTCAACAGAGAAGGTGAACGCGAAAAGGCGTTCAATATGATAATGTGCCGGTACAGCGAAAGGCTGTACTGGCACATCCGTCGTATGGTCACATACCACGACGATGCCGACGACTGCCTTCAGAACACTCTTATCAGGGTATGGAATGCGCTTGAGACATTCCGAGGCGAATCCGGACTCTACACCTGGCTCTACAGGATCGCCACCAACGAATGCATCACATTCCTGAAGAAGCAGCAGATAAGGAACCTGTTCACAGGAACCGAAGCAGCAGACAATCTGCTTTCCGACCCTTATTTCGACGGCACAAAGGCACAGGCCAGCCTCCAGAAGGCCATCGCATCACTGCCGCCGAAGCAGCGGGCCGTGTTCAACCTCCGCTATTTCGAAGAAATGCCCTACGAGGAGATATCCGAGATAACCGGCACCTCCGTCGGAGCCCTCAAGGCATCCTTCCACCACGCAAGCGAAAAGGTGAGGAAAGCAGTGAAAGAAGAAGTAGACATTCATTTTTAAACTTTTTGAAATCAATGCAGTCTAATAGCCGTATGAGAAAAGCAAATGACACAACCGGTTACGATGAACTGAAGGCCAACCCTTTCAGAATGCCCGAAGGGTATATGGAAGGTCTGGCTGACAGAGTGCACGAACGCATTGCAGCGGAAGAGGCTCCGAAGAGCGGATTCAGGCTGGTGATGCAGAGCGTGAAGCCCGCCCTGGCACTCGCAGCGATGTTCGCTGTCATCTTCGGCATCGGCTATGGCGTACTTTCGCTCACCGGCACTGTCAAATCTTCCGCACCTGAGGAGCAGACTGCCAGCCTTGAAGAAGAATACACCAACGACGCATATATTATGGAGGAGACCTCTCTCGAAACTGAAGACATACTCGAATACCTCGGGAGCTCCGTCACTTTCTCCGACCTGCAGGAAGTATATGCAGAGTTACAATAAAAGTTTGAAAATGAAGAAATTACTTGTAGCCGCACTCTGTGCGGCACTCTCCCTGGGCGCATTCGCACAGGACAATCAGAAACAGAAGGCAGAATTCAGGGCCAGGCAGTTCGAACGCATCCAGTCCGAAAAGATCGCCTTCTTCACCAACGAACTCGACCTCACTCCTGAAGAAGCTCAGGTGTTCTGGCCGGTGTACAACAACTACTCCAAGGAGAACCAGGCTGCCCACGAAGCAGTGACAAAGGCTTTCCACGCACTCAAATGCGGCAAGGAGCAGGTATCCGACAAGCAGATGGAAGCTAACATCGATGCTTACCTCAAGGCAGTCAAGGCCGAGCAGGAAGTGATGTCAGCCTATTATCCGAAATTCAAGAAAGTGCTTCCAATCCAGAAGGTTGCCAAACTCTATCAGGCAGAAGAGGCTTTCAAGATGAAGATGATCCACAACCTCCGCGGACGCGGCCAGGCTCCTGCACAGCCTATGAAGAAGGGCGGCCACGGCCAGGGGATGGGCCAGCACCAGGGTATGCATCAGGGAATGCACCAGGGAATGCACCGGCACAACCAGCAGGGCAACCAGAACCCTGCTCAGCAGAATGCTGAGAAATAGCCGTCAGAATCTAAGGTAGAAATCTCTTGTGAGCGACCTGTACTCTTCAGTCGGGCCGCTCTCATTTTCTATGGCGAGCGTCTCTTCGACAAGCCCGCCTTTTTTGCGTGAGAACTCCATCAAGGCTCTCTTGGCCGGAGAGCCGGCACGTGTTGACACCCGGCATATCCTGCTCAGGAAAAGTCCTCTCTCAAAGGCCTTGCCCGCGAAAGAGACCGCCTCTGCGGCAGGCAGCACGACTGCCAGCCTCCCTCTGTCAGAAAGCATCTGCGAAGCCTTTTCAACCAGCGCGCCGAAAGGGAGGGAGTCAGTATGGCGGGCCGCGCTCCTGCGGCTGTCAGGAGCCCTCAGGGCGTTCACGAAGAACGGAGGGTTGGAGACTATCAGGTCGAACTTCTCCCCGCTCCCCCACTGCAGGAAATCGGCCTCCACGGCAGTGAGCCGGTCAGCCCATCGGGATGCCGAGAAATTCTCAGCCGCCTCAGCTGCTGAAGCGGAGTCGATGTCAATCCCTGTTACCTCAAGGTCCGGCTGACGCTGGGCAAGCATAAGGGCGATGACTCCGGTGCCGGTACCGGCATCGAGCGCAGTCCTGTCGCCGGGCATCAGCCCGACCCAGGCGCCAAGAAGCACCCCGTCCGTCCCCACCTTCTGTGCGGAACGGACATTTGCAACTTCGAACTGCTTGAATTTAAATGAATTGCCCATCCTGCATCTCCACGACCCTGTCGGACATTGCCGCAAGTTCCTTGTCGTGGGTGACAATGATGATTGTTATGCCGAACTTGTCGCGCAGGTCAAAGAAAAGCCTGTGAAGCTCACCCTTCGTGCGGCTGTCAAGGTTTCCTGAAGGCTCGTCGGCAAACAGCACCTTCGGACTGTTGACAAGGGCCCTGGCTATGGCCACTCTCTGCTGCTCGCCGCCGCTCAGCTCACTTGGCTTGTGGGTGAATCTCTCCCCCAGCCCGAGAGTGGTCAGAAGCTTTTCGGCGGCCTTCTTCGCCTCATTGCGCGGGCGCTTTGCAATGAGTGCGGGTATCATCACGTTCTCCACTGCCGTGAATTCCGGCAGAAGGTGATGTGCCTGGAAAACAAACCCGATCCTGCGGTTGCGGAACTCCGCCATCTCCTTTTCGGAAAGGGAGAATACATCCACACCGTCTATTGTCAGGGTTCCGGAATCGGGACGGGAAAGCGATCCCAGAATCTGGAGCAGAGTGGACTTGCCGGCGCCCGAGGCACCGACAATGCTGACCACCTCTGCAGGGGACGCATCAAAACAAATATCCTTCAGGACCCTGAGGGTCCCGAAGGATTTGTCTATATGCTGTGCGGATATCACTAGTCTTCTTCCTGCTGCTCTGCCTCGTAAGCCTTGAGGAGCTTCTCCTGGACATCCATAGGTACCTGCTGGTACTCGATGAACTCCTGGGTGAAGGTTGCACGGCCTGAAGTCAGGGAGCTGAGTGTAGTTGAATACTTGTAGAGTTCTGCCAGTGGAACACGTGCCTTGAGGATCTGGAAGCCCTTCTCGGAACCCATACCCTCGATGAGGCCGCGGCGGTTCTGGATGTCGCTCATCACATCACCCATGCAGTCGCCAGGGACCATCACCTCGACCATATAGATAGGCTCCATAATCTTCGGACCTGCGTTCTTGAACGCCTCCTTGAATGCATTGCGGGCTGCGATGATGAAGGCGATTTCCTTTGAGTCAACCGGGTGCATCTTACCGTCATAGACGAATACGCGGATGTCGCGGGCATAGGAACCTGTCAGAGGGCCCTCTTCCATCTTCTGGGTGAGACCCTTCTTGATTGCCGGCATGAAGGAAGCGTCGATTGCGCCGCCGACAACGCAGTTGTAGAATTCCCACTTGCCGCCCCAAGGGAGTTCGAATTCCTCTTTACCCTTGATTGTGAGAGCGGTCTCCTTGCCGTCAATCTTGAACCTTGCGGTGGTCTCGACACCTTCTACGATAGGCTCGACAAGAAGGTGAACCTCACCGAACTGGCCTGCTCCACCTGACTGCTTCTTGTGGCGGTACATTGCGGTAGCGACCTTGGTGATGGTCTCGCGGTAAGGAATCTTCGGAGCGAAGAGCTCGACATCGATCTTGTAGTCATTGTTGAGGTGCCACTTGAGGATGTTGATGTGCTGCTCGCCCATACCGTTGATGATGGTCTGCTTGAGTTCCTTCGAGTACTCGATGCGGAGTGTAGGGTCCTCTGCGCCGGCGCGGTTGAGTGCCTCGCCGAGCTTCTCCTCGTCCTTCTCGTCGACAGCCTTGATGGCGCAGCGGTACTTGAACGGAGGGAAGGAGATAGGCTCGTGCTCCTTGTCGAAGCCAGGGGCGTTGAGGGTCTGGTTGGTCTTGACTGCCTTCAGCTTGACTGTACAGCCCATATCGCCTGCAACGAGTTCTGATACTTTCTCTTTCTTCTTGCCTGCGACTGCGAAGAGGGTGGTGATCCTCTCCTTTGAATCGCTGGAGACGTTGATGACATCCTGGCCTTCAGTGATCTTGCCTGACATTACCTTGAAATAGGTGACGTCACCGAGGTGCTGCTCGAGGGAAGTCTTGTATACGAAGAGGGATGTAGGATCAGTTGCAACGTTTGAAGGAGCAGGTGCGAATTCTGTGATGAATTCGATGAGGCGCCTTACACCCATATCCTTCTTTGCGCAGACGCAGAATACAGGATAGAGCTCGCCTGCATCGAAACCTGCCTTGAGGCCCTTGTGGATCTCTTCCTCTGAGAGCTCGCCTGCATCGAAGAACTTCTCCATAAGCTCCTCGTCGCTGCCGGCTGCCATCTCCATAAGTTCAGCGCGGATCTCTTCGGCCCTGTCTGCATACTCTGCAGGGATTTCGCACTCGTCGAAATTGCCGTTGTCATCCTTGAACTTGAACATCTTCATCTTGAGGACATCCACGATGCTGTCGAAAGCGACACCAGGGTTTGCAGGGAACTGGAAGATCACCGGCTTTGCACCGAATGCCTGCTTGAGGGTGTCGATTGTGTTGTCCCAGTTGGTCTTCTCAGTGTCGAGCTGGTTGACTGCGATGATGACCGGCTTCTTGTACTGTTCTGCGAAACGGCCGTGGATCTCTGTTCCAACCTCGACTCCCTGACCTGCGTTGACGAGCATCACTGCTGACTCGCAAACATTGAGACCGAGGACTGCGCCTTCCACGAAGTCGTCAGCACCTGGAGCATCGATAACGTTGATCTTGTGGTCTTTTACCTCAGCATAGAGAGGAGTTGAGTAGATTGAGCGCTGGAAGATCTGCTCGACTTCTGTGTTGTCTGAGATGGTGTTCTTTGCTTCGATTGTTCCGCGGCGGTCAATCACTTTGCCTTCGAAAAGGATTGATTCTGCCAGAGTGGTCTTACCGCTGCGGGTACCTCCGAGCAGGACGACGTTCCTGATGCTTTGAGTGGAGTAGTTTTTCATATTATTTTGATGTTTTTATATAAATTTTCTCAAAAAAGGGGCGATTTGGAAATAGTTCCGGATAGCCTGCAAAAATAACCACTATTTTCGATTATTCCAACAGTTATATCAGGACGGATTCAAACTTATTGAGCTGTTACACCTCAACTTGCGCTTTTCTGGGAATCCTTTTCTAATATTCAGGATAAAGCAGGTAAGGGCGACGTTCACGCTTGAAGTCTTCGACATCCTTCGCCCAGCAGGCCTTGATCTGCTCGGCGGTGGCCCCCGCCTCTATCATCCTGCGCACATAGCCCTGTCCCATAAGGATCTCGAAAGCGGAACGGAAGAAATGGTCCCCGAGGTTGAGGTTGTTGTATGCATCTATCAGATACTCCAGGTTGACCCCGTTTGCGAGTATCTCCTCATCAGAAGGCTGTGTCCTGAGGTCCACGCCGTAGCAGGTCTTGTCCTTCTGGATCGGATTGCGCGAGCTCTCTGTGCTCCTTGGGGTGAACTCGAAACCATAGCCCTTCATATTCGGGTGTCCGTACATCTGGAATGCCCAGTCAGTTCCGCGTCCCAGGCTGACAGGAGTCGCCTCGAAATAGCACATCGAAGGATAAAGGTAGACCGAGCGCATATCGGGGATGTTCGGAGACGGCTTGACAGGCAGAGTGTAGCGCGACTGATGTGTGTAGTTCTTGCATTTGATCACTGTTATGTCACACTGCAGGCCGTTGTCAAGCCATTTCTCGCCGTTGATCATTCCGGCAAGCTCTCCCAGTGTCATTCCGTGGGCGACAGGTATTGGGAGCGCGCCGGCGGCTGACTTGTATTTCATGTCGAGCTTCGGTCCGTCTACCATGAATCCGATAGGGTTCGGGCGGTCAAGGATTATCATCTTCTTGCCGAACTCGGCGCAGGCTTCCATCATTCTCTTCATTGTCACGTAGTAGGTATAGAAGCGGACACCCACGTCCTGGAGGTCGAATACAAGGATGTCGAATCCGTTCATGAACTCCCTGTCGAACTCAATCGGCGCACCGGTCCTGCTGTAGAGCGAGCAGATCGGCACCCCGGTCTTAGGGTCCACAGGTTCGTCGAGGGTCTCACCGGCGTCCACATTTCCGCGGAAACCGTGTTCCGGAGTCATTATCAGCACCACGTCGATGCCGTTCTCCAGAAGGATGTCCAGGTCGTGCTTTCCCGACGGGACGATACCGGACTGGTTGGAAAGAAGACATACCTTCCTGCCCTTGAGGAGCGGAATATATTCATCGACTGACTGGGCTCCCACCTGGATCTGCGGGACTCGTTTTTCTGCATAGGCGTTCAGGCTGAACAAGGCAGCGGCGAAGGCCGCCATCAAAAAAAGACTGAAAGGTCTCTTGAATTGAGCGATTCTCTGATTATTCATATTCTTGATGATTTGTAACTGTATCAAAACAATGTCTCCTCTTCGGGAATGTGGAAACTGCGGCGGTGGTGGACGGTCAGTCCGTACTTGCGGACCGCTTCGCAATGCTCCTTTGTCGGATAGGCCATGTTGCGCTCCCAGCCGTACTGCGGGAACTCCCGGGCAAGCCTCTTCATCAGCTCGTCGCGGTGGGTCTTCGCAAGCACGCTTGCGGCGGCAATAGCCTTTATCTTAGCGTCTCCCTTGACGACGGTATGGCAGGGAATGCCGCTGTATGGCGTGAACTTGTTTCCGTCCATCAGGACGATGTCCGGTTTCTCCTTCAGGCCGTCCAGCGCCAGATGGACCGACTTGATCGATGCCTTCAGGATGTTGATGCGGTCAATCTCCTGAGCGTCGACGCTTCCAACCCCCCAGTCCGCCTCGCTCTCAATCAGCGGGCGGAGCGTGTCACGCTGCTTTTCCGACAGCTGCTTGGAGTCGTTGAGCAGCGGATGGCTGAAGCCGTCGGGAAGAACTGCAGCGCCTCCGAAGACAGGGCCGGCGAGCGGACCGCGTCCCGCCTCGTCGCAGCCCGCCACACGGATTCCCTCTCCGCTGAGCAGGCGGCGGGCATCGCGTATGCATACTCCGGCGTCGGGCTCGACCTCCGTGAGGGAATATACGTCGCCTATCCCGGCCTTCTTCCATACCTCAGGCTTGAGCAGGTTCTGGCCGCAGACCACAACGGGCTTCTTTCTGTATTTCCGGCAGAGAGCCGCCACGCCGTCTATCAGCTTGCCGCTGAGGCTCTGGCTGTCAAAACGCCCCTCCCCTGTTATCACACTGTCCGCTTCCGCTATCCTTTCCTCAAGGCCAGTCATTTTGCCGAACACCTGCCAGCCGGGAACCAACTCTGCGCCGATACTGAAGAGAGCGGCGCCGACACCGCCTGCCGCCCCGCCTCCGGGGACAGCAGTGTCGAGGCCGAGACGCCGTGCACGCTCCTCCATCCTGCGCTCGAGCCTTTCGAGCATAGCAGCATCCGCTCCTTTCTGAGGGCCGTAGACCATCGTTGCGCCCTCCGGACCGAGGAGAGGGTTCTCAACGTCGCAGGCCACCGATATCTCTATGCCGCGGATGGCACCCCACGCCTCCAGCAGCCCTTCGCCGCCGTCGTTTGTGGAACTGCCTCCGATGCCCATCACTATCCTGCTGCATCCCGCCTCCACAGCACGGCGCATCATAAGGCCGAGGCCGTAGGTAGTGGTCTTCTCGGGGTTGCGCTCCTCCGGACGGAGCATAGCCAGGCCGCAGACTTTCGCCATCTCGATGAAGGCTGTCTTTCCGCCCTCCAGCAGCAGCATCGGGGCCTTCAGGGGTCTCATCAGCGAATCGACCGTGTCAACCTCAACCCTCGTGCACTCTGTGCAGGCCTCTACCACCTCGAGCGAGCCGTCGCCGCCGTCAGCCATCGGCAGTTTCACTATGCAGGCATCATCACCGCCCACAAGCAGCCTCCGGAGAGCCTTCTCCAGAGCATCAGCCACCTCGCCGGCAGTGAGGGACCCCTTGAACTTGTCCGGCACAATCAGGATGTTTCTTTTCATATCTCAAATTTAGTCTAAAAATTGATACCTTTGTGAACAGTTAAACATTCAGCCTATGAATCCATACGACATAAAAGGTCCTTACAACCCCAATCCACCGAAACCGAAGCCGAAGAAAAGTGTGCTTGACCTCGACCAGGAGCAGCTTTCCGGCATCGGGAAGATAATTGCCGTCGCCTCAGGAAAAGGCGGCGTCGGCAAGTCCACGGTCGCCGTCAATCTGGCCATAACCCTTGCAAGACTCGGCTACAGGGTCGGTCTGGCGGACGCCGACGTCTACGGTCCGTCCGTCCCGAAGATGACCGGAACAGAGGGTGAGATCCCTGAAGTGGAAGTGTATCACGCAGACGGAACGCCTGTGGGATATGACGAAGAGATTCCCGAGGACTCCAGGGAGATAATGATCCCTATCGAGAAGTTCGGGGTCAAATGGATGTCCATCGGATATTTCGCACGCCCTGAGCAGGCGCTGATCTGGCGCGGTCCGATGGCCTGCAACGCCCTCAAGCAGATGATACTGCAGGTCAAGTGGGGAGAACTCGACTTCCTGCTGCTCGACCTCCCTCCGGGAACAGGCGACATCCACATCTCCCTTGTCCACGACATTCCTCTCACCGGGGCCGTCATAGTCAGCACCCCTCAGGCTGTCGCTCTGGCGGATGTGGAGAAGGGTGTCAATATGTTCCGGAACCCGCAGGTCGACAAACCGATCTTCGGAGTGATTGAGAATATGTCCTGGTTCACCCCGGCCGAACTGCCTGAGAACAGGTATTACATCTTCGGCAAGGACGGATGCAGACGCATCTGTGAAAAATACGGGCTTGAGCTCCTCGGCCAGATCCCTCTCGTGCAGAGCATCAGGGAGGGCGGTGACGAGGGCCACCCTGCAGCGCTGGACGACGGTCCGGTGTTCGAAGAGATGAAGAAGGCCGCCAGAAAACTCTGACGTCCTTTTCTCTTCCTGACAGTGCCCTATTCGACTATCGTCATCTCGTCCAGCAGCCAGCCGGCTCCGCCGAACTTGTCCAGTATGAAGAGGACATAGCGGATGTCCACTGCTATGCAGCGCTGGAGGTCCGGCTCGAAGATGATGTCACCCGACATCGCCTCCCAGTTGCCGTCGAAGGCGAGGCCTGTGAGTTCACCCTTCGCATTGAGCACAGGGCTGCCCGAATTGCCGCCCGTGATGTCGCAGGTATTGATGAAGCAGGCCGGCATCTGGCCGTCCCTGCGGGCATATCTTCCGAAATCCCCGGCCTTGTAGAGTTCCTTGAGCTTCTCTGGAACGACAAACTCCCAGTTGTCCGGGTCCTCCTTCTCCATCACTCCCTTGAGAGTAGTGTAGTCTGTATAGATGACACCGTCGCGCGGACTGTACGGCTTGATCTGGCCGTAAGTGAGACGCATAGTGAAGTTTGCGTCAGGATAGATGGCCGCGTCCTTGCGCATCTCCAGTGTACCGGCGATATATGCCTTCTTGCCTTCGTCGAACGGTATGTTGTACTTGTTCAGATCTGAGGAATACTGAGTCATTGCAGCGGTGTAGCTTGAAACCAGTTCATAGGCCGGATCATCCTGGACGTTCCTGACAAGCTGCTCCTTGTCAACCTTTTCAGAACCTTCGGCATAGCCGAGGACCCTCCAGGCCTTCTCCTGTGCGGTGAACAGGGAGCGTTCGTAGATGTCATCCACATAGGCGTCGATGTCGCCTCCGAACTTCTCGTCAATGGTCCTGCAGAACGCAACCTGCGATTCAGGGTCCACATTCTCCCTGTAGAGGCGGAGCATCGCCTTTGTCGACTTGATGTCGGTAGGCATCGAGTAGTCCTTGTAGAAGGACTCCAGACGTGGCCTGAGCTGTCCGGTGCCTGCAAACCTTTCCGCCATCATAACTGCAGAGAGCAGTTCGATGTTGACCACAGTCTCCGCGAACCAGATCAGGTCGCGGCGGGTTTTCGCGCGTGCGTCCACCGCACCGTTGATCTTTGAAAGTGCGTCGCCATACTTCTCCCCACGTGACTTCTTCTTTGAAACCCACTCCTCAAAGGCCTTCTCCTCATCGGCACGGCGCTGCTCCACGTCGAGCTTCCCGAAGGTCTCGTTCATTCCTATATACTTCTTCCAGGCGTTTGAGGAACCGCTGTACTTGCTTGCATACTGGATCTTCACTTTAGGGTCTGCCAGCATATCCTCAAGGAGGATTTCCTGACGCTTGCCGCGTGCCTCGATGCTGATGGCATTGACATCGCGTCTTTCGCGGAGTTCAGCGGCGGTCATAAAGCGGTTGGTGCTGCCCGGATTTCCGATAATCATACTGAAATCACCCGGCTCCACTCCCTTGAGGGAGATGGTCAGGAAACGGCGCGGCTGGTACGGGACATTGTCCGGGGAGTAGTCTGCAGGATTGTTGTCCTTGTCGGCATATACCCTGAACATAGAGAAGTCGCAGGTGTGGCGAGGCCAGATCCAGTTGTCGGTGTCAGCACCGAACTTTCCGATCGAGGAAGGCGGAGCGCCGACAAAACGGACATCCTTGAATATCTTCTCCACCACCAGATAGTATGCATTGCCGCCATAGAGCTCGCTCACATAGCCCCTGAGGAACTTGTCCTCACCGACAGCCTGTTTCACGAGGCGCGCGCATTCCTTCTGGTAGAGGCTGTCGCGCATCTCCTTGGTCTCAGCTTTCTTCACCGCCTTCTCGATGGCCTTTGTAACATCAGAGAAGCTTTCGAGGAATCTCACAGAAAGCCCTTCGGCAGGCAGCTCCCCGCTGCGGTTCATCGCCCAGTAGCCGTCGGTCAGGTAGTCGTGCTCCACGGAGCTGAGGCTCTGGATGGCGCCGTAGCCGCAGTGGTGGTTGGTCACAAGAAGGCCCTCCTGAGAGATCATCTCCCCAGTGCAGCCCCCGCCGAATACCACGACAGCGTCCTTGAGGGAAGAGTGGTTGATGCTGTAGATGTCTTCAGCGGAGAGCTGGCAGCCCATCTGCTGCATCGTCTTGATGTTCATTTTTTCGAGCAGAGGCAGGAGCCACATGCCCTCGTCTGCACTGGCAGGAAGCGCCAGAAACAGGACGGCTGCAAAAGCCAGGAGATGTCTTTTCATAGAGTATCTGTTACTTTTCAGGGGCGGTGCTCTTCAGGAAGAGCTCGTCCATCTGGATATCGTCAATTCTGCTCGGAGCATCGAGCATCACGTCGCGGCCCATATTGTTCTTAGGGAATGCGATATAGTCGCGGATGGTCTCCTGTCCGCCGAACAGGGCGCAGACGCGGTCGAACCCGAATGCGAGGCCTCCGTGAGGCGGTGCACCGAACTTGAAGGCGTTGATGATGAAGCCGAACTTGTAGTCAGCGTCCTCTTTGGAGATACCGAGCACTTCGAACATCCTCTGCTGGACATCCGCCTCGTGGATACGGATGGATCCTCCGCCGAGTTCAGTGCCGTTGAGAACGAAGTCGTATGCATTTGCGCAGACGCGCTCGAGGTCCTCCTTCCTGTCGCTGTAGAACCACTCGAGATGTTCAGGCTTCGGTGCGGTGAACGGATGGTGCATAGCGTAGAAGCGCTGTGTCTCGTCGTCCCATTCGAGGAGCGGGAAGTCCACAATCCAGAGAGGCGCGTAGACGTGAGGGTCGCGCAGGCCGAGGCGGTTGCCCATCTCGATGCGGAGCACTCCGAGCTGCGTCTGAGTCTTGCGCTTCGCACCGCAGAGCACGAGAATCAGGTCGCCCGGGTCAGCCTGGCAGCAGCAGGCGATGTCAGCGAGGTCCTCCTGGGAGAAGAACTTGTCGACGGAGCTCTTGAACGAGCCGTCTTCATTATATCGTACGGTCACGAGACCCTTGGCTCCGACCTGAGGACGCTTCACCCACTCGGTGAGCTCGTCAGTCTGCTTGCGTGTATAGCCGGCGGCTCCCGGAACGCAGATGGCGCCTACATATTCCACTGAATCGAATACAGAGAAGTCGTGCCCCTTGGCTTCAGGGGTGATTTCGTGGATCTCCATTCCGAAGCGGATGTCCGGCTTGTCGGAACCGTAGCGGTCCATAGCGTCGAACCAGCTCATCCTCGGGATAGGGTTGGCGATCTCCACTCCGATGACCTCCTTGAAGAGATGGCGCATCATACCCTCGAAGAGGTTGAGCACATCCTCCTGCTCCACGAAGCTCATCTCGCAGTCAATCTGGGTGAACTCAGGCTGGCGGTCAGCGCGCAGGTCCTCGTTGCGGAAACAGCGGACAATCTGGAAATAGCGGTCGTAGCCTGCCACCATAAGCAGCTGCTTGAAGGTCTGAGGGCTCTGAGGGAGAGCATAGAACTCGCCCGGATTCATTCTTGAAGGGACAACGAAGTCGCGTGCGCCCTCAGGAGTGGACTTGATGAGGAACGGAGTCTCTATCTCGAGGAAACCCTTGCCGTCAAGATAGTTCCGTGCTTCGTGAGCCATTCTGTGACGGAGCATGAGCGCATTCTTGAGCGGGTTGCGGCGAAGGTCGAGATAGCGGTACTTGGCGCGGATGTCCTCGCCGCCGTCGCTCTCGTCCTCGATTGTGAAAGGAGGAACCTCGGATGCGTTGAGCACCTTGACAGCCTTGAGGCTGATCTCGATGTCACCTGTGGCAATCTTTGCATTCTTGCTCTGGCGCTCCTCGACCACACCTGTGGCCTGGATCACGAATTCACGTCCGAGTCTGGAGACAGTCTCGCTGACAGAAGCGTCAGTTGTGTCATCAACCCTCAGCTGGGTGATGCCGTAACGGTCCCTCAGGTCCACGAAACTTATTCCTCCCATTTTGCGGGTTTTCTGCACCCAGCCCGCAAGGGTCACGGTCTGACCGACATCGCCGATCCTCAACTGGCCGCAAGTATGAGTTCTGTACATATTGTCTTTGGATTACATTACAGGGATATGAATCATTGAGCCGTTTGCTGCGAGTTCAGCAGCCCACTTGAAATAGCCGTCAGCAGTAAGGTGGATGCCGTCGGTGGTGTACTCGTCCTTGAGGTCACCGTTCTCGTCAGAGAGGACCTTGGCGATGTCGATATAGCGGTAGCCGTATGTCTCCGCCGATGACTCGAGCAGCCTGTTGACCTCAGCCGCCTTCTCGTTGAAGCCCTCGTAGAATTTCGACTTCGGGTTAAGCGGCAGAATGCTCATCACATTGACGTTTGTCTTCGGGAACTGGCCGCACACATCCTTGAGCAGCGCCTCGTATGACTTCCAGACCTGTGATGCCGGCTTGTCAGGGTTGTTGACAAAGTCGTTGCAGCCTGTGATCAGGAACAGTATGGAAGGGTTGTGCCGGACAACCTCGTCGAGTCTCTGGCGGATTCCGTCAATCTCATCGCCGCTGATACCGCGGTTGACAATAGGGATGAACGGGAAGAGTTCTGTCCATAGTCCGTTGTTGATCAGGCTGTTGCCGAGGAACAACACCTTGCTGTCAGTCTGAGGGAGTGAGCGGAAGATGGAAGCGCGGTTCTTGTAGTAATCCACACCGTTGAACTCCTTCTCGTCTGCGTGGTTGAGATGCATCCTGCCGATCTGGTTCTCGATGGCGGCTGCGAGGGCCTCGTAGCCCGGACCGTTGAGGTGCTTGCCGCCGTTGGTGCTGAAAGCGCCCGACTTGATGCCGTCAAAGAGAGCGGACTTGATGTCGATGTACTCGAAGCCACCCTCCTTTGAAAGGGCCTCGACCTTGCTGTTGACCTCGTCGAACGCAGCAACCTCGGCCTCGTCCTCGCTGTAGCCGGCGATATTCATATAGTAGAGCTTCGTCTTCGGAGAGAGCCTGGCGGCTGTTGCGAAGATATCTCCGATGCGGGAGACTGTCTCATCGACCTTCTTGCCGTTGATAATGTCATTGTATCCGACGCTCACGAAAATCTTGGCCGGCTTCCGGGCCGCAATCCCGCCGATACGGTAGAGCACGTGCTCAGTTGCGTCATAGGTGATGCCGCGGTTCTTGATAGTAGTGTCGCAGAAGAACTCGTTCCAGAGTCCGCGGTCAATATAGTCGTCACCGACCATCACGATGTTGTTCGTATAGACCGGCATCTCCTCATACATTCCGTTCTTCTCTACAAAGTAGTTCTCGTTGGTGAACCAGGACGGTCTCTCCGCCGGTGCCACCGCCTCTGCGGCTTTAGGCTTGCAGCCGGTCAGGATGACTGCGGCGCAGGCAATTGCAAAAAACAATTTTTTCATATTGATTGACATTTACTGATTTTCATTAGACATTGAACAGGAAATGCATTATGTCGCCGTCCTCGACCACATAATCCTTCCCCTGGCTGGCGAGCTTGCCGGCCGCCCTGCAGGCAGCCTCGGTCTTCAGGTTCACGAAATCCTCATACTTGATCACCTCGGCCCTGATGAAGCCCTTCTCGAAGTCCGTATGGATGACACCCGCAGCCTGAGGGGCCTTGTCCCCCCTGTTGATGGTCCAGGCGCGGCACTCGTCCGCACCGGCGGTGAAGAATGTCTGCAGGTTGAGCAGGGAGTATGCCGCCTGCACGAGGCGGACTACGCCGGAGGTCTCAAGTCCTATCTCCTCGAGGAACATCTGCCTCTCGTCCGGGTCCTCCAGCTCAGCGATCTCGGACTCGATCTTCGCGGAGATCACCAGAATCTGCGCTCCCTCGTCCCTGACTGCGTTGCGGACTGCATCCACATAGGCATTGCCCTCCTTTGCGGAGTTCTCATCCACATTGCAGACATACATCACAGGCTTGGAGGTCAGCAGGCAGAACTCCTTCGCGATCTTCCGCTCCTCAGGGTTGTCGAGGAGCACTTCGCGTGCGTTCCTGCCCTGTTCGAGCACTTCCTTGTAGCGGAGAAGCACCTCGAGGGCCTTCTTCGCCTGTTTGTCGCCGCCCGTGGTGGCCTGCTTCTGAACCTTCGCGATACGGTTGGTCACTGTGTCGAGGTCCTTGACCTGGAGTTCGATGTCGATGACCTCCTTGTCGCGTACAGGGTCCACCGTGCCGTCAACGTGGGTGACATTGGGGTCGTCGAAGCAGCGGAGGACGTGGAGGATGGCGTCTGTCTCACGGATGTTGGCCAGGAACTGGTTACCGAGCCCCTCGCCGCGGCTTGCGCCCTTCACGAGACCCGCGATGTCCACTATCTCCACCGTTGCGGGGATTGTCCTCTTCGGGTTGCACATCGACGTGAGGACATTGAGTCTCTCGTCAGGGACTGTCGTCGACCCTATATTCGGTTCAATGGTGCAGAACGGGAAATTCGCCGCCTGCGCCCTGGATGAGCTTATGCAATTGAACAATGTCGATTTGCCGACATTGGGAAGGCCTACTATGCCACACTTTACAGCCATTGTGTCTCAATTCAATGTAACTTGCAAATATAAGAAAAAGATTCGCTCGGTCGGCGGATGCATAAAAAAACCAAGGGGGCCCTCGCCAAGGCCCCCTTGAACACATCACATTTGATTTACAAATCAGATTATTTCTTCATACTGCTCAGCAGACAGAAGAGTATCAATTTCCGAAGGATCGGAGAACTTGATCTTGATCATCCAGCCGGCGCCGTAAGGGTCGGAGTTGACGAGCTCTGGAGCTCCTTCAAGCTCTGGGTTGACCTCAACGATCTCGCCTGAAACAGGCATAAAGGCGTCAGCTACGGTCTTCACTGCCTCGATGGCTCCGAAGACCTCCTCCTTTGCCAGAGTCTCGCCCTGGGTCTGGATATCGACAAAAACAATGTCACCGAGTTCGCTCTGCGCGAAGTCTGTGATTCCAACAACTGCGACGTCGCCTTCAATGCGAAGCCATTCGTGGTCTTTTGTGTATTTGAGTTCGGCTGGTGTATTCATTTTTCGCTTTTTACACTTTTTAACGCGCAAATGTATAAAGAAAATCGCAAAGCGTCAACTATTTTCAGAGAATTTTCAAAGCTTTTTTTATCACTTCCTCGAGCGACGCACCCGGGGTCTCCTTCAGAACAGCGTTCAGGGCCTTCTCCACGGCAGGTTTCGCAAAGCCGAGCAGAGTCAGAGCGCTCTGAGCCTCCTCCCTCACTGCAGACGATGGACCCGCAGGTTCAAACTGGAACTCACCGCCGCCGCGGCCGATCTTGTCCTTCAGCTCGATGATCACCCGCTGGGCGGTCTTGAGGCCGATGCCCTTGACGGCCTTGAACTTGTTGACAT
Source organism: Bacteroidales bacterium (assembly GCA_045599325.1). Classification (GTDB taxonomy): domain Bacteria; phylum Bacteroidota; class Bacteroidia; order Bacteroidales; family UBA932; genus Cacconaster. The sequence continues at coordinate 32,691 of JAZRVT010000027.1, read as the reverse complement.
CGTTGGAGACGATTGCGCTGCGCACCTCGTCCGGAGTCATCGCCGAGAGAATCATCCTGGCCGATCCGGGACCGACGCCGCTCACGGAGACAAGGTGTATGAACACCTCCCTCTCATCCTTGTCAGCAAACCCGAAAAGCTGTTCGTCATCCTCACGGACAATGTGGTACGCAAAGAGTTTCACATTCGCGCCGGCTGAACTCTGCAGCCTGGAGAAGGTGCTCAGGGAGATGGAGAGAGAGTATCCGACACCGCAGGCCTCCACGACTGCATCAGTCGGAGTTATCTCTGCAAGCCGTCCGGTAATATATTCGTACATAGTCAGCTATTTTTCTGTAAAATTAGTTATTTTTGCGTGATTATGGATTTCCGTGAACAATTTCCGTCATTGTGCCGCGAAGTGTACGGCAGGAAGCTGGTCTACTTCGACAATGCGGCCACGATGCAGAAGCCTGACTCTGTCATAGAGATGCAGGCGCGCATCAGCCGCAGCTCGAACGCCAACGTCCACCGCGCCGTGCACCGCCTCAGCAGCGAAGCCACAGACCTTTACGAGGCCGGCCGTGAAGCCGTGCGCACCTTCATCGGTGCAGAGGACCGCGGGAACATAATCCTCACCAGCGGAGCCACCGCATCCCTCAACCTGCTGGCCTCCAGCTTCTCACAGAGATATTTCACTCCGGGGAGCAAGGTGCTTGTAAGCCTTGCCGAGCACCATTCCAACATCGTTCCGTGGCAGATGGCCTGCCAGCGGACCGGCGCCGTGCTTGAAGTCATCCCGGTCAACGGACGCGGTGAGATCGAGCTCGACGAACTGGAGAAAAGGCTCGACGGCAGCGTGAAGATAATCTCTGTGGCCCATATCTCGAATGTGCTCGGAGTCGTGAACCCCATCCGCGAGATTACCGCGCTGGCCCACTCCAGAGGCATCCCGGTTGCAGTCGACGGATCACAGGGCATCGTTCACGAAAAGGTTGACGTCAAGGATATCGGCTGTGACTTCTATGCATTCTCCGGCCACAAGATATATGCACCGACAGGCACCGGAGTGCTCTACGGGAAGAAAGAGTTCCTCGAGGAGATGCCTCCTGTATGGGGCGGCGGCGAAATGGTCGGAACCGTGACCTTCGAACGCACCACCTATGCCGGACTCCCTGTCAAGTTTGAGGCGGGGACCCCGAATTTCACCGGCGCCGCCTGCTTCGTCCCGGCGCTCAAGGCAGCTGAGGAGGCAGTGATGGACCCTGACATAGTGCCGTTCCTTGCAGAGGAGCTGCAGAAGATCGAAGGGCTGAAGATATACGGCCTGCCGGATGACCTGTCCCGCAAGGCGCCGCTCTTCTCATTCACTGTCGAGGGAGCGCACCCCGAAGATATGGCACACATCCTCGACAAGCTCGGCATCGCGGTAAGGAGCGGCCTTATGTGCGCGGAGCCGCTCATCAGCACATACAGCAGCACCGGAATGCTGCGGGCCTCCATCGCCCCGTACAACACGATGGAAGAGTGCGGATACTTCATAAGGAGCCTCCGCAAGGTACTTGGAATGCTTAGATAGAATGAAGACAATAAACGAAATACAGGCTGAGATAATCGATGAGTTCTCCATCTACGACGACTGGATGGACAAATACGAATATCTCATCGAACTCGGGAAAGGTATGCCGGTCATCGAAGAGAAGGACAAGACTGAGGAGAACCTCATACCGGGCTGCCAGTCGCGGGTATGGCTCTCCTGCCGGATTGAGGAGGGATGCCTCCGCTTCGCGGCTGACAGCGACGCCATCATCACAAAGGGGATAATCTCACTGCTGATCCGCGTCTATGACGGCCAGACACCTGCTGCGATCCTCGCGGCTGACGAGGAGTTCATCACCGCAATCGGCCTGAAGGAGAACCTCTCCCCCACCCGTGCCGGAGGCCTGGTATCAATGATTAAGACAATAAAAGCCTATGCCGCAGCGTACTGCACTGGAAGCTGACATAATCAACGCCCTGCGCAATGTCTATGACCCTGAGATCGCGGTGAACATCTACGACCTCGGGCTGATATATGAGATCAGAGTCGACGAAGACAACAAAGCCTTTGTCAAAATGACTCTCACCGCCCCGAACTGCCCGATAGCCGACGAGGTGGTCGAGAACGCGAGGGCTGCTGTCGCAGACGTGCCCAAGGTGACAGACGTTGAGGTGGAGCTCGTCTATGAACCGGAATGGAACACTGATATGATGAGCGAAGAGGCTAAACTGGAACTCGGACTGCTATGATATACCTTTCACTTGGCACTAACCTGGGCGACCGGGAATGGAACCTCGAGCAGGCGAAAGCGATGCTCGCCGGGGCCCTCAGGGTCGATATGCTCTATTCCGGAGCTATGGAGACGGAGGCCGTGGGGTTCGACGGGGAGCCTTTCCTCAACGAGGTTGTGGCCTTTGAGGCAGACATAGAGCCTGAAGCGCTTCTGGACATCTGCCAGGAGATTGAGCGCAGGATGGGCCGTCCGGCGCACAAGGCTGCCTTCGACGCCGAAGGCAGGAGAATTTACGAAAACAGGATCATCGACATCGACATACTGATGTTCAACGGCCTCGAGATCCGCACAGAGCGTCTCACAGTCCCGCATCCGCAGGTTGTCGAGCGCCCTTTCATTGGAGAATTGATTAACAGAATAGACTTATGACACAGGAAGAAGTTTTCAAGAATCTTATCGCACACTCAAAGGAATACGGGTTCATTTTCCCGTCAAGCGAAGTTTATGACGGCCTCAGTGCAGTCTATGACTACGGCCAGATGGGTGTCGAGATGAAAAACAACATAAAGAAATACTGGTGGGAGGCGATGGTGCACCTCAACGACAACATTGTGGGAATCGACTCCGCAATCTTCATGCATCCGCGCATCTGGGAGGCCTCCGGCCACGTGGGCGCCTTCAACGACCCGCTCATCGACAACAAGGACAGCAAGAAGCGCTACCGCGCCGACGTCCTCATCGAGGACTACCTCGCCAAGCTCGAAGAGAAGATGGACAAGGAGGTCGAGAAAGGCCGCAGGAAATGGGGCGACTCCTTCAACGAGGAGCAGTTCCGCGCAACCAACCCGAATGTCCAGAGAAGCAAGGTCAAATATGACGAGGTCCACGCCCGTATGACTAAGGCCCTCAACGACAACGACCTGGCCGAACTCCGCCAGATCATCGTCGACTGCGAGATCGCCTGCCCTATCTCCGGCACCAAGAACTGGACCGACGTGCGCCAGTTCAACCTTATGTTCAGCACCCAGCTCGGCAATGTGGACGGCGGCGTCGGCACCATCTATCTCCGCCCGGAGACAGCACAGGGAATCTTCGTCAACTTCCTCAATGTCCAGAAGACCGGCAGGATGAAGGTTCCTTTCGGCATCGCCCAGATCGGAAAGGCATTCCGCAACGAGATAGTTGCACGCCAGTTCATCTTCAGGATGCGCGAGTTCGAGCAGATGGAGATGCAGTTCTTCGTACGCCCGGGTTCTGAGATGGAGTGGTTCAGGAAGTGGAAGGAGACCCGCCTCGCCTGGCACAAGGCCCTCGGGCTCGGAGACGGCAAATACCGTTACCACGACCACGAGAAGCTCGCCCACTACGCAAATGCCGCCACCGACATCGAGTTCGAGTTCCCGTTCGGGTTCAAGGAGCTCGAAGGCATCCACAGCCGCACAGACTTTGACCTCAGCCAGCACCAGAAATTCAGCGGACGCAAGATCCAGTACTTCGACCCGGAGACAAACGAAAGCTATACCCCGTATGTCATCGAGACATCCATCGGACTTGACCGCACCTTCCTCGCAATCCTCTCAGCCGCATACACAGAAGAGAAGCTCGAGAACGGTGAAGAGCGCGTCGTCCTCCGTCTCCCTGCCTGCATAGCACCTGTCAAGCTCGCAGTCCTGCCTCTCGTCAAGAAGGACGGCCTGCCTGAGAAGGCACGCGAGATCATAGACGAGCTCCGCTTCGAATTCAACTGCCAGTATGACGAGAAGGATTCCATCGGCAAGCGCTACCGCCGCCAGGACGCAATCGGAACCCCATACTGCGTCACAGTTGACCACGACACCCTCACCGACGGCTGTGTCACCCTCCGCGACCGTGACACAATGGCCCAGGAACGCATTCCGATCGAGAATCTCAAGCAGATCGTGAGCGAAAAGGTCAGCTACATCCCTCTGTTCAAACAAATCCACAAGATATGAGAAAACAACTGTTAACAGCCTTATTCATCTGCATTGCAGTGCTCTGCAATGCACAGGACAACTGCTTCGGCATCATTGCCGGACGCAACGCAACCGTTGACGGCTCTGTGCTGATGGCACACAACGAGGACGACGGCGGAGAGCAGATGCTCAACATCTATGTCGCTCCGGCAACAGAGAAAAGCCTCAGGTACATCTGGTGCGAGTTCCCGGGCTCCCAGGTGGCAGACTCCTTCATGAACCAGTTCGGTGTCTCAGTAGCTTCCGACAACTGCCCTTCACGCGAAGACAAGGGTGAGCTTGCCGGCAAAGGCATCCTCTATGAAGTACGCAAGGCAGTTGCCAAATATGCACGCTCAGCCCGCGAAGGCGTGACCATCATAGGCAACCTCGTCGAAACCTTCGGATACAGCGGCAGCGGACGTTCATACCTCATCGCCGACATCAACGAGGCCTGGGTGGTCGCCGTTGTCAAGGGAAAGCACTGGGTTGCCCAGAGAGTCCCTGACGACAAGGTGATGGTCATCCCTAACTACTATGTGATCGGCGAGGTGGACCTCGATGACGAGGAGAACTTCGCAGGCTGCGACGACCTGATCGACTACGCTGTCAGCCGCGGCTGGTATGACCCGAAGAAAGACGGAGAATTCAACTTTGCCAAGGCTTATGCTTCCGAGAGCTCACTTAAGTCATCCAGCAACACAATCCGCCGCCACGAGGCATGGACCTATTTCTTCGGCCAGGACCGTCCGGGCGAGTTCGCAAGCGTCCCTCTGAAGAAGGTCTCCATCAGGGATATGATGAACGTGCTCGCACTCCACGAGCCTCTCACTCCGGAAGGCGAGATCCCTGCAGGCATCTGCAACAACTCCACTGTGGCATCCAACGTGTTCCAGCTGCGCGGCCGTCTCGGCTTCGAGAAGGGATGCGTGATGTGGACTGCAATGGGACACCCTTGCTGTCAGGTCTACTATCCGTTCTATTGCGGTATGACCGAGGCTCCGGCTATCCTGCACCGTTTCAGCACTGCAGAAGAGGCAGAGCAGAAGCACTTCAGTGACGCAAAGGATATGCAGAAGAACTATCCTGACCACTTCTACTGGGAGTACGCCCAGAACTGGGACCCGAAATACGACCCATCACAGGAACAGCGGGCAGTGTTCAGCGCACGCAAGAAGTTCGAGAAGGAGAACCGCACAGACTTCAACGAGTTCGTCGCAAGCTTCTTCAAGAAATAAGGAGAGGTACTTCCTATGATATGAAGGGCGGCCCTTGCGACCGCCCTTTATATTTGCCCATCACTGAAGTGCAGGGAGCCCTGAATTGCACTTCCAGGAAGAAAGAATGGAGAAGAAGGCGACAAACACCGTCACAGGACAGCCCGGCTGCAGGCCCATGTAAGCAGTGTGCCCTATGACGGTACTGCCCGATTGTCTGCACCGTCACAGCCAGTCCTTGCCTGAGCACTCTCCAGGGATGGTTACCTGTGACGGTGTTTGTCGCCAGAACTGCGATGCGGAGGCTGAGCGTCAAAGACGAACAACAGTTGCCGCGGGGGATTTGCTCCCGCTGGTCGCACATCCATGCCCGTTCGCCGCGGGGATTTGCTCCCGCTGGTCGCACATCCATGCCCGTTCGCCGCGGGGGATTTGCTCCCGCTGGTCGCACATCCCACCCTCCTCGCCGGAGGGGCCCTTGCAAAGATATGGTGGGGTCAATGGAACGCAAGGCTTTGCCTTGCTTGTTTTTTGTGCGTGTTCGTGCAGGCGAAAGCCAGCTTTCGCCTGCCTGAGCACGCACAAAAAAAGCATCTGCGCTGCAGATGCTTTCCATTGACTTTTTTCTTTGCGGTGAAAGGGGGATTCGAACCCCCGGTACGGTTACCCGTACGGCAGTTTAGCAAACTGCTGGTTTAAGCCACTCACCCATCTCACCGGATCCTGGCTTTCTTGCTTGCCAAAGCGGGTACAAAGGTAATACAAATAATATTTATCACAAATTTTTTTTGGAAATTCAAAAAACTGCTATACCTTTGCAGTCCACTTCGGGATGTGGCGCAGTTGGCTAGCGCACTTGGTTTGGGACCAAGGGGTCCTCCGTTCGAGTCGGAGTATCCCGACAGATGAAAAAAGACGGTTTTTCAACCGTCTTTTTTCTTTTTATACTCTTTTGATTTACAGCTTCTTATAGGTATCTGAGATAACCTCGGCGTAACGCTTTATGAGGTTGCGGCGCTTCAGTTTCAGAGTCTGCGAGAGCATACCGTTGTCGGTGGTCCAGTCATCAAAGAGGAAATGTTCCTTCTTGATATTCTCGTAATCCGCCAGTTTGGCGTTGACTTCCTCAACTTTTTTATGCATAACCTTAACAACTTCTTCATTCCTGATGATCTCTGCATCCGGACCCTTGACCCCCAGTCGGGCTGCAAGCTCCCTTACCTTAGGAGCATTAGGGACGATGATGGCCGAAGCGAACTTCTCATTCTCACCGAATACGAACGCATTGTCAAAGTATTCGCACTCCTTGAGGAGATTCTCTATCACCTGCGGAGCGATGTACTTGCCTGCGGAGAGCTTGAAAATCTCCTTTTTACGGTCTGTGATCTTCAAATACTTGCCGTCGACGAGGCATCCGATGTCACCTGTATGGAGCCATCCTTCCGAATCAATGATCTCTGCTGTTGCCTCAGGGTTCTTGTAATAGCCGAGCATCACGTGCGGTCCTCTTGTGAGAATCTCACCGTCTTCCGCGAAGGAAAGCTCGGTGCCGCTCATCGCCTTGCCCACTGTTCCGATCACATTATATTTGTCTGCAGGAGAGTTGACAGCGATGACAGGTGAAGTCTCTGTCATACCGTAACCCTCAAATATATAGAGCTTTGCAGCATTGAAGGTACGCACTATCTTGGCCTGTATGGAAGAGCCGCCGCTCACTACCAGCATTTCGTGGCCGCCAAGGTTCTCTCTCCACTTGCTGTATACCAGCTTGTCATATATCTTCTGCTTGAGCAGGTAGAACCAGGAGGTGTTCTCGTTGTCGAAACTGTTTGCATATTTCCAGGCGGCGGCATAGATCTTCGCGGAGAGCCCCTTCAGATTCTTTCCCGCAGCCTCCAGCTTCGAATACATCATCTCCAGCACGCGCGGCACAGCGCAGAATCCGTCCGCGTGGCAGTCCTTCAGGTCAGAAGCGATTGTAGCCAGGCTCTCTGCGTAATAGATGCTGATGCCAAGTTCCTGATACTCATAGTTCATCGTACGCTCATAGACGTGGCAGAGAGGCAGGAAGCTCACCATTCTGTGAGTGTAGTTCTTGGTCTGGCGCACTGCGTGACCGTGGGAGTCGAAGACAAGATTATAGTGTGAAAGCATCACACCTTTCGGTGTGCCTGTGGTTCCAGACGTGTATATTATGCTTGCGCAGTCGTCTTTGCTGATGTTTTTCTTGTTGCTTTCAACAACAGGAGCAATTTCAGCCTCGGCCTTTTCACCCTCCTCATACAGCTGTCTGAGGCAGTAGACCTCGTCCGAATCGTCCATCATTATAATCTTGATGTCCCGGCCGGTTTCGGATGCTATCGGCGCTACTTTCTTGTAAAGTGAAGGAGTTCCGACGACAATGACTTCAGCATCGGAATGTGTGAAGATATGGAGGAAATCGTCGTGGCTGAGGGTGCTGTAAACCGGGATATGGATCATATGGGCGAGAGTGATGCCCATATCGAGAAAGTTCCATTCAGGACGGTTCTGGCAGATGGTTATTATCTTGGTTCCCTCCTTGTATCCGAGGGAAAGAAGTCCGTAGGCCACAAGATGGGAAACTCTGCAATAATCTTCTATGCTGTACTTTAACCAACCGCTCTTGGTCTTTCTGGCCAGCATATCGTCCTTCGGAGGGAATGTCTTGAGATTCTCCAGAAGGTCGAATATTCGGGTAATTTCCATAGGTAAGGTTTTAGAGAGACAAATATAGAAAAAAATCTCTACGATTGTCTCTTTCCCGACAGTCAGTACCGACGAATTCTGCTACAACTGATTGAATTGCAATCTATTCTATGGTCTCCAGAAGGAAACTTACCGGCCGGAAACCATCGTTGCAGGAGATCATCGCCGACTTGGGGTTCTTCATCCACCCGCCATAGAAATCGCCGCCGCCGGCAGCAAGTTCCTTAACGAAATCCTCCATCGACCCCCAGGCGCTTTCACAGAATCCTTCAGGAATCGCCCCGTCGCGGGAAATGAAAGTCTGACCCTCGACAAGGTCACAGGAATGCTCGATCGGGTTCTCATACTTCTCGGAAAGATCCCGGTACCAGACTTTGCGTATAACTGTAATCTTTACGTCCATCACCTAACGTCCGAAATAAACAAGCAGCACAGAGATGTCAGCAGGAGAGACACCGGAGATGCGGGATGCCTGCGCAATGGTGCGCGGACGATACCTGTTGAGTTTGATGCGGCACTCTATTGACAGAGATTCAACTTTTTGAAAATCAAAGTCTTGCGGAATTTCCAACTCTTCGAGACGCAGAATCTTTTCCGCAATACGCTTCTCACGCTCTATGTATCCGGCATACTTTACTCTGATCTCTGCAGACTCAAGCACCTCCCCTCCCCGCTCATCAATTTTCAATGTTCCACGTGGAACATTTTCAAGAAGGCCTACAAGAGTGACGTCAGGACGGGTCAGTATTTCCACCGCCTTCTTTGAAATATCTATAGGTTTAGAGCCGACGGAACTGAGATAGCTGTTTATCTCATCAGGTTTCAAAGAGGACTCTCTGAGAGTTTCGACTATGGAATCTACCTTCTCATACTTCTCAACCATTGTCTTGTATCTGAAATCATCAACAAGGCCGAGCGCCCTGCCCTTAGGCGTAAGACGCAGGTCGGCATCGTCCTGACGGAGAAGAATCCTGTATTCAGCCCTTGAAGTGAACATCCTGTAAGGCTCGTCAACACCTTTTGTAATAAGGTCGTCAATCAGGACACCGATATAGGCCTCATCGCGCTTCAGAATGAACGGATCCTTGCCCGCGACCTTCTGGTGTGCGTTTATTCCGGCCATCAGCCCTTGCGCAGCAGCCTCTTCGTAACCGGTCGTTCCGTTTACCTGTCCTGCAAAGAATAGCCCCGGAATTATCCTTGACTCAAGCGTAGCGTATAGGTCGCGCGGATCGAAATAGTCATACTCGACTGCGTATGCAGGTCTGAAAATTTTAACATTTTCAAGCCCCGCAATAGCGTGAAGCGCATCCACCTGAGTCTCCAGCGGCAGTGAAGATGAAAAGCCCTGTAGATAGTATTCATTGGTACGCCACCCTTCCGGCTCAAGGAAGAGCTGGTGCGAGTCCTTGCCGGCAAAAGTTCGGAGCTTGTCCTCTATTGAAGGACAGTAGCGGGGTCCGATGCCGTGGATAAGGCCTGTGAATAGGGGAGACCTGTCGAATCCCGCGCGGAGTATTTCGTGCACCGTGGGATTGGTGTGCACCATATAACAGAGCCTCTGTGCTCTTCCGGACTGTATCTGCGTCTTTACAGGGAGATATGAGAAGCGTGACGGGTTCTCATCGCCGGGCTGCACTTCTAGACGGGAGAGATCCACAGAACGGACATCGATACGGGGAGGGGTGCCTGTCTTCATCCTCGCCACGGTACATCCGGCAGATGCGAGAATCTCGGAAAGTCCGTTTGACGGCAGCTCCCCTATCCTGCCCCCTTCCGCCATCTGAGTGCCGATGAAAAGTCTGCCCCCGAGGAATGTCCCGGCGGTCAGGATAACCGCTTTAGCGCCGAATTCTGCACCCATCTTCACACGCACTCCGGAAATACGCGATTCTCGGAAGGTTATCTCGGTCACAGTATCCTGCCAAATGTCTAATCCTGAGATACTTTCAAGGACATAACGCCAGTTCAGGGAGAACTCCGCTTTATCACACTGAGCCCTCGGACTCCACATCGCCGGACCCTTGGAGCGGTTAAGCATCCTGAACTGAATGGTGGACTGGTCCGTCACTATTCCGGTCATTCCGCCGAGTGCGTCGATCTCACGCACAATCTGACCCTTGGCGATTCCGCCGATGGCCGGATTGCAGGACATCTGCGCAAACTTGTTCATATCCTGCGTAATCAGCAGGACCTTCGAACCGAGCCTTGCAGCTGCGGCTGCAGCCTCGCAACCGGCGTGGCCGGCACCTATGACAATTATGTCATAGTCCCCTATCATACAACTCAAGTGCTTGATTTTCAGCAAGTCTCATCTCCTTTTGAGTCTCTTCTGTGACATCGTCGCAACCGGTGAGATGAAGCAGTCCGTGGGCAATGACTCTGAGAAGTTCGCGGTCAAAACCCTCACCGTACTGCTCCCCGTTGGCACGCACGGTGTCGATGCTGATGTAGATGTCGCCGCTCACTCCGTCCCTGCCCTTTTCCAGAGCGTAATCCTCAGAATTGTCAAAAGTGATTATGTCGGTGTAGTAGTCGTGCCTCAGGAACTGGCGGTTGATGTCCAGCAGGTAGTCGTCGCTGCAGAAGATGTAATTGAGCTCTCCGAGGAGGTACCCGCGCCCTTCTGCCACTGTTTTGAGCCACTTGCTGACGGTTCTTTTACCCTTGAGGTCAAAAGAAACATCTTCAGTGAAATATCTAATCATAAAAACTGCTATCTTTGCGGATTACGCGACAAAAATAACACAAAAACAACTAAATATCACAATTATGTCAAAAGTAACAGTCATCGGCGCCGGCAACGTGGGCGCTACTTGTGCAAACGCTATCGCACACATGAAAGTATGTTCAGAACTGGTTCTCCTCGACATCAAGGAAGGCGTTTCTGAAGGCAAGGCGATCGATATGATGCAGACCGCAAAGATATACGGTTTCGACACCCGTATCGTCGGCGTAACCAACAAGTATGAGGCTACAAGAAACTCAGACGTGATCATCATCACTTCAGGCATTCCACGCAAGCCAGGCATGACTCGCGAAGAACTCATCGGAGTCAACGCAGGTATCGTCAACGGTGTTGTATCAAGCGCACTGAAGTATTCCCCGAAGGCAATCTTCATCATCATCGCCAACCCTATGGACACTATGACCTACCTGACACTCAAGGCAACCGGCCTTCCTAAGAACCGTGTCATCGGTATGGGCGGCCAGCTCGACAGCAGCCGTTTCTGCTACTATCTGAGCCAGGCTCTCAAGGCTGCTCCAAGCGACGTCGAAGGCATCGTCATCGGCGGTCACGGCGACACCACAATGATTCCTCTCATCAGCAAGGCTACATACAAGAGTGTTCCTGTAACCAAGATTCTCAGGAAGTCCGCAGCAGAGAAGGTCGTTGCTGACACAATGGTCGGCGGCGCAACCCTCACAAAGCTCCTCGGCACTTCTGCCTGGTATGCACCGGGCGCATCCTGCGCAGCTATGGTCAAGTCAATCCTTCTCGACGAGAAGAAGGTGTTCCCTTGCTGCTGCTACCTCGAGGGTGAGTACGGCCAGGAAGATCTCTGCATCGGTGTCCCTGCAGTCATCGGCAAGAAGGGCTGCGAGAAGATCCTGAAGTACGACCTGACCAAGGAAGAGAAGGCTGCTTTCGACAAGAGCTCAGCAGCTGTAAAGAACGTCAACAATATTCTCTACGACAGCAAAATCTTAACCCGCTAATTATTAGGATTTTATTGTAAGCAAGGAAAAAGTTGTCAACAATTTTCTTCACAAAAGTTTGGGATAAGTCATTTTTTCTTCTTACTTTTACACACTATTGTAAGCGGACCAGTCCGCGGTTTTGATAGAAAACAGTAAAAAAACAACAATATGGAAAGTAAAGTCAGCCCGAAAGCAGATCTTCACAGCAAGAATCTGATGTTCCTCGAAATCGGTTTGGTAGCCGCACTGGCAATCATGCTCGGTGCCTTCGAGTGGACAAGTTCTGAAAAGACAGAAGTCATGGACCTCACCGGCCAGACCGCAGTCGTCGAAGAAGAAATCATCCCTGTAACTCAGGAACAGCAGGAACTCCCTCCTGAGATGCCTAAGATCCCTGTGCTCTCCGACGTCATTGACATCGTCGACGACGACGTTGAGGTTGCAGATGACCTTTTCATCGATATGGAGGATAATGCAAACCTCGGTGTGGAGATTATGGAATACCACGCAGCTGTAGAGGAAGAGGAGATCGAAGAGGAAGCCATTCCTTTCGCACTCGTTGAGGAAAAGCCGAAATTCAACGGCGGTGACGCAAACGAGTTCTCAAAATGGGTCAACAAGCAGCTCGTCTATCCTGAAATCGCAAAGGAGAACGGTGTCCAGGGTCGTGTGACTCTCCAGTTCACCGTCAACACAGACGGCTCCGTCAGCGATGTGAAGGTTCTCCGCGGCGTTGACTCATCTCTCGACAAAGAGGCAGTCCGTATTGTAAAGAGCTCACCTAAGTGGACTCCGGGCCGCCAGAGAGAGCGTCCAGTAAAGGTTACCTACACATTCCCTGTAATCTTCCAGCTCAGATAATTCACTCCTTGCATAACACAGAAGAGGGTGACTCTCTAAAAAGTCCATTCGGACTTAGAGGTCATCCTCCTTTTTTATGTACCTCCGGACGTAGACCGCGGCAGCGGCGCGTGCGCAGGCCTGATGGAGCGAGCCTGCGTTTGCGGGACCGGACGCGTTTTCAGCGGACGGCACGCAAACCAGCGGAACGCCACAGCAAAGCGCAGCTCATATAAAAACGGAGTCCGACCCTTTTGACCCGACCTCATTTTTATTATCTTTGTACTGAACATTAACATCCACCTATTATGAAAAGATTCCTTATCATCTCGTTTTGTATATTGACAACCTTAAGCTGCGCTGCTCAGGAAAGAGGCCGCATCCGTGACTACGGCATCGCCCCGGGCATCTTCAAGACCGGTGAGAACAATGCGATAACCGACGTCCCCGGCGTGAAAGTGGGCCACGTCACCATCATAGAGGGCGACAACGTCCGCACAGGAGTGACAGCCATCGTGCCTCACGACGGCAACATTTTCCGCAAGAAGTGCCCTGCAGCAGTATATGTCGGCAACGGATTCGGCAAGCTCGCCGGAACGACCCAGATAATGGAACTCGGCAACATCGAGACCCCGATCGTGCTTACCAACACCCTGTCGGTAGCCCAGGGACTCGAAGGCCTCATCACATACACCATCAACCAGCCGGGCAATGAAAATGTACGCAGCGTCAATGCAGTGGTGGGGGAGACCAATGACGGAGGACTCAACGACATCCGCGGCCGCCACGTCACCGCAGACCACGTGCTCCAGGCCATAAACAACGCCAAGAGCGGTCCTGTCGAGGAGGGCTGCGTCGGTGCCGGCACAGGAACAATCTGTTTCAGCTGGAAGGGAGGCATCGGAACCTCATCCCGCGTTCTCCCCGAATCCCTGGGAGGATATACAGTTGGAGTCCTGATTCAGTCTAACTATGGCGGAATCCTCGAGATAGAGGGCGTTCCGGTCGGACAGAGACTCGGTGCCTACTCATTCAAGAACAATGTGGAAGACCCTCTCTACAATCCTGACGGCTCCTGTATGATGGTGATCTTCACAGATGCACCGCTGGATGCGCGCAACCTTGAGAGAATGGCGAAGAGAGTTATGATGGGTATGGCGAAGACCGGAGGTATCGCTTCAAACGGCAGCGGCGACTATGTGATTGCCGTGAGCGTCAACCAGGACAACCTGATTGATGAGAACACATCCAAATATTACCCGGTTCTCCTTCACAACGATGATATGAGCCCTCTCTTCGAGGCAGCTATCGAGTGCACCGCAGAAGCTCTCTGGAACTCCCTCTTCAAGGCCACTGATATGACCGGCAAGGGCGGCAAGACCGTCAAGGCCCTTCCGATCGACGAAGTCGTGAAGCTGATGAAAACTCCTGTTCTCCAGTAAATGTACGAGACCGAGGACACCCACGTCTACACTGCGGTTTTCATAGCCGTAATCTCTCAGCAGCAGGATGAGAGGCAGGTAGCGGAGTATCTCGACGAACTTCAGTTCCTTGCCCTGACTGCCGGGGTTGTAGGGGACAGGCGTTTCACCCAGAAACTCGACCATCCGAACTCACATACCTACATAGGCAGCGGCAAGCTGGAGGAGGTGAACCGCTATGTGCGTGAAAATGAGATTGATTACGTTATTTTTGACGATGAGCTGAGCCCATCGCAGATGCGCAACGTGGAACGCGAACTAAACTGGAACAGCGACCACAAATGCACTGTCGTGGACCGTACCGGCCTTATTCTCGACATCTTCGCGGACCGCGCCCAGACAGCCTACGCGAAAACCCAGGTGGAGCTCGCGCAGTACCAGTATCTCTACCCGAGGCTGACAGGTATGTGGACCCACCTCGAAAGGCAGAGGGGAGGCAAAGGTGGACTCAATATGCGCGGACCGGGCGAAAGCCAGCTGGAGACCGACCGCCGCATTGTCCTGGACAAGATATCACGCCTCAAGGAACAGCTGAAGAAAATTGACAGACAGATGGCCTCACAGCGCTCAAACCGCGGCTCAATGCCACGTGTTTCGCTTGTAGGCTACACAAACGTGGGCAAGAGCACTATTATGAACCTGCTTGCGAAAAGCGACGTATTCGCCGAAAACAAGCTTTTCGCAACACTTGACACCACTGTCCGGAAAGTTGTCATTGAAAACACCCCGTTCCTGCTCAGCGACACTGTCGGATTCATCAGGAAACTGCCGACACAGCTCATAGAATCATTCAAGAGCACGCTAGACGAGGTGCGGGAGGCAGATATGCTGCTGCACGTGGTGGACATCTCCCATCCAGGCTTCGAGGACCAGATCAGGGTGGTCAACCAGACACTGCGTGACATAGGGGCTCAGAACAAACCTACGATAATGGTTTTCAACAAGGTGGACGCCTATACCTATGAACCGTACGATGAGTTCTCATTCCAGGAGAAGACATCGCGCAACTATTCTCTCGAAGAGTTGCGCAATACCTGGATCTCCAAGGAGAACTCTCCTTGCATCTTTATGTCAGCAAAAGAGCGTGAGGGCCTCGACGACCTTCGACGGCTCCTCTATGAAAGAGTTGTGTCCTGTAGAAGGAATTAGGGTGTAGGTCACCTCCGGAAAGGCTTCCTTCATCTCATTCACCCTCTCCATCGGGAGATAGTTGTCATTGTCGCCGTGGACGAGCATCACCGGAACCGGCGGATTCTTGAGCACATCCTGGAGGTCAGGACGGCATTTTATGCCGAGTATGGAGGCCACGATGCCCTCAGGGTCGTGTGTCTCGCACAGGCAGACAGTCTCGCACACCTTCTCATCGCATCTGCGGAGATTCTCTGAGAAGTACATCTTCGGGATCGATGCGTCTGCCAGCAGCATCAGCTTGCCGGCGCGGATAACGTCAATCTCCCGCTGGCGGTCCTGAGCCTTCTCCGGAAGGTCAGGGTAGGGGTGTGAATTGAGCAGCACGGCCTTCTCGAAGAGTTCCGGACGCTCCTTGATGCACTCAAGCGCAACGTATCCGCCCATCGAATGACCTGCTATGACAGCCTTCCGGACACCGCATTTCTCAAGCACACCGGCAATCACCGGGACATCGAACTGCACCGTGTTGCAGCGGACACCCTTGGCATCCGCCGGAGCTGAGTCTGTGAGCCCGTGACCTGGAAGATCGATTGCAATGACGCGGAAATGGGGCTTGAGAGCCTCTATCAGCTCATTGAACACATACATTGTCTCCAGATAACCGTGGAGAAGGAGAATGGTCCTGTCGCTCTTTGACCCTTCATCGGCCGTGTCCCATACGTGGACAGAGATGCCGGCTGACAGTGTGAAGAATTCCATCGCTTACCTGTATTTAGGTTCTATCCTGAGGCTCTGTATCGAGACCGCCTTCTGCTCGCCGACGCCGTCGACAACAAGCTTGACAGCCTTCACAGGCTTCTCTATGTTCTCCTTGACAGCCCTGTTGAAGATATCAAGGTCACCGAAGTTCTCGAAAGTGACTCCGTCGTAAGAGATTTCAGCGTGGCTGTCGGTCACACCGAAGAACTTGTTGACAGGGTCGGAGGTCTGGACTGTGATCCTGTCGCAGGCGACAGGCTCATCGAACTCCCAGAGCACATAGTCACCCTTCTTCTGAGGTGCGAGCGTGCGGAAATATCTGGAGAAATCATACTGCTCGAGATTGGAGACCGCATAGCCTCTTGCCGGCTCGAAAGTGGTGGTGACCTTTGTCTTCGGGGTAAGGTATGTGCGGCAGCCCGGAACCTCAGCGTCGATGCTCTTCAGGTCGTTGTAGAAGGTTGCGAACCTGAGGTCCTGGAGATTGTCGGTGAGTATGTCGCCGGTAACGACCTTTGAAGACGGACCAGGGGATGTTCCGTCAGTAGTGTATCTCACAACCATATTGTCGTACGGAGCGGATGCTGTCACCGCAGACTTCTTCACCCTGACCTCCGGCATAGGGAGCCTGAAGCGGATGCCCATCTGGTACATTCTCTCAAAATGGGATGAGGAAAGACGGGCGTCGAAGTCCTCATAGTTGCGCATTTCCTGCGGAGTCCAGCCGATCTCAGCTATTGCGCACATACGCGGATATAGCTGATAATCTGCGAAATGTGGAGGGAAATAGAGCATCTCCGTCCAGAGGCCGCCCTGAGGACCGAGAATGAGGTCCGCCTTGTCCTCCGGAATTCCGAGGGATGCTATCGGGTCGAATGAATAGGCTGTCTCGACAGGGATGACTGCAGCCCAGGTGTGACCCCTCTCCTCGAGTGAGTACTTCATATCGAAATAAGCGTATTCACAAGGCTGGACGACGGTAGGGAAGCCCTTGTCAACGGACTGCCTTGCATACTTGCTGTGCCATACGAAGATGCGGCTGCTGCGGTCCACATTGCCGTTGCGGATGTCCTCCCAGCCCGCGAGCAACTTTCCGTGCCTGTTGACTATCTTCTCCATCCTCTCGACGAAATACTCCATCAGCTGCTTCTCATCCGTATAGCCCATCTTCTTCATCACTGCCTGGCAGTCAGGGCAGTACTTCCAGCTCTCGGTGACAACCTCGTCGCCGCCGATGTTGATGTACTTCGAAGGGAAGAGAGATGCTATCTCCTTCATAATATTGTCAAGCATCCTGTAGTTGCTCTCCTTGCCCACGCAGAACACATTCTTTGACTCACCCTGCACGCTCAGCAGGTCCTTGTCGTGGCTGCAGAGGATTTCAGGATATGAGACAGCAACGCTCTTGGAATGGCCCGGAAGGTCGATCTCGGGGATGATCTCTATGTTGCGCTCAGCTGCATAGGCCACTATCTCACGGATCTCATCCTGAGTGTAGAAGCCGCCGTAGCGCTCTGCACCTGAGTTGTATGCAGGGGGAAGGGCCTCACCGGCACCTCTCCAGGCGCCCACCTGGGTGAGCTTCGGGTATTTCTTGATCTCGACCCTCCAGCCGTTGTCGTCGACAAGGTGCCAGTGGAGCTTGTTGATCTTGTGATATGCGAGGAAATCTATATGGCGGAGCATATACTCCTTGTCGAAGAATGTGCGCGATACATCGAACATATTGCCTCTGTAAGCGAATCTCGGCGAGTCTGAGATCTTCACTGCAGGAACTTTCCATTCGCGGAGCATCATTCCCTCAACATTTGTCGAAACAGGCTTGTAGGCCCCTGCAGGCATCATCTGGAGCAGGGTCTGGATGGCATAGAACTCACCGGCACGGGTGGTCGACAGAATCAGTATCCTGTCGCCGGTGACCTCGATGGAATACTCCTCGTCACCCATCGACCTGACGCTTACCATCTCTATCGATGCAGAGTTCCCGGCTGGAAGGACAGGGATATCGAAACAGAACACTCTTTCGAGGTGCTCTTTCAAATAACTGGCGTTGAAACTGTTGCCACCTGCGATGGTGAGGTGGCTGTCCATCTGGAAACAGCCTTCCCCATATTCAACAGATACCGGTTTCGGAACAAAGTCAATTTTTGCCTGAGCGGCTGCGCCGTTTCCCTGACAGAGAAGTGAAGCGGAAAATAATGCCATCAAAAGGAATCTTTTCATAACTGATTTCGTTTTTTCGGTCGTAAAGATAATAATAATTGCAATTATCTCTGATTTTTACGACATTTGTGTGATTTTGACAAAGGTGCATAATTATGCCCGCAAACAGTTGAAAAATACTTATAAACACAAATTATATGACTGAACTTATTTCTAAGATTCCGGAAGGACCACTCGAGCAGAAATGGACGAACCACAAGGCTGCCATCAGGGTGGTGAGCCCTGCCAATAAGAGAAAAATGGAGATAATCGTGATCGGTACAGGTCTCGGCGGAGCATCCGCTGCTGCATCCCTGGGCGAACTCGGTTACAATGTCAAGGTATTCTGCATCAGCGATTCACCTCGCCGCGCACACTCCATCGCGGCTCAGGGAGGTATCAATGCTGCAAAGAACTACCAGAACGACAATGACTCTGTATACCGCCTCTTCTACGACACAATCAAGGGCGGTGACTACCGCAGCCGCGAGGCCAACGTATACCGTCTCGCAGAGGTCTCCAACAACATTATTGACCAGTGCGTTGCACAGGGTGTTCCATTTGCCCGTGATTACGGCGGACTCCTTGACAACCGCTCATTCGGCGGCGCGCAGGTATCCCGTACATTCTACGCCCGCGGCCAGACCGGACAGCAGCTGCTTCTCGGTGCATACGCAGCCCTCAACCGCCAGGTTGCAAAGGGAAGCGTCAAATCATATCCGCGCCACGAGATGCTTGACCTCGTCCTCATCAACGGCGAAGCGAAGGGTATCATCGCACGCAACCTCACCAACGGCAAGATCGAGCGCTTCGGTGCACACGCTGTCGTAATCGCATCCGGCGGATACGGCAACACATATTTCCTCTCGACCAATGCAATGAACTCCAACGGTTCTGCAGCTTGGCAGTGCTACAAGAAGGGCGCTTTCTTCGCAAACCCTTGCTTTGCACAGATCCACCCTACCTGCATTCCTATCCACGGCGACCAGCAGTCCAAGCTGACCCTTATGTCAGAGTCACTCCGTAACGACGGACGCATCTGGGTCCCTAAGAAAATCGAGGACGCAAAGAAGCTCCAGGAAGGCAAGATCAAAGGTTCAGACATTCCTGATGAGGACCGCGACTTCTATCTCGAGCGCCGCTATCCTGCATTCGGAAACCTCGTTCCACGTGACGTCGCTTCACGCGCCGCAAAGGAGCGCTGCGACGCAGGTTATGGTGTCAACAACACGGGAAAGGCTGTGTTCCTTGATTTCAAATATGCTTTCGCACGCCTCGGCCGTGAAGTAGTCGATGCACGCTACGGCAACCTCTTCGATATGTACAAGGAGATCACCGACGTCGACCCTCACGAGGAGCCTATGATGATCTATCCTGCCATCCACTACACTATGGGCGGTCTCTGGGTTGACTACAACCTGATGACCACAATCCCTGGCCTGTATGCCATCGGCGAGGCAAACTTCTCAGACCACGGCGGAAACCGCCTCGGAGCATCAGCACTGATGCAGGGTCTTGCAGACGGCTATTTCATTCTTCCTTACACAATCGGCGATTATCTTGCAAGCCGCTTCAAAGAGCCGAAGACTGACATCAACGCTCCTGAATTCGAGGCTGCAGAGAAGGCTGTCACAGAGAAGATTGACAAGCTTATGAGCATCAAGGGCAAGCGCACTCCTGACTCCATCCACAAGGAACTCGGTCACATTATGTGGGAGTATGTCGGAATGGCACGCAACGAAGCCGGCCTGAAGAAAGCCATCCAGCTCATCAAGGACCTCAAGAAGGAGTTCTGGAGCAACGTATTCGTTGCAGGTGACACCGATGTCTTCAACCAGGAGCTTGAGAAGGCTCTCCGCGTCGCTGACTTCCTTGAGATCGGCGAACTGATGGCACGCGACGCCCTCAACCGCAACGAATCCTGCGGAGGCCACTTCCGTGAGGAGATGCAGACAGAAGAGGGTGAGACAAAGCGCGACGACGTCAACTATATGTACGTTTCAGCCTGGGAGTATGCAGGTGAGAATGATCCTGAGCTTCACAAGGAACCTCTCAAATTTGAATTTGCACACGTTGCAACCCGTAACTATAAAGACTAACTAAGGAGAAGTGTTATGAATTTTACTTTAAAAGTATGGCGTCAGAGAAACGCCAAGAGTCAAGGTCATTTTGAGACATATCACGTTGAGAATATCTCCGAGGGCACTTCCTTCCTTGAGATGATGGATATCCTCAATGAGCAGCTCGCTGCCGAGAAGATCGATCCGGTTGCTTTTGACAAAGGTTGCAAGGGCGAACACAGCGGTCCTGTCAGCTTCGACCACGACTGCCGCGAAGGCATCTGCGGTGCCTGCTCACTCTATATCAACGGCCGTGCACACGGTCCGGAGAGCGGTGTCACCACCTGCCAGCTCTATATGCGCAAATTCAAGGATGGCAGCACCATCACAATAGAGCCTTGGCGCAGCCGCGGCTTCCCTGTAATCAAGGACCTCGTCGTTGACCGCGGTGCATACGACAAGATTCTTCAGGCAGGAGGTTTCATCAGCGTCAACACAGGCGGAGTTCCTGATGCCAACGCTATTCCTATCAAGAAGAAGAATGCAGACGAATCAATGGATGCTGCTGCCTGCGTGGGCTGCGGCGCCTGCGCTGCCACCTGCAAGAACGGTTCTGCAATGCTTTTCGTCGCTGCACGCGTAAGTTCACTCGCTCTCCTGCCTCAGGGCAAGGTTGAAGGTGCACGCCGCGCAAAGGCAATGGTTGAAAAGATGGACGAACTTGGCTTCGGTGCCTGCACGAACACCAGAGCCTGCGAAATGGAGTGCCCTAAGCATATTACAGTAAGCCATATCGCACGCCTCAACCGTGAATTCCTCGGTGCAAAACTCAAAGACTAGGTGTTGATAAAGTTCCTGAATATTCACAATTGTTGACAATTCCAGTTTTTCAAGCATTTGTCCAACTGCTTTTCAACACTTGTATTATTAACACGGAATAAAGCACACTTGTCAACATAAAGCCACCCATTCCACTTCTGATGCGGAATGGGTGTTCTTTTAATGTTGAAAAATATGGTGATAAACAGAGATGAAGTATTTTTCAACATTATCAACATTCTAAATATAACCGGAAATAGATTTTTAAATCTTCTTATTTATTAATTTTGTGTTGTTGATAACCTCAATGTATGGAAGAATTCAATTCTCATAGAGAGCCTTCATTGAAAGAGAACGATTTCGACAAGCTGATACGTCCTCAGTCATTCGGAGAATTTTCAGGGCAGGACAAAGTTCTGGAGAATCTCAAGATATTCGTGAAGGCGGCCCAGTTGAGAGGAGAGGCCCTCGACCACGTTCTTTTCCACGGTCCTCCGGGTCTTGGAAAGACCACTCTTGCAAACATAGTGGCACAGGAGCTTGGGGTGAATCTGAAGATTACTTCAGGTCCTATACTGGACAAGCCCGGTGACCTTGCAGGTCTGCTCACTTCGCTTGAGGAGGGTGACGTTCTTTTCATAGATGAGATTCATCGTCTGAGTCCTGTAGTAGAGGAATATCTCTATTCAGCTATGGAGGATTACAGAATAGATATTATGATTGACAAGGGTCCCGGTGCCAGAAGTGTGCAGATAACTCTCAATCCTTTTACATTGATTGGAGCTACCACAAGGAGCGGCCTGCTCACATCACCTCTGAGAGCGCGTTTCGGCATTCAGTGCCATCTTGAATATTATGATGCAAAGGTGCTTTTCAATATAATAAAGAGGAGTGCCTCCATACTTGACATCGAAATAGAGGACGAGGCCGCGAAGGAGATATCACTGAGAAGCCGCGGAACACCTCGAATTGCAAATTCTCTTCTCCGCAGGGTGAGAGATTTTGCGCAGGTGAGGGGAGATGGCGTGATAGACCTTCCTATCACAAGATATGCTCTTGATGCCTTGAACATAGACAAGCGCGGGCTTGATGCCATTGACAACAAAATACTTTCCACTATCATAGAAAAGTTCAAAGGAGGTCCCGTAGGCGCGGGCACACTTGCAACCGCCATCAGTGAAGACGTCGGAACTCTTGAAGAAGTATATGAGCCATTCCTTATAAAGGAAGGATTCCTTACCCGCACTCCGAGAGGAAGAGTGGCGACAGACCTTGCATATTCACATCTTAATAAATCAAAAGCAAATGAAGAAAGTACTCTATTTTAGCCTGATATTGCTGGCTATTTTCACTGCCTTGCCGGCAGATGCCTGCACATCCGCCATTTTTACAGGAAAATGCACCCCTGACGGCCGTCCTCTTCTTTGGAAGCACCGTGACACAGGTGAACTGAACAACAGAATCGAATATTTCGCTGCCGGCGCCGACAGAAAATATTCCTTCACAGCCCTTGTAAACAGTCCGCTCGACGAATATGGCGAGGCGTGGGCCGGAACCAACGAGACTGGTTTCTCTATAATGAACACAGCTTCATACAATCTCCAGACTACGGAAGCTGATGTAGAGGACAATGAGGGAAAGGTTATGTTCAAGGCACTTGAATCCTGTCGCACTCTCAAGGATTTCGAGAAAATGCTCGACAAGTGGAAAAGACCTATCGGTGTGGAGGCAAACTTCGGAGTCGTTGACGCTGAAGGAGGTGCCGCATATTATGAAGTCAACAACACAGAATGGACAAAGATAGATGTAAATGACCCGAAGACAGCTCCTGAAGGATTCCTCATCTATACCAACCATTCCTATACCGGCCGCATCAATGACGGCAGCGGATATATCCGCTATGCAAATGCACACGATATTATTTATGACCGCTGGATCAAGGGAGGAGACTTCACTCCGCAGTGGATTTTCAACAATCTCTCCCGCTGCTTCTACAACTCGATACTCGGCTACGACCTCAAAGAAACCCCTGAGGCAGTTCAGGACGGATGGTTCATCGACCAGGACTTCATTCCGCGCCGCTCCACCAGCGCTTCCATCGTTGTCAAGGGCGTGAAGCCGGGTGAGAACCCTGAACTTACCGTTATGTGGACCGTTCTCGGCTATCCTCCTTGCTCCATTGCAGTCCCTGTTATGACAGCTGCCCCTGATCTGATTCCAGCCTGCATGCAGAAGACAGCCGACAATGAGAACTGCGCTATGTGCGATGCTGTCCTCGCACGCCGCGCAAAAGTCTTCTCAGCTCATCGTGCCAACGCCAAGAACTATTTCAACTACGGCCAGGCAGCGAGATATATGATGAATATCGCTCCTTGGGAAGCCAAGAACTTCAAGGGCTTCGAGCCTGTGATGGAGAAATCCTACAGCGACGGCAAACTCGACAAAGCTGCATTGAGTGAGTATTGCAAGCATCTGCACACAGCACTTGAACTGTAATGACGGTTTCATCTGAAGCTGTATATATTGCAAATATGGTGAAGCGCTCTTCTGAGAGGGCGCTTCATCTTGTCATCGCCGAAGACAAGAAGCACGCATACTATCTTGTCTCCGACCTGGACAATTTCATTCCCGAACATAATCTGTTCTTCTTTCCGGCCACCAGCGAGAAGTCGGAGTACAAGCGTTCCACCGCGCTGCTCCAGCGCACCGCCACCCTCTCCGCGATAGCATCGGCAGAGCCGGAGTTCAAGCCAGAACCTTCCTGGGACAATGCAGAGTGTTTCGAGATAGGGAAGGATCTGCTGGTCAAGACTCCTGTCGCATCGTCAGTGATTGTCACATATCCTGATGCTATGCAGGAGAAGGTGCTGCAGACCAGAAAGATACGCGAATCTATACTGACACTGAGGGTGGGGGAGTCCCTCTCCCACGATGCCATCAGCGAGATTCTGGTGGCAGAACACTTCCGCAGGGCTGACTTTGTGCTCGAGCCCGGTGAGTTCGCGCTGAGAGGCTCCCTTGTGGACATCTTTTCGTTTGCCGACGACCAGCCTGTAAGGATTGATTTCTTCGGCGACCAGATTGAGACTATCCGTCATTTCATCCCTGATTCCCAGCTCTCCACAGGCCCGGCTCTCAGCAGCGTGGACATCTATCCTGACCTCGACAGTTTCAGCTCCGCCGAGGATTATGTGGAATTCAAGAAGATACTCCCTGCAAAGACCTGCGTCTGGGACATTTCCGACCCGCTTCATCTTCCTCAGAGCGAGGCCGTCTCCCCGCAGCCTGTATTTGCCAAGAACTTCGACCTTCTCTCAAAGGATATTGTACAGCGGCAGGCGGATGGATTCAAGGTATGCATCCTCTCTCCGAACGAAGCCCAGACGCGCCGTCTCAAGGAAATACTCCGCCATATAAATGTCACCTTCCTGCCATTCTCACTTCACGAAGGCTATATTGACAGGACCTCCCGCAACTGCTATTATACTGACCACCAGATATTCGACCGCTACCACAAGCTGACCGTCCACCGCCAGGTGGAGAGGTCCGAGAGGATGACGGTCAACGAACTCAACGCCCTGAGGACAGGGGACTATATCGTCCATATCGATTATGGTGTAGGCCAGTTCGGAGGCCTTGTGAAGACATCTCTGGGCGGACGCGTCCAGGAGGCGGTCAAGCTGATATACAGGGATGGAGACACGGTCTATGTCTCCATCCACTCCCTCCACCGCATCTCCCGCTACAAGTCGCGTGACGGAGAGGCCCCGAGGATACACAAGCTCGGGTCGAAGGCCTGGGAGAATCTGAAGAGCAGCACCAAGTCGAAGGTCAAGGACATAGCGAAGGACCTCATACGCCTCTACAGCGACCGCCAGCAGGCCCGCGGCTTTGCCTTCTCGGCAGACAGCTACCTGCAGCAGGAACTTGAATCCTCCTTTATGTATGAGGACACTCCGGACCAGTCAAGGGCAACAGAGGATGTCAAGGCCGATATGGAGAGCCTCCATCCGATGGACCGCCTCATCTGCGGCGACGTGGGCTTCGGCAAGACAGAGATTGCCATCCGTGCCGCATTCAAGGCAGTGTGCGACTCCAAGCAGGTGGCAGTCCTCGTTCCGACCACCATCCTCGCGCTGCAGCACTGGCAGACCTTCTCCGAACGGCTGAGGAACTTCCCCTGCAGGACAGAGTACATCAGCCGTCTCCGCAGCGCCAAGGAGATCAAGCAGATAACAGAGGATCTTGCCGCCGGCAGGATAGATATACTCATAGGCACCCACAGAATACTCAACAGCACTGTCAAGTTCAAGGACCTCGGCCTTCTCATCATCGACGAGGAGCAGAAATTCGGCGTGACAGCCAAGGAGAAGATACGCCAGATGAGAGTCGCAGTCGACACGCTGACCCTCACTGCGACCCCTATCCCGCGCACCCTTCAGTTCTCCCTTATGGGCGCGCGCGACCTCTCGATCATCAGCACCCCGCCGCCGAACAGGCTGCCGGTGCTCACGGAGGTCATCCGTTTCGACGAAGAGTACATCGCTGACATCCTGAACCGCGAGATAGAGCGCGGCGGGCAGGTCTATTTCGTCCACAACCGCATCGAGGACATCTTCCGTGTGAGGGACACCCTCCACAGAATCTGCCCGCAGGCGGACATATGCGTGGCCCACGGCCAGATGGATGCGAAGGAGCTCGAGAAGAAGGTGCTGGACTTCATAGCAGGAGACTATGACATCCTGCTCTCCACCACAATCATCGAGAGCGGCATAGACATTCCTAACGCCAACACTATGATTGTAAACCGCGCCCACCGCTTCGGACTCTCCGACCTGCACCAGCTTCGCGGCCGCGTGGGGCGCAGCAACGTCAAGGCCTACTGCTACCTCATAGTGCCGGAGGAGGAGCGTATGACCGACGACGCCAAGCGGCGCATCAAGGCTCTGGAGGCCTTCAGCGAGCTCGGCAGCGGCTTCAATATCGCTATGCAGGACCTCGACATCCGCGGGGCCGGCAACCTTCTCGGGGCGGAGCAGTCCGGCTTCATGGCCGAGATGGGTTTCGAGACCTATATGCGCATCCTCCACGAGGCGATGACCG
Organism: Bacteroidales bacterium; assembly: GCA_045599325.1. GTDB lineage: Bacteria > Bacteroidota > Bacteroidia > Bacteroidales > UBA932 > Cacconaster. Next base: position 6,425 of record JAZRVT010000027.1, on the reverse strand, counting down.
AACTCCAGATCGCCGCCAGCGCTGATGCCGGCGACGTTGAGGAGGCTGCCTGGAAGGATTTCATCGACGTGCAGGTGGACACAGACCTGGAGGTGTTCATACCGGACGACTATGTGAATGTCTCTTCCGAGAAGATCCGCCTCTACAAGGAGCTCGACGGAATTAAGGACGAGGAGCGGCTCAAGCGCTTCATCAAGGAGACTGCGGACAGGTTCGGTTCGCCTCTGCCGAAGCCTATGATGGAACTGGTCGACGTGGTCCGCCTCAGGATGCAGGCCGCTGAGATCGGACTGGAGAGGATTGTCCTGAAGAACAATATGATGCTGGCCTATTTTGTGGCAGCGCGCGAACATCCGTTCTACAGTTCGGACGTGTTCGGCAGGATACTTCAGACAATAGCTGCCCAGAAGAGCAGCCTGCAGCTGCTGGAATCAGGCGGAAAACTCTACCTCAAGATACAGAATGTGCGTTCAGTTCAGTCTGCGCTCAAGGTTCTGGGGACCTTTTTGGTATAATGTTTGATTTTTTCATTACTTTTGCATTCTATACCGTTATGAGGTCCATACTCAACAGAATAAGATATTTCGCTGCAGCTGCGTTCGCAGCGGCCACCCTGTTCTCCGCTCCGGCGGAGGCCGGCGCTCAGGAGACTCTCGCGAACAGCGGCTACTCACCCTACTCCCTCTACGGATTCGGTGACATAGCCCGCCAGGGAACTGCCTACAATTTCTCGATGGGCGGCATCGGCATCGGTGACCGCAACGTCAGATACATCAATGTCCTTAACCCTGCAGCCGTCACGGCGCGCGACCCGAAGTCCTTTATGATGGATTTCGGCCTGGAGAACCGCAACATCATCTTCCAGGGAAACGCGGCCACATCCCTCGGCAGCAGTGCAACAGGCAATATTACATCCGCCGCCAACACCTTCAACATGCACAATGTGGTGGCCAGCTTCCCGATTGCCTCGCATTCGGCCTTCAAGCTCGGCATTATGCCGTACAGCTCTGTCGCCTACAGTTTCAGGGCATTCGAAAAGGATGAGAAGCTCCTTGCGGACCTTGGCGACATCCAGTATCTGAAGACCGGACAGGGTGGTGTCTACCAGGCATTCTTCGGAGCGGGAGTCACCCTCTGGGACCGCCTCAGCCTCGGTGCCGACCTCAATTACTATTTCGGCAACATAATGCGCAAGAGCGAGGCATACTTCACCACAAACAGCACCTACAGGACCATCTCCTCAGGATGGGACTACAATATCAGCTCCTTCGGCGGCAAGTTCGGCCTGCAGTTCTCCCAGAGACTCGGCAGGACCACCTTCGCCACCATCGGCTTGACATACAGTCTCAATTCTGAACTCAAGGGCGGCGAGACGCGCTACGCATACGGTGTCTCATCCGTTACCGACACGGTTGTGAACAACAACTTCAAGATGAGCGGCTACCGCATTCCGAGCGAGATAGGCGCAGGCATCTCTGTCCGCGGCTCCGACTCCTGGATGGTGGGCTTCGACTACACCACTCAGGACTGGACCGGAATGACCTTCGAGGGCAATCCCGGAGTCGACCTGCAGTGCGGACGTTCGCAGAACTTCCGTGCAGGATTCGAGGTCACGCCTAACCGCTACGACATCCGCTACTTCTTCAAGCGCTGGACCTACCGCGCCGGACTTTATCACGAACAGTCCCATATGGTGCTGAACGGAAGTCCTGTCGCTGCCACAGGATTCACTCTCGGTTTTGGAATACCAGCCTCCCGCTACTATCATCACAGCATAAATTTAGGTGTCGATATCGGTCAGAGAGGCTCTCTGAACAACGATTTGATCCGTGAAAGGTATTTTATCTTCACGATATCGTTCAATTTGCACGATATTTGGTTTATCAAGCCGATGTACAATTAAACAGCAATAAACAGCAAACTATATAAAGATGAAAAAGTTCACCATCATTCTCCTGACTCTCATCCTCGCCGTTCCGGCTTTTGCACAGGGTCGTTTTGGAAAGGACAGCGCCGAGTGCGTCAAGTATCTCTCCTATTACTCAGAACTCGTAAAGCAGGACAACCTGAAGGACGCCGCTCCTTTCTGGCGCCAGGCCTTCTCGCTCTGCCCTCCTACTGCAAACCAGACTATGCTGGTCAATGGTCAGAAGATCATCCGTTATGAGATTGCGCAGAACAGGAAGAACCCTGCCCGCTATCAAGAACTGGTTGACACGCTTCTGATGCTCCACGATGTCCGCGCTGAATACTTTCCTAAGTATAACGTGAAGAGCCAGGACAACAAGGCAATCGATGTCATCAACTTCTATGACAGCGACTATGAGAAGCAGTACACTTATCTCAACACCATCCTCGACAACATCACCACTGAGGCAAGCCCTGTCGTCTTCGTCAAGGCAATGCAGTCTTCTGTGGATATGTACAAGAACGAGAAGCTCGCAGCAGACGACCTGATGAACCGCTATACCACTATCTCAGGTTATCTTGACGACAAGATCTCTGCAAGCAACAACCCTGAATACCGCGCAACCAAGCAGGATGTGGAGACCATCTTCATCGAGAGCGGAGTCGCTTCCTGCGACAACCTCGTGGCACTCTATACCCCTCGCTTCAATGCCAACCCTTCAGATGAGGCTCTCCTCGCGAATATGGTAAAGATGCTTTCAAAGAGCGAGTGCATGAACACCGAACTCTTCCTCAAGAGCGTTGAGGCCCTCAATGAAGTGAGCCCTAACTCATCTTCAACCTACGCACTCTACAAGCTCTACTCATCACGCGATGAGAATACAAAGGCTGCTGAGGCTCTTGAGAAGGCTATCACCCTCCTCGACCCAAGTGACGTTGAGACAGCTGCTTCCTATACATTCGAGCTTGCAACCTACTACTTCAAGAAGTGCGGCCGCAGCGCAGTTGCAGTTGCAAAGGCAAAGCAGGCAGCAGAACTCAATGACTCCTACAAGGGCCGTGCATATCTGCTCATCGGCACAATCTGGGGTTCCACCAAGTGCGCCGGCAACGAAGTTGAGAGCCGTGCTCCGTTCTGGGTTGCTACAGACTATATGATGAAGGCGAAGGCAGCTGACCCGTCACTCGAAGAAGAGGCGAACAGCCTGGCAGCGCAGTACCGCCGCTACTTCCCTCAGCAGGCAGACGCATTTATGTATGACATCGTAGACGGTGCTTCATACACAGTCAACTGCAACGGTATGTCAGAGCGCACAACCGTACGCACCAACAAGTAGAATGAACTTTTTCGAAATACGTTCCGTAAGGGGCGGGCTCAGTCCCGTCCCTTATGTGTTCGTATTGCTCATCTTCCTGCTTTCTTCCTGCAGGGAGGAGGAGGCAGTAGTCTTCGATTTCGAGCAGACCCCGGTGCAGACTGTCCGTGACATGAGGATCCTGCAGTCAGACCAGGGACGCGCCGAGATGAGGATGGAGGCGCCGCTGATGCAGCGCTTCAGTTTCACGAAGGACTCTGTGGACCAGTCCTATGAGTACTATCCTGAGGGTTTCTCCGTGAGCGCATACACCGAGCTGGGCGAGCTCGAAACAACAATCACGTCCAATCAGGCAAAACACATCACCACAGCGGGGCAGGAGTCCTGGAGCGCATTCGGCGACGTGGTGGTGATCAACCATATCAAGGGGGAGAAGATGGAGTCCGACACCATCTACTGGAACAGGGAGGAGAAGAAAATCTACACTGACTGCTATGTCAGGCTCTCCTCCGAAAGCGGGCTTATGCAGGGCTACGGAATGACTTCCGACGAAAGGGCCCGCGACGCTGTCATCCTCCGTCCTTTCAATACCTACGCAGTGGAGCACGACTCCACATATTTCTTTGTCGACACCATCAATATCGTAGGTCCGCAGCTGAAGAAATAATTGGAAATTTCTTCAATTTCTCTGCAACGTTTTGGGGTCGGATTGCATCTATTAATAGATTTTTGTGTACTTTTGCACCCTATTGTGCGGACTGGACTCGTATTTCTTCTGCACGATAAGGCTGCGAATAACAAAGTAAACAGAAATAATAACTAAAACTTAACGTAAAATGGCGGTATTAGAGAAAATTCGCGTCAAATTCGGAATTTTAATCACAGTGCTCATTGCGCTTGCGCTGCTGTCTTTCATCATCGATCCACAGACACTGCGTCAGGCCTTTGACATGTTCTCCTCCGAGAATAAGGTCGGTAAGATGAACGGCGAGTCCGTTTCTTACAAGGATTTCTATGAGGAACTCAACCAGGTTACCCAGGTGGCCAAGATCACAGGCCAGAACGAGTCTTCGGAAGAGGCACAGTCCCAGCTCCGCGACGCAGCCTGGCAGTCAATCTTCGATAATGAGGTATTCATCCCTAAGGCAACCGCTGCAGGACTTTCAGTCGGAAAAGAGGAGATGCTCGACCTTACCCAGGGCCAGACAATCTCTCCTGTCCTTCTCCAGCAGCCTTTCTTCCTCGACCAGAGCGGCAACTTCAGCCGTGAGGCCCTTGTCAACTTCGTCCAGTCCATTGACGCCGACGAGACCGGCAACTACGGCATTCTCTGGAATTACCTCGAGGAGTCTGTCTACCGCAACCAGCTTTATACCAAATACGCATCGCTTCTGATCAACAGCAATGTGAACAACGCTGTCGAGAAGTCGCGTACCAATTCCGACAACAACATCACTGCAGACGTGGATTTCGTCTTCAGCCCGATTTCATATGAGATTGACTCTACAATCGTCATTTCCGGCGACGAGATCAGGAAATACTACAACGACCGCAAGGATCAGTTCGTCCAGCCTGAAAACCGCGACATAGAATATGTGATGTGGGAGGTTGTTCCTTCAGAGGCTGACTTCGCTGCGACACGCGAGGAGTTCGACGGCTTCTATGAGGAGTTCAAGACAGCTGAGAACCTCAAGTCCTTCATCACCCTCAACTCCGATGCAAAGTGGAACCCTTACTATTTCAGCCAGGACCAGCTTGCTTCCATCCCTGAATTCGAGGCTCTCGCATTCGGCAAGGCTGCAGACGTTGTAAGCGAAGTTCACGAAGAGGACAACTACTATGCTGCAGCACGCGTGGCTGACGTACAGATGATGCCGGATTCCATCCGCGTCTATTTCAAGATGTTCCCTCTCAATGCAGAGGCCGAGGCCGACGCTTTTGTGGCAGCCCAGGCAAAGAACCCTGACCTCACCCAGTTCTCAGAGCTCGGCTGGCTCACACAGGACATCGCAGTTGCAAACGGTCTTTCCGATTTCCTCCCTGCATTCTCTTCAGCTGCAAAGGTTACGAAGGTTAAAAGTGTAAACAATCAGGCTTTCGTCGCAGTCGCTGTCCCTGAGAAGACCAAGGCTGTCAGGAAGGTTCAGCTTGCTGTCCTCCGCAAGACCGTCAACCCGTCTGACGAGACCTACCGCGACTTCCAGATGAAGGCTGTCGAGTTCGCTGACGCCTGCGACGGCAAATATGAGAAGTTCGCCCAGATTGCAAAGGAGCAGGGTCTCCCGGTAATACCTATTAATAATATGGTGATCGGCAACCGCCGTATCGGCCCTGCCGACAATGCCCGTGAAGTGGTCAACTGGGTGTTCGACAAGAAGACAAAGGAAGGAAGTGTGTCTGACCTCAAGATTGTCGACAACAAGTACTACTTTGTTACAGCTGTAACCAAGGCGCGCAAGGAGGGTCAGGTTGCCATCAATGATGTCGCCGCTCAGATCAAGACCGCTCTTATAGGTGAGAAGATGGTTGAGAAGAAGATGGCTGAGGTGAAGGAGAAAGTTGCGGGAATGAATTCCCTCGAAGAGATTGCTGAGGCTCTCGGCACAACTGTCAGCCACAATACCGGAGTTGCATTCGGCTCAATGCAGAACCAGTCCACTGATCCTAGGTTCATCGGCGCTGTCTCATCTGCGAATGAAGGTGTGATCAACTTTGCGCAGGGAATGCTGGGTGTATACGTATACCAGGTGATGAACCGCACGACAGGGAACTTCTTCACCGAGCAGGATGAGAAGACTCAGCTTGGCCGCAAGGGCCAGTATCAGGCAAGCATCGTTGAGAATATTATTGCCAAAGAGGCAGATGTTAAAGACAATCGCGCAAGATTTTTTTAACATTTTTTCAACAGCTCGCGTAAAAAACGCCGAAAAATTTGGACAATAATTATTTATTGTCTAATTTTGAGGCGATAAACTGTATTGGAATTTTTATGTTTAACCAATAATAAACACACTTAACAAATTTTTTTATGAAAAAGATTATTTATTCACTGGTGATCATGATTGCTGCTAGCAGTCTCTTCACTGCTTGTATCGAGCAGATCGAGCCGAACGGCATCGAGACTCTGCGTGATGCAAAGGCTGAGTACCTCAAGAACGTCGGCCAGCTCCGTCTTGCTGAGGCTGAGGTCCAGAAGGCTCA
>JAZRVT010000026.1:0-21055 GCA_045599325.1 Bacteroidales bacterium | reverse complement strand
GAGAAGAAGAGTCTCTATATGGCCGTTGCCGGAGTCATAATGCTGGCCGCCGGCCTGCTCTGGAGCCTTGACTTCCCTATCAACAAGAAGCTGTGGTCCAGCACCTTCGTACTGGTTGTCGGAGCATATTCGCTGTTGATGTTCGCCCTCTTCTATTATATAATAGATGTGAAGGGCCACAAGAAGTGGACTCTGCCTTTCAAGGTTGTCGGAATGAACTCCATTACGATCTTTATGGCGCAGCGTATCATCGGCTTCCGCGGCATATCCGACTTCTTCCTCTCAGGAGTCACCGAACTTTGTTCCGAGCCTTGGGCCAATGTCATCAACAGGGCGGGCTATCTTCTCGTAAGCTGGCTCTTCCTGTACTTCCTGTATAAAAAGAAAGTGTTCCTGAAGGTATAGCCATGCTGCAGGAGATCGAGCGCAAGTTCCTTGTCAGCGGCGAGTTCCGGCAATATGCAACCTCCGCGTCAGAGATTGCACAGGGTTACATCAGCAGCCAGTCCGGGCGAACGGTGCGTGTCCGCATCCGCGATGACAAAGGATACCTGACCATAAAGGGACCCGGTAACGCTTCAGGGCTTTCCCGCTTTGAGTGGGAGAAGGAGATAACCGCAGAGGAGGCGAGAGCGCTTATGACCATTGCGGAACCCGGAGTGATCGAGAAGACACGCTATCTGGTCCCGAATGCCGACGGCATCCACACCTGGGAGGTGGACGTGTTCCACGGTGCCAGCGAAGGTCTTGTGATGGCTGAGATAGAACTCTCTTCAGAAGACGACACCTTCGACCGGCCAGCCTGGCTGGGGAAGGAGGTCACCGGTGACCGGCGCTACTACAATTCCTTCCTCTCGAAGCGGCCTTACACCGAATGGTAGAAAAAGAGAAAGGCACCTGCAACTGCAAGTGCCTTTCTTTTGTAGCGGGATCCAGGATTGAACTGGAGACCTCATGATTATGAATCATGCGCTCTAACCGACTGAGCTACCCCGCCATTCCGCTTTTGCTGAAAAATGGGGATTGAGTCCCCATTCAGCGCCATAGCAGGCTGTTTGTTGAGGTAGACGGATTCGAACCGCCACTAAGAGGACCAGAATCTCTTGTGCTGCCATTACACCATACCTCAATGTTCCCTTCTTCCTTTCCGGAAGTCAAGCAGTGGCAGCTGCTTAACGGGACTGCAAAGGTAGAAATATTTTTTATTCGTGCAACACAATGCACGGATTTTTTTTACTTCTTCGCCACAGCGTCAGCCATCTCCTTTGCTCTGGCAGCGCGCTCCTCGGTGCCCGGGTGGGAGGAGAACATCTGAGCGACTGCGGATGCCTGGGAACCCTGGGACATCTTCAGAAGTTCGCAGAGGGAGTTATACATAGAATAAGGCGTGTGGCCGTGCTGGTATGCGAACTGGAAGCCGTATTCGTCAGCTGCGAACTCCTGCTTCTGGGAGAATTTCGCTGATACGAAGGACTGGGCCAGGTCACCGAGCACACTCTTGGAAATTGTGCCGATAGTTCCTCCCATCGCTCCGACAGCGTCCCTTGCAGCGTATGCCATATATGCCTTCTTCATGGCATTCTTGGTATCCTTGTGGACAACGTGGCCTATCTCGTGGCCGATGATGGCGATCAGCTCATCGTCATCCATTACATCCATCAGGCCGCTGTAGACGCGGATGGAGCCGTCACCGCAGGCGAAAGCATTGACTTCGGCGGTCTTGTAGACCTTGAAGTTCAGCGGAATTCCCTCCACCTGGTTGATGCCTTTCATAAGGTTGGCAAGTCTTCTGGCGTATGCGCCGTTGTCGATTGCGTTCTGAGCATCGAGCTGTGCGACTGACTGCGCGCTGAGTTCGGCTATCTGTTCGTCGCTGATGGACATTGCGGTCATTACATTTCCTGCTGCAGAGGCGAGAGCGGTCGGGTCGAGGTTGCCGCTGGTGAGGATGCCGCAGCCGGTAAGCATAAGGCAGGCGGCGGTGAGTGCGATGAATAAATTCTTCATAGGTGTTTTCCTTGTTGACCTCAAAGTTAATAATTATTATCTTTGTGAGCACAACCTATTTTCTATTGCTATGAAGAAAACTCTCCTGCTGGCAGCTTTCGCGCTGCTGCTCTTTTCCTGCTCAAAGCCGGACTACACCGGCAAAATTCCAAAGGGTTTTGACGAATACTGCCAGAAGACGGTCGACGACTGGAAGATTCCGGCAATGTCAGTCGTAGTCGTCAAGGACGGCAAAGTTGTCTTCCTCGAGGGATACGGCCAGACTAAGCTCGACGGCACAGGTGTCCCAGTGGACCCTCACACCACACAGTTCGTGCTCGCTTCCACCACGAAGGCCTTCACCGGTGCGCTGCTGGCAACTGTCATCGACGAGTATGACGTGGACTGGAACGACCCTGTTGTCAAACACCTCCCTGATTTCAAACTTTATGACCCGTGGGCAACCAAGAACATTACGGTCAAGGAGATCAACACCCACCACACCGGTTTCAAATCCTACGCAATGGACGACCTGCCGATCTTCGGATATGACCGCGATGACCTCTACCATCTCTTCAGCGTGCTCCAGCCTTCATACAGTTTCCGTTCGAAATATGCCTACAACAATGAGACCTACACCATCTCGGCGAAGATCATCGAGAAGTACACCGGCCTCAGCTGGGACGATGCAATCGCAGAGCGCATCTTCAAGCCTCTGAAGATGGTCCACTCCACAACCGGCAACAAGGAGTTCACCACCTCTCCGGACCTTGCGTCAGGCTATCGCGTCAGCTATGACAAGGAGGCCGACACCCTCAAGGTCACTCCGCGTCTGGACAAGGAGGATGCTCTGGCCTGGCTCAGCGCTGTGGCTCCGGCAGCTTTCGTGATGACCACTGCAGAGGATATGGGCAACTGGCTGAAGATGCACCTCGGCCACGGAGTCTTTGAAGGTGATACCGTGATCTCCCGCAAGAACCACGACTATCTCTTCTATCCTCAGACTGTGACAGATTTCACAGACGAGAAAGTCTGCACCTACGGCCAGGGCTGGACGGTCGAGCAGAGCACCAAGTGCCGCTACATCCGCCACACAGGCCTCGCATACGGCTACACATCTCTGGTCGGATTCGTGCCTGAGCTCGACCTCGGATTCGCATTCCTCTCAACAGACGGATCAACCAACGACGGTATGGCAGGCTGCGCACGCCAGCTCATCGATATGTATCTCGGCCAGGTCGACAAGGACTGGGAGCAGGAGTACTTCGACGAATATATGAGTGACCTGAAGGCCGAAGACAGGGATGACGAGGTGAAAGAGGAGAAGGAACCTGTCAAGGCGCTCCCTAACAGCGCTTATGTCGGTATGTACCGCCTCGAACCGTTCGGCACCGCAACGGTCTATGAGAACGAAGGCAAGCTCTTCTTCAACCTGAAGAAGGTGGACAGCGAACTCGAGCACAAGGACGGCAACGTATTCGTATTCAATGTCCCTGGCGCAGGCCACTTCGACCTCACATTCACAGTCTCCGGACAAAAAGCAAGGTCGCTGACTTTTGACATCAACGACCCGATCGGAGAGTTCACAAGGCTGTAGGCCTATATGAGCCCGAGCTTCTCAAGGAGCGCTTCCGGCTGCGGATCGCGTCCGCGGAAGTTTCTGTAAAGTACGTCGGCATCCTCGATGCCACCCCTTGACAAGATGTTGTCTCTGAATGAGGAGGCAACATCTTTGTTGAATATGCCCTTCTCCTTGAAGAGTGAGAAGGCGTCAGCTTCAAGCACTTCGGCCCACTTGTAAGAGTAGTAGCCTGCCGAGTATCCGCCTGAGAAGATGTGGGTGAATGAAGGGCAGGTGGCTATGCCTTCGATGCGAGGAAGCACTGAAGAGGCCTTGAGCACCTTGTCCTCGAACTTGACAGCATCGTCTGCAGGTACATCGGAGATGGAATGCCAGGCCATATCGATTGTGCCGTACTGCAGCTGCCTTACCTGCGAGTAGCCGGCGAGGTAGTTCTTGGCTGCGACGATCTTGTCTATGAGTTCCTCAGGGATCACTTCACCTGTCTGCCAGTGCTTGGCGAAGGTCTTGAGGTATTCAGGCTCGTATGCCCAGTTCTCCATTATCTGGCTCGGGAGTTCTACGAAGTCGCGGGTGACGCTGGTTCCGGTAAGGGAAGCATACTTGCCCTGGCCGAGAAGGCCGTGGAGAGCGTGGCCGAATTCGTGGAGGATGGTGGTCACTTCATAGTGGGTCAGGAGGGATGGGGTGGCTCCGGCCGGCTTGGTGAAGTTGGTGACAACTGAGACAAAAGGCCTCTCCTCGACGCCGTTGTAGACGCAGGTGCCCCTGTACTCGGTCATCCAGGCCCCGCCGCGCTTGCTGTCGCGAGGGAAGTAGTCGAGATAGAGGAGGCCCTGGAATTCTCCGTTCTCATCCGTCACCTCGAAGGCCTTTACGTCAGGATGGTATACCGGAATCTCCCCGTTCTCCTTGAAATTGAGACCGTAAAGACGGTTGGCGAGGTCGAAGATCGCAGCCTGCACGTTCTCAAGCCGGAAGTAAGGCTTGAGGAGTTCCTCGTTGACGGAATACTTCTCGGTCTGGTACTTCTCGCTCCAGTAGCTGAAGTCCCAAGGCATCAGAGCGCCTTCAAAGCCGTGGGCGGAGGCATATTTCTGGATTTCCTCCACATCCTTGCGCGCGGATGGCAGAGACTTGCCCATAAGGTCGATGAGGAATGTGTTGACAGTCTCAGGGTTCTTCGCCATCCTCTCCTCGAGAGCGTAGTCGGCGTAGGTCTGGTAGCCGAGGATCTGCGCCTCCCTGATGCGGAGGTCCACAATCTTCTTTATGAGTCCGGTGTTGTCATTGTCTCCGCCGATGCCTTTGCTGTTGTAGGCCTTCCAGATGATTTCGCGGAGGTCGCGGCGTTCGCTGTATTTGAGGAACGGGCTGTAGCTCGGCTGGTTGAGAGTGAATGTCCAGCCGGTCCCGTTACGTGATGCCGCTTCGCTTGCCGCCATCTCTTTGACATAGTCAGGCAGGCCTGCAAGCTCTTCCTCTTCAGTGAGGTTCATCTCGAATGCGTTGGTCTCGGCGAGCACGTTCTGACCGAACTTGAGGGTAGCGAGCGAAAGCTCTTCGGAAATCTTCGTGTAGGTCTCCTTGTCTTCCGGAGAGAGGTTCGCTCCGTTGCGGGTGAAACTCTTGAAGGTGTTCTCAAGGAGTTTGTACTGCTCCTGGTCCAGGTCAAGGGAATCTCTCTGCTCCCAGACTGCTTTCACTCTCTTGAAGAGGTCCTCATTGAGAATGATTGACATGCTGTATTGCGTGAGCATCGGGGATATCTCCTCTGCGGCTGCCTGCATTTCAGGATTGGTGCAGGCTGAGTTGAGGTTGAAGAAGATATTGCTGACGCGGTCAAGGTCGCGGCCCGCGAATTCGAGGGCTTCGACTGTATTCTCGAAAGTCGGTTCTTCAGGATTGCTGACGATGGCGTCGATCTCCTTCCTGGCGGTTTCGATGGTCTGCTTGAAGGCTGGGATGTAGTGTTCGTTCCTGATCTTGTCGAAAGCGGGGGCTCCGAACGGATTTTCAGAAGGTTTGAGCAATGGATTCTCTTTCATGGTGCAGGATATTGCAAGCACCGCAAGAAGTGCGGCTGCCGCAATCAGTTTTGGTTTCATAAAGTCTGGATGATCTGGTTTATTGCGCCAAAGATAATGATTATTTTTCCATTGCCGCCTCTTTGAAATGGACAATTCCTGACCGTGTGATATAATAGGTGTATCCATAGCACCAGTATATGTCCGGAAGCAGGAACCTTTTTCTGACAGATGTGAAGACCTTGAAGTTGAATGCCTGCAGAGCAAGGTCGGGGACACTGGCGGAGGTGCGGCCGGCTTTGATCTGCCTTGCAAGGATTCTGCTGTTGCGCCCGAGAATCCGGTTGACCGCCCGCATCTTTTTCTCCTCCTCACGCCGCAGGGCATTGTTGTAGTCGTTGCGGCAGACGTCGCTGCAGAAACGCTTGTCAGTCCTTCCGACGACAGGCTCTCCGCACCACGGGCAGTTCCTCTCCTCTTTTCTCTCCGTCCTCATACGGCAAATATAGAATTGCAGGGATTAAAATAAAACATCGGTTGGAAACTATTGTCAAACACGCAAAGATGTATTATTCTCAATCGCTTGTAACCGTTTTTAATCGATTATAAGCGGCAATAAATGACTGGAGTATGGATAGACTGGACCTGGCGTCTTTAATTCGCCTCCGAAAACAAATTAATATCTTCAGTTATGATTGAAACAGAGTTTTTGAACAGAGTTGAAATCCGTGGCCGGGTTGGCCACGACGCCAAGATTTTCACGGTGGGTGACACAAGGATGGCCCGTTTTTCAGTGGCCACCAACGAAGCGTTCAGAGGCCGCAACGGTGAACTCCGCGAGGAGGTGACCTGGCACAATGTCGCAGTATGGGCCGGGAAGAACGTGATGGATTTGAGAAATGTGCAGAAAGGTGCCTTCGTCTATCTCACCGGCCGTCTCAGGAATACCAAGTACACTTCCGGAGACGGCACTGAGAAGCACATAGTCGAGATTGTGGCCAACCGTCTGGAGCCCTACGTCCCGAGGGAGGAATGAGTGGCGAATTACAGGAAATTTGTCTAAATTTGTAGGTTGAACTTCAAATTCAGACGATATGGCAAGGGAAGTATTTATTTACAACACGCTCACAAGAAGCAAGGGACTCTTTGTGCCGATCCATCCGGGTATGGTCGGGATGTATGTCTGCGGACCTACTGTCTATGGCGACGCACATCTCGGACACGCACGTCCCGGCATTACATACGACATTCTTTTCAGGCTCTTCCGCCATCTCGGCTACAAGGTCCGCTATGTCCGCAACATCACTGACGTTGGGCACCTCGAACACGATGCTGACGAAGGAGAGGACAAGATTGCGAAGAAGGCCCGTCTCGAAGAGCTAGAGCCTATGGAGATAGTGCAGAAATACACCCTGCTCTATCACGAGGCGATGAGGAAGCTCAACGTCCTTCCTCCTACCATCGAACCGCGTGCCTCAGGCCATATCATTGAGCAGATCAACCTCGTCAAGAAAATCCTTGACTCCGGATTCGCCTACGAGAGCAACGGCTCCGTCTATTTCGACGTGGCCGCCTACAACGGGAAGCATCACTACGGAGTGCTCTCCGGACGCAACCTTGAGGACACCAAGGAGGGCACCCGTGCTCTCGACGGACAGGACGACAAGCGCTCCCCGCTTGACTTCGCACTCTGGAAGAAGGCCTCGCCCGAACATATAATGCACTGGCCGTCGCCTTGGAGCGAAGGCTTCCCCGGCTGGCATCTTGAGTGCTCCGCAATGAGTGAGAAATATCTGGGAGAGGTGTTTGACATCCACGGCGGCGGAATGGACCTGATGTTCCCTCACCACGAATGCGAACTCGCCCAGAACACCGCCTCCCGCGGCACGGGCGGAGTGAAATACTGGATGCACAACAATATGATCACCATCAAGGGACAGAAGATGGGCAAGTCGCTCGGCAACTTCATCACTCTCGAGGAGCTCTTCACCGGCAACAACAAGGTGCTTGAGCAGGCATACAGCCCTATGACCATCCGTTTCTTCGTTCTCCAGGCACATTACCGCAGTCCTCTTGATTTCAGCAACGAGGCTCTGCAGGCGGCTGAAAAGGGCTTGAAGAGGATGATGCAGGCCGCAAGGGACGAAAAGTCCCTCCCTGTCACAGCAGGCGGCACTGCAAGCCCTGAGATCGCGAAGATAGAGGAGTCCTTCTATGATGCGATGCTCGACGACCTCAACACTCCAGTCGCGCTCTCCTGCCTCTTTGACGCAGTGAGGGTGGTGAACAGTGTGAAGGACAAGACTATGCAGATCAATGAGGCTGACCGCAGCATACTTGACAATCTCTTCGGCACTCTGATGGAGGATGTGCTCGGTCTAAAGGACGAGACCGCCGGCTCATCTTCTGAAAAGATGGTCGACGGCCTCATTAATATGGTCCTCGATGTGCGCAAGGCGGCCAAGGCCAACAAGGACTGGGCTACCAGCGACAAGATCCGCGACTCGCTCAAGGCTCTCGGCATCCAGATCAAGGATACCAAGGACGGCTGCGAGTGGACTCTCGAGTAGGCTCTACCAGTTGAAATTGATGACTTTGTTGATCTCCGGGCTGATGCTGTTGGCCACCGGACAGGTCCTTGCCGAATTCTCGATCATAGCCTTCTGCTTGTCGGTGTAGTCGTTCTTCGGCATATCGAACTCAAGTCTGAGCTCCACTACTCTGCGCGGGTTGGTGCCCATTATTTTCTCTGTGGTGATGGTCGTGCCGTCAATCGAGAAACCGTTGGTGCGGGCTGTCATACCGATGATGGTCAGCATGCAGCAGCCGAGCGAGGTGGCGAAGAGGTCAGTTGGGGAGAAGAGGGATCCGTCGCCGTTGTTGTCCTTAGGCGCTACGGTCATAATCTTGCTGCCTGAGTCAAGGTGTTCCGCCTCACAGCGGAGGTTGCCCAGGTAGGTGGTTTTCATTACTGTCATATCTGTGTGATTTATAATTCTTTCCTGAGTCGGGCAATCGGGATGTTGAGCTGCTCGCGGTATTTGGCGACAGTTCTTCTTGCAACTTTGTATCCCTTCTTGTCAAGGACCTCCACAAGCTGCTCGTCCGTAAGCGGCTTGTGCTTGTCCTCCTCGGAGATGCTCTCTGTGAGTATGGTCTTGATCTCGCGGGTGGAGACCTCTTCGCCGTCATTGGCTACGAGCCCTTCCGAGAAGAAGTACTTCAGCGGATAGATGCCGAAATGTGTCTGTACGTATTTTGAGCTGACAACTCTCGAAATGGTGGAGATGTCAAGATTTGTCATCTCCGCTATGTTCTTGAGCACCATTGGCTTGAGTTTGGTCTCGTCACCGTCTGTGAAGAATTCCCGCTGGTATTCGAGTATGGCGGTCATAGTGCTGTGGAGAGTGTTGTGGCGCTGCTTGATGGCTTCGATGAACCATTTTGCGGAGTCGACCTTCTGCTTTACGAATGCCGCGGCCTCCTTCTGTTCGCGCGGAGACTTGCTGGCAGCCTCCATCAGCATATCAGCGTAGCGCTTGTTGACCCTGAGCTCCGGGATATTGAACCTCGGCATCGACATCTCAGGCTTGCCGTCGCGGAGCTCCACCAGAAAGTCCGGGACAACCTGCTGGGTCTGTTCGGAATAGGTGTCGTCAATCTGTCCGCCCGGCTTCGGGTTGAGCTTGACAATTTCGGCGATGGCTTCACGCAGCTGACTGTCGCTGACGTTGCACTTGGCCGTTATCTTTGAGTAGTGTTTCTTGGTGAATTCGGTGAAGCACTCCTCCAGTATCTTTGAAGCGAGCTGGACGGCAGGAGTCGGCTCCTTCGCATCGATCTGGAGCATAAGGCATTCGCGGAGGTCGCGCGCTCCGACTCCCGGAGGGTCGAATTCCTGAATGGTGAAGAGGAGCTCCTCGACCTCATCTTCAGTGGTTTCAATGCCGAGTCTGAGTGAGATGTCGTCCACCAGGGATTCCAGCTCGCGGCGGAGGTATCCGTCGTAATCTATCATTCCGATGATGAACTTCGCAATCTGCATCTGTCTCTCGTCGAGCTTGCAGAATCCGAGCTGCGCCTCGAGGTTCTGGTGGAAGCTCTCCTGCACCGAGAAGGTGTTGTACTGAGGCTTCTCGTCCTTTCCCTGATTGTTGACGTACAGTTTGTATGAAGGTGTCGGGTCGCTGCCGGCGTAGTCGTTGAGAGAGACGTTCTTTGGAGCCTCTTCCTCCTGGTCCTCGGTCACTTCGTCGAGGACAGGGTTCTCCTCCAGCTCCTTCTCGATACGCTGCTCGAGTTCAGTGGCCGGAAGCTGTATCAGCTTGATGGTCTGAATCTGAAGCGGGGAAAGCTTCTGGATGGTCTTCTGCTGAAGACCCTGTTTCATCAGGCTATCGGACATCTGGGTAGTTGATTGTTTCTTTTACGAGGAAAACTGAAGTGTAGCGCCCGGCGAGCTTGTTGGCGAACATCTGGGCGTCGCTGCGTGTGCGGAAGTCTCCGACTGTCACCTTGAAATATGGACTGACGTGGCTTCTGTAGACCCTGATGCCGGGGAACGATGCGGCAAAGCTTTCAGCCACGGCCTGTGACTGCGCTCTGGCGTTCTGGCTGTTGTCGAAGAATATGCGTACGCGGTAGCCGCTCATCCTGCGGGTCGTGTTCGAGGTGATCTGGCTGCTGAGCGCTCTGCTGACCGCTGCCGGCTGGTTGACCTTGGCCGAGCCTTTGCCTGAACGGCTGATGAGCGACAGGATGTTGACCCCGGCCAGCGAGCTGTCGATCTGCGGGGTGCGGACATAGGTGACTGTGGAGTCAGTGGCTTTCACCTCGACCTCATTCTGCGCAGATGCGCTGAGGCCTGTCAGGAGCATTGCCGCCGCTGCGGCGAATATGAGGAGTGTCTTTTTCATTTCTCTGATGTGCTGAATTTCCCGATGAGCCTGTCGAGCGGGATATCTTTTTCACGGATTGTTCTGGCAATGCCCCCCCTGCGGACCCTGACCTCGACGTCGGCTGTGAATTTAGACGGGTCGATGCCGTCAAGGCTGAGACCTCCGGCAGTGAGCAGGGCAAGCGGATTTGTCAAGGTGAGCTTCAGCGGAAGGGAGACTGTGGCTTCCTCCTTCGGCCCGATGGAAGCGCCTTCAGCGAGCTCGACAGTGGCGAACTTAGCACCACCTCCTGCCTTGCGGATCACCGCATTGCCGCTTTCGACAGCAAATGTGCCGGACGACGGGTTGCTGACCTCCATTTTGAGCGTTACGTCAGAGGAGACGCCGCCTTCGCCCCAGGCCAGCCCTTTGACCTGCTCGATGCTGTATCCGCTGATTGTTGGATAAGCATTCCTGCTGCAGCTGCAGAACAGCA
Organism: Bacteroidales bacterium; assembly: GCA_045599325.1. GTDB lineage: Bacteria > Bacteroidota > Bacteroidia > Bacteroidales > UBA932 > Cacconaster. Next base: position 10,087 of record JAZRVT010000026.1, on the reverse strand, counting down.
GCAAAAAAGCGGACAGAAGTATGATGGAAAGCCGTTTCATCGCCAATCTTATTTATGCAAAGATAATAAAACTTATCTTTGCAACTAAATACTATGCCACATGAATAAGGTCTTTATAGAAACATACGGCTGCCAGATGAATGTCAACGACAGCGAAGTCGTGCTCTCTGTACTTCAGAAGGAGGGCTACTCGCTCTGTGATGGGATAGGGGAGGCAGACCTGATACTTGTCAACACCTGCTCCATCCGCGACAATGCGGAGCAGAGGGTGCTCGGCCGCCTGGATGTCTTCCGCCTCGAGAAGAAACGCCGCAGCGGCATAGTGGTGGGCGTTCTCGGCTGTATGGCCGAGCGCCTGAAAGAGAAGCTGCTGGAACATCCGGTGGTGGACATTGTGGCCGGCCCGGATTCATACCGCGACCTGCCGCGGCTCGTGAAGGCGGCAAGGGAGGAGGGGAAGCAGATCAACACAGTGCTCTCCCGCGAGGAGACCTACGATGACATCCTTCCTGCCCGTATGGACCGCAACGGTGTCAGCGCATATATCTCCATTATGAGAGGCTGCAACAACATCTGCTCCTACTGCATCGTCCCTTATGTCCGTGGTTCGGAGCGCAGCCGCGAGCCGAAGTCCATCCTCAGGGAGGCTGAGGCGCTGATTGCGTCCGGCTACCGCGAGATCAGCCTTCTCGGGCAGAATGTGGACTCATATCTCTGGGTGTCGAAGGAGAATCCCGGGTTCATAGTGGACTTCGCTGACCTGCTGGAGATGGTGGCCCAGCTCGACCCGAAGGTCAGAATCCGCTTCTCGACATCCCATCCTAAGGATATGGGCGACAAGGTGCTCCACACTATGGCCCGTTACGGCAACATCTGCAACCATATCCATCTCCCTGTCCAGTCCGGAAGCAATGTGATGCTGGAGAGAATGAACCGCAAGTACACCCGCGAGAGCTATCTTGAGAGAATCGCGAAGATACGCGAGATTCTGCCGGACTGCGCCGTCACTACCGATGTGATTGCCGGTTTCAGCGGCGAGACTCCTGAAGACCACGCCCTGACGCTCTCCCTCTTCAACGAGGTGAGGTTCGACGGCGCGTTTATGTTCCAGTATTCGGAACGACCGGGCACGAAGGCCTCCCGCCACTGCCCGGACGATGTTCCGGCATCCGTCAAGACTGAGCGTCTCAATGAGATTATCGCGCTCCAGAACAGCCACTCTCTGGAGAACAACCAGAAGTGCGTGGGCAAGGTCTATGAGGTGCTGGTGGAGGGGACTTCAAAACGCTCCGAAGAGTCGCTTGTGGGACGCACGCCTCAGAACAAGACCTGCGTCTTCCCTGCATCCTGCGGGAAGAAGGCCGGTGAATATGTGACTGTGAAGGTGGTCTCCTGCAGCAGCGCAACCCTTATCTGCGAGACTCTCTAGACTTTGGAGCCGTAGGCGAGGTCGCCTGCGTCGCCGAGTCCGGGAATCACGAACGACTTGTTCGTGAGCTCCTCGTCTATTGCGGCGGTCCAAAGGGTCACTTTGTCGCTTGGCAGATGCTTCTTCAGATACTCCACGCTGTATTCCGACACTATCGGGCTGACGATGTGGGTGTAGACCGGGGTGCCGCTCTCGCAGAGCTTCTCGTAGGAGATGGCCATCGAGGCTCCGGTGGCGAGCATAGCGTCTGAAAGCACCAGCACCTTGCCCTCCACTGACGGCCCGCTGGAATATTCGAACTTGATGGTCGGCCTGTTGTCCTTGCCGTATTTGCGGTAGGCGGCGATGAAGCAGCTCTGAGCGTCGTCGAAGATATTGAGCAGTCCCTGGTGGATAGGGATGCCGGCGCGCAGGATGGTGCCAAGCACAAGCTTGTCGCTCGGAATCCTTGTCGCAGCGATTCCGAGAGGGGTCTCGACCTCCACAGGCTGGTAGTTCAGCGTGCGGCTGATCTCAAAGGCGAAGAGTTCGCCTATCCTTTCGAGGTTCGTGCGGAACCTCATTGAGTCTTTCTGAACCTTGCGGTCGCGTATCTGCGCCACGAAGGCGTTGAGGACAGAGTCTGTCTGGCCGAGATTGATGACTTTCATTGCTCCTTGGTTTTGATTGTACCAAAGTTAGCAATTTTCATCCACAAAGCTGAAATATTTTTTGCCCGCGATCACAACGTGGTCCAGCAGCGCAATGTCGAATACATTGAGCGCACTCCGCAGAGCCGCCGTGAAGCGGATGTCCGCCTCGCCGGGGTGAGGGTTGCCTGAAGGGTGGTTGTGGACCAGGATTATGGAGCTCGCCATCTTCTCAGAGGCCTTCCTGACAACTGTCCTCACGTCGACGGCGGTGAAGTCAACCCCGCCGCTGCTGATGCGCTCGCGGCCCATTGTCCTGTTGGCCTTGTTGAGGTAGATGACCCAGCACTCTTCGGTGCGTAGATGACCTATCAGCGGGCCCATCATCTTCCGCACGGTCTCCGAACTGCGGATTGTCAGCTGGTCTTCGGGCAGTTCCGAAGCGGCGCGCCTTCCAAGCTCGAATGCGGCCAGAACCGAGGCAGCCTTTGCCGGGCCAACGCCAGGGGTGGCGGTCATCTGTGACGGCGACCGCCTGGAAAGTTCTTCCAGCCGGCCGCCTGCCGAAAGCAGGAGCTCGCGCCCGAGGTCCACAGCACTCTTGTCTGCCGTTCCCGTGTGGAGCAGGATGGCGAGCAGTTCTGATGTGGTGAGGGATGCGGGGCCTTGAAACAGCAGTTTCTCTCTCGGCCTCTCCTCATCGTTCCATTTCTTGATACTCTGTTTCATATATGCCATAAACAAAAAACTTCCCGAATTTCGGGAAGTTTTTCTGTTTATGACTCTCGCAGAGGCAAAACTTATGAAAGCTTGCTTACATAGACTGCGATTCCGCTCTTGAGGTTGGAAGCTTTGTTCTTGTGGATGACGTTGATCTTTGCGAGACGGTCGATCATCGAGAATACCTTTGGCATTGAAGCCTCTGCTGCTGCCTTGTCTGTTGTGTTGCGGATAGCCTTGATGGCGTTTCTTGTTGTGCGTGCATAGTATTTGTTATGCACTCTGCGCTTTTCGCTCTGGCGATAGCGCTTGTCTGCTGATGCGTGATTTGCCATTACTTGATTTTTTTTATTTCTTAGTAGTGGGTAGGAGAATCGAACTCCTATTGCGAGAATGAAAATCTCGAGTACTAACCGTTATACGAACCCACCAAATCCACGCACTTTTCAGAACGGGAACGCAAAGGTAGAAAAACTTTTTGCTATTGCAAATTTTTTCTTAACTTTTGTGGCTGCTATTCTGCCCAGTGCCAGGAGTAGATGATTGCTTCCAACTGGCGGAGAAGGTCCCGCTTGTCATACTTAGGGGCATATACAAATCCCTCTGCCACAATTACATATTTCTCGTCAGGGGAGAGGAATGCGTTGCTTACGAACGGTCCGCCCATATAGTCGTTGTGAGTTTCCCAGAGCGAGCGGATTTCAGCGAATCTTCGCCCGTTGTACGATTTCCAGAAGAATCCGGGAGTTACAACAGGGTTCGCTATCATATAGCTGCCTTCACGTGTGGCAGGGACATTCTTCTCTGTGAATTCGTTGCGCTTTGCTATCAGATACTCTGGAGTGAGCTGCGAGGTGCCCTCGTAAGGGAACTTGTAGATGAAGATGCCCTGTGTGGTGAATGTGGTCTCGTAAGAAACCCATACGAAGTTGTCGGTCTGCATCTTCTTGGTGTAGTTTGTCGGGAAATAAGGGGACCCTCCGAAGAGTGCGCTCACAGTCTGTCCCAGACCCTTGTTCTCGAAGCGCATCGAGTTTTCTATGACGCGGTTGCGTTCAGCCACTTCGAAGACTTCAGTGATCTGTTTCGCGTTCTCGCTGATGAACTGCGAGACGCTCTGCTCGTCAGGGGCGTAGATGGTCAGCAGAGTCTGAGGTTGTGCCCACACGTCGCGGCGGAGACTCATCCTCGCTGTCTGGCAGGTGTCGGAGATATTGAACCAGAGCAGGTTGCGATGCGACTTGAAGACTTTGTTGAAGTTCTCGGGAGGTACGTTGAAGAGTCTGTAGAGAGGCTCCTTCTGCGGTGTGAACGGGAAATCGGCAGCCAGCACTTCCCTGATGGCGTTGCCTGCCTCGGACTCCCACTGGGCCTTGGTGGAGATGATCTCGATCTCGCCGGCCTTGCCGCTTATGGCAGGGAGCGGTTCAGTCTCGTCGCAGCTGCAGAGTGCGGAGAGTGCGAGGGCGAAAACCGCAGCAATTATGAAATGTCTTGTGTTCATATCGTGAATTTTAAAACAGGCTTCTGATATCATTGCCGAATGCAAGCACCATCAGCATCAGGAGCAGTATCATTCCGATCCACTCCGCCACTTCGAGGAACTTGTCCGAAGGCTTGCGTCCGGTGACCATCTCGACAATCAGGAAAAGGATGTGACCGCCGTCGAGGGCCGGGATAGGGAGGATGTTGAGCACTCCGAGCATAATGGAGAGGAGTGCGCAGAGCGACCAGAACTTGTACCAGTCCCAGGTGTCAGGGAAGACTCTGCCGATGGCGATGAAGCTGCCGACCGACTTGTAGGCCTCTGTCTTCGGGGAGAAGATAAGCCCTAGCTCCTGCACGTAGTTTGCTATGTTGGTCCAGCACTTGCTGAATCCGGCAGGGATGGCGGAGAGGAATCCGTACTCCTTCTCAGTGAGATTGAAGAACTTCTCCAGTTCTGTGTCCAGCATCACGCCGATCATTCCGGCAGTGTCGACCTGAAGAGGCAGGGTGAACTCCTCCCCGTTGCGGACAGCGGCCGCAGAGACCGTTTCTCCTTTGTGATTCCTGAGTTCCTGCTGGATTTCCTGGACTATGAACATCCTTGCGCTGTCGATGGCCACTATGGCATCGCCGGCTTCCAGACCCGATTCCAGGTTCGGCGAGCCCTCGAGGAAATCCTTCACCACGAAAGGGAAGGCGAGGCTGAACATTCCCGGCGAGTTGAGCATCGCAGGGATATAGACCGGGTCGATGCTGATGCTGACGGTGTCCTCCCCGCGGAGCACGAGCGCCTCTGTCGCCCTTGAACGGACGAGGTCTATCTGAAGGCTTGAGAAATCCTCGGTCGGGACTCCGTCGAAACTGAGTATGCGGTCTCCCGTGCGGAAACCGATCTCGTCTGCGAGGTCATTGACAGCGACTCCGTAGACAGCGTCTTCGTTGCGCAGGTATTCTTCTCCCCAGGTGTTGAGGATTGCTGCATAGAGCAGTCCGGCGAGGATGAAGTTGAAGAATACGCCTCCGAACATTATGAAGAAGCGCTGCCAGGCAGGTTTTGTGCGGAACTCATAAGGCTTCGGAGGAAGCTTGAGCGCCTCCTTGTCCATCGACTCGTCAATCATTCCGGATATCTTGCAGTAGCCTCCCAGAGGGACCCAGCCGATGCCGTATTCTGTCTGCTCCGGGTGCTTGTCCCACTCCTCGTCTTCGTTGGAGGAGAAGAACTTGCAGTGGAGCCTGCCGTCGAACTTCTTGAACTTGACAATGGATATCTTCGGGTTGAAGAAGAGATAGAACTTCTCCACCCTCGTCTTGAACAGCTTGGCGAAGGAGTAATGTCCGAATTCGTGGACTATGACAAGCAGCGAAAGGGCTGCTATGACTTGCAGAATTTTCAGTAAGACTACCATCAGGTGTTATTTCCTATGTTTAGCGAGCGTCTCTGATGCGAGCCGCTTCGCCTCAAAATCCGTGCTAAAGATGGCCTCGAAATCAGGCTTTCCGATGAAACTGCACCTTTCCATCGTTCTGCTTATGATTTCAGGTATTGCAGTGAACCCGATTTCGTCGCGGAGGAATGCCGCCACTGCCACTTCGTTGGCGCCGTTCATCGCACAGGTGGAGTTGCCGCCGCGCCTGAGGGCTTCGTATGCCAGGCCGAGGCAGGGGAACCTCTCGAGGTCCGGCTTCTCGAAGTTCAGGCTTCCGAGTGCTGCGAAATCCAGCCTTTCGGTGTTGAGGTCCACCCTGTACGGGTAGGAGAGGGCATACTGTATCGGCAGCCGCATATCCGGCGAACCGAGCTGTGCTATCACTCCGCCGTCGGAGAACTGCACCATCGAGTGGATTATGGACTGCGGATGGATGACCACTTCTATGTTTTCAGGCTCCACGTCGAACAGCCAGCGGGCCTCGATGAGTTCGAGCCCCTTGTTCATCAGGGTGGAGGAGTCAATGGTGACTTTCGCCCCCATCTTCCATCGCGGATGCAGGAGTGCCATCTCTCTTGTGACATTCTGCAGCTCCTCCTTCGGGGTGTTGCGGAACGGCCCCCCGGAACCGGTCAGAAGTATCTTTTCGAGTTCGGCCCTTTCGCCCTGCAGGCACTGGAAGATGGCGGAGTGCTCCGAGTCCACCGGGATTATAGGAGCGGAGCATTCGCGTGCCAGCGGCATTATCAGCCCGCCGGCAGCCACCAGGGTCTCCTTGTTCGCCAGGGCTATGGCCTTTCCGGCGCGGATTGCGGCAATCGTGGGTTTCAGGCCGCTGAACCCGACCATCGCCGTGAGCACCATATCCACTGACTCCGCCCTGACGAGGTCGCAAACAGAGTCGATGCCAGTGAATACTTTGATGTAGAGGGGGTCGAGTGCTGCGGACACTTCATCGTAGAGCGCCTCGTTGCAGATGACTACGCTTGAAGGTCTGAATCGGCGGGCCTGCTCGATGAGCAGGGCGCTGTTGTTGTTGGCGGTCAGGAGCTCGACCTCGAACAGGTCTTCGTGACGCGAGATCACGTCGAGTGCCTGAGTGCCGATGGACCCTGTAGACCCAAGTATCGCGATCCGTCTTTTCGGGGATTCTTCCATTATTCGGTAATTGCTGTTTTCGTGGTGTCCGGGGCCTCTAACGGCTCTCCTGTCACAATCTTTCGGATGTTCCCGACCTGGAACTCCCAGGTTTCGATCACTTTCTCGAGCGAATCTATCTTCAGGCGGTTGTCGATGGCTTCCTGACGGGTTTTTGCGGAAGGATATCCCGGGATGGTCCGGCGGAGCGGGGTGAACGCGATAAGCAGCCAGACGAGCAGGGCGGTGCCGGCGATTGTCAGAACAAAAGCTCTTTTTTGTTTTCCTGTTTGTTTTGCCATACTAAAAAGTTAACTTTGCATTTATGGACAGAATCGTGGGCATTGATTATGGACGCAAGCGTACGGGAGTGGCGGTAAGCGACCCTCTGCGCATCTTCGCGTCTGCATTGGACACCGTTCCGTCTGCAAAGATAATAGAATATCTTAAAACCTACGCCCAAAATGAGACCATAGAGCGCTTCGTGGTGGGGCAGCCTGTCAATATGGACAACACCCCTTCCGAGTGCGCCAGATATGTGGAGGAACTGCTGAATCTGCTTAAGAAGCACTTCCCCGGCGTGCCGGTCACAATGGAGGACGAGCGCTTCACCTCCGTCCTGGCCCACAGGGCTATGATCGAGGGCGGCGTGAAGAAGTCCGACCGCCGCGACAAGTCGTCGGTCGACAAGGTGAGCGCAGCAATCATACTTCAATCTTATCTGGACAGAGAAAACAGCAAATGATACTTCCAATCTATATTTACGGTTCGCAGGTGCTCCGTGCCGTGGCAGCGCCAGCCGACATCGCTGACAAGGAGAAGACAAGACAGTTTATCAGCGATATGATCGAGACGATGCACAACGCCGACGGCTGCGGCCTTGCAGCGCCTCAGGTGGGAGTCTCCACCAGAATCCTTGTTGTCGACGGCAATGACCTCGCTGACACCTACCCTGAGCTCAAGGGATTCCATCGTGAGATGATCAACCCGGAGGTGATCTTCGAGAGTGAGGAGACCTCTTCCTACGAGGAGGGGTGCCTCAGCATCCCGAGGCTCGATGCGGAGATTGTCCGTCCGAAACAGATCCGTGTCCGCTACATCAACGCTGACTTCCAGGAGGTCGAGGAGGATTTCGATGACTTCGCATCCAGAATGGTCCAGCACGAGCTCGACCATCTCGACGGAGTGCTCTTTGTGGACCACGCCAGCCCTATCCGCAAGAAGATGCTCCAGGGCAAGCTCGCCGGTATCGCCAAGGGCAACGTCCGCACCTTCTATAAAGTGAAAACAGACAGAAAATGATATGAAAGCGTTCCACGCATATGATATCCGCGGCGTCTTCGGCGTTGACCTGACCACGGAACTTGCCTACAAAGTGGCTTACTTCATTCCGGAACTACTGAACACGAAGAAGGTGCTGGTCGGCCGCGACATGCGCCTCTCGTCGCCTGCTCTTCACGGCGCGGTCCTCAAGGGACTTCAGGATGCCGGCGCAGATGTATGGGACCTCGGTCTGAGCACCACGCCTCTCGTGTACTACACCACCGCAAAGCACGGCTTCGAGGCTTCAATCCAGATTACGGCCTCCCACAACCCGAAGGAGGACAACGGCCTCAAGGTGTCCCGTGCCGAGGCGCTGCCTGTCGGACTGCATTCCGGGCTTGGCACTATACAGAAGTGGATAGAGGAGGAGAAACCTATGCCTGTGGCAGAGGTCCGCGGCAAAGTCCACGCGATGGATGTCCGCAAGGAGTATGTCGATTTCCTCAACTCATTCAAGAAGGACTTCTCCAACCTGAAGATTGCTATGGACTGCTCCAACGGAATGGCGTCAATCTTTGTCCACGACATCTTCGGCTATCAGCCTGAATATCTCTATGACACCCTCGACGGCAGCTTCCCTAACCACGAGGCGAATCCTTTCGTTCCTGAGAATATCGTCGACCTCCAGAAGCTCGTCATAGAGAGCCACAGCGACATAGGAGTCATCTACGACGGCGACGCCGACCGCGTCATGTTCATCGACGAGACCGGCAAGTTCATAGCTCCGGACCTCATCATAGCCCTGCTCGGCGACTATTTCATAAAGGAGCGCGGCGAGAAGGGCATCGTCCTGCAGGACATCCGCAGCTCCAAGTCTGTGCCCGAGTACCTCGAACCTCTCGGTGCCAAGGTGGAGATGTGGCGTGTGGGCCGTGCCTATGCCGCTCCGAAGCTCCGCGAGCTTGGCGGAGTCTGGGGAGGCGAAGTGGCCGGCCACTACTATTTCCGCGATTTCTTCTATTGTGACAGCGGTCTGCTGGCCAGCATACTGGTGCTCAACATCGTCGCTGACCTGAAGCGCAAAAAGAAGAGCTTCTCAAAGATGATGGCTAAGATCAAGCGTTATGAGAACTCCGGCGAACTCAACTTCAGGGTGGAGGACAAGCCTGCCGCGATGAATGCGCTGAAGAAATATTTCGAGAGCCTCGACACCCCGGTTGCAGAATATGATTTCGACGGCTACCGCGTGGAGTTCAAGGACTGGTGGTTCAACGTCCGCCCTTCCAACACCGAACCTTACCTCCGCTTCCTCTGCGAGGCCACATCCCTCGACCTCCTCGAGAAGCGCATCGCCGAGGCCCGCTCCATCATCGGCCGCTTCGCTTAATTGATTCACATTGACTGCACACTGTGATGCCACACCCGTCCCGCAGGGCAGAATGATTCAAGAAGTGCTCCCACGTGGGGAGCGACAGGGATAAGGTGTTGCCTAAGCTCGAGCCGGATTCAACTTGTAAACGCAATTTTTGAGAAAGAATCTGACGGACTCATCCGTCAGTATATCCCAAGGGCTCAGACTTCACGAACATCATGCAGGAGTTTCTCGAAGAAGTTGAGCGCAAACTGAACGAAAGACCGAGGAAGAGACACGGTTTCCTAACTCCCAATCAGGTGTTCAGCAAATCGACTGGGCCCGGATCCGACATGGGAACCGGGCTTCAATGTGTTCGATAAATGGGAACTTATCGATTACAATAATCCGCATATTGTGTCTATTCTCAAACCTACGTCCTCTGGCCTGTCTACCAGCAATTGACCATGATTCATTCCGGAGAACACTTCAATGTGTGCCGTTGGATCGAGACGTAAAAGATGAGATACCTGGGGTTTCGCCACAAACGATTCCTTTGTCCCATACCAAAAATGAAGATCGGTTTTGCCAACTGACTCCAGTTTATGTGTATAGATGTCTTTGTACCCGTCTAAAACCG
>JAZRVT010000025.1:0-6666 GCA_045599325.1 Bacteroidales bacterium | reverse complement strand
GCGTACAATGACCTGCGCCGCATCTTCTCCGAGCCGAAGATCCGCGAAGTTCTTACTCACGATTCGTTCTACGAGGCCTCCGGGGACGACCGGGGAAGGAAGAAGGACAGCGCACGTGGCAACAGCCGCTACGTCTTCGCCGGGATGACGGTATTCAAGGGTCAGGTGGCGGAGATTCTCTTCAAGTTCTTCAGCGGGAGCGGCACCCAGCTCCAGCACATCCTCGGCAACCTCTTCAAGAACGACTACCTGATGCTGCTTTTCGACAGGTGGAAGCTCTCCGGACGGGTGCGCTGCGGTGAAGGGTTCGACGTGCAGGCGCACAGGCACATATTCGTGTACGCCATCTTCGGCTACGTGAGCACCCTTGACGAGAGCGTGCGGAACTGGTTCATATTCAAGTTTATCCTGAATGACGAGACGCGCTATATCTTCAAGCATCACCTCAGGAACAACGACATCTTCTCGCAGGCCGACTATCTGGTGAAGCAGACGGACGGCAGGCGGTTGAAGATAGAGATGTCGCTGACGGAGGACGGCCTGCACTGCGCCACAGCCGTGCTTTCTGACGGCACTGTTCTCTGCGATGCGACGAGCAAAAGCTGGCAGTACGCCCGCAGGAAGGTATCGAAGATGGCTCTGAACATCCTCGCCACTCCCGGCCGAAAGGCCCTTCTGTCCAATCCCGAATATCAGGAGCGCATACGCCGCGAGGAAGAGGAGCGCATTGCCGCGAGAAAGGCTGAAATCGCAGCCCGTGACGAGGCGAAGGCCGAGTCCCGCAGGAAGAAGGAGGAGGCGCTGGCCGAAATCAAGAAGCTGCGCGATGCCAAGCGCCGCAAGAGCCAGGCCGAGGCCAAGGTCCGCAAGGCGGCCAATGCCGCCCGCGCCGCTGCCAAGGCAGCGAAGGAGTCACGCCCTATGAGCGCCAGGAAACGCCGTCATCTCGAGGACAAGGCGAAGTAGAGACACCGGCCGTCATAATTCATACGGTTACGCAGGTAACCTTCTTGGGACATCGAAATTATTCTGTATCTTTGAATAGTTTTAGAGACAATTATCTTAGGCAATCAAGAACTACAGCATAAAATGAAAAAAGAACAGCGGACTTTATATGTGTCTCCCCAGGCGAAGACAATAGAACTCAGGGCTCAGGCGGTCCTCTGCCAGAGCGGAGGGAACAAGAGTATGATCGAAAATGAATTGAATGAGGATGATTTCGAAAGTATATAGTCCTGAAAAGAAACAATGAGAATATTAAAAAACCTGAACATGAAAAAGACAGTAATCGCATTGGCAGCGCTTGCGTCAGTTCTTTTTGCCATATCCTGCCAGAAGGAAAACGGTCCTGAGACGAAGGAACTCTCGCCTATGACCATCTGCGCTGTGTCAGAAGGCATAGGTGCGACAGGCACAAAAACTGAGATGGCATACAAGTATGACATTTTATGGTGCGACAAAGATCAAATTCTTGTGAAGAATGCATCGAACAGTGCCATTTTCAAACTTGTGGGTGGAGCAGGAACCACAAAGGGAACATTTACCTGCGATAAGTCACCTTTCACAGCAGGAGAAACTGTGGAAGCTTATTATCCCGAGTCAATTGTGAGTGGGGCAGACCTCATATGGCCGGCCAATCAGGCAAACAGCCAGACCGTCCCTATGTACTGCAAGAATACTCTCTCCGCTACGGAAACCCAGACTTTCCCCTTTGCGAGCCTCGGTTCTGTGCTTCAGCTGAATTTTAACAGCACAACGGCAGACATCGTCCTCAAGTCCATCGAAGTCAAGGCCGACGAAGCAATGAGCGGCAAGTTCACTGTGAATAACAACGGGCAGGCAGTAATCACTCAGCAGGAAGGCGACAAGCCCGGCATCACCCTTGATCTCGGAGATGGTGGCGTAGCCCTCGGTACAAGCGCAAAGAAATTCAACATAGCGGTACCTGCCGGAACATACACCAACCTCACTGTAATCTTAACCGCTATAAGCGGAAAGAGGTGTACCAAACACGCAACAGTTCCCCAAACCATTCAATACAACACCGTAAACACCCTTGCCACATCCGGCGATTTCATAGTTCCTGTCGAGAGCGTAAGCCTTAATAAGAATGAGAAGGCACTTTATGTTGGAGAATACGAAACTCTTACTGCCACTGTACTTCCTGAGAATGCGGAAAATAAGAATGTAACTTGGGGAAGCAGTGCGCCATCTGTCGCATCTGTAGACCAGAACGGAAAGGTGACAGCCACAGGCGCCGGAACGGCAACAATCACGGTGACAACGAAGGACGGCAACAAGACGGCAAGCTGTGAAGTCACTGTATCCTCTCTGCCGGCCGGTGCGCTGCCCGGCGTGTTCAGTATAAGCGGTGATGACGGTACAACGGTTAAGAAGATTCACTTCTCCAAGGGCAACCTGTATTATGACAGCAGCTTGTTCAAGTTCGAGAATAATCAGTACGATACTCCTGACGAAGGTTCATGGGATTCAAACCATGTGTCCCATTTCTACTGGAGCAAGACGGGCTCAGTGACCTTTGGCGAAGACTACTATGACGAAGACACGAGCATCGGTGACTTGTTCTTCACCAATGCAGAGGGCTTCTCCGTCAACGTGGAAGGAGCGGCGAAGACTGGTTGGCGCGCACTCTCCATCAAGGAGTGGCAGTATATGTTCAATACCAGAACAATGAAGAATGGAAAAGACAGATACACACTCAATATCACTTATGGTGGAATGTCGGGTCTTGTACTCTATCCGGATGATTACAGCGGTTCCGTTCTGGCTCCCGGCATAAATTATACAAATGAAAACTTCCCTCAAGATTGTGTCTTCCTTCCCGTTGCAGGCTGCCGCAATGGTTCCTCTGTCGATTTAGTCGGTGACAACGGTTACTATTGGTCGTCTTCTTTATTCAACAAGGACCAGGTGTGCTCCGTGCTCTTAGGCAGCGTCCTTGTCGATCTGAGCGACCGCGAATTACGCAACCACGGCTCCAGTGTCCGGCTTATAACAGAATGTCAGTGAGAGTCGAGTGATGAGCCAAGTTTGCTGATGGACGGATCTCAGGGAATTCAGCGGATGAACATCGCTTCTGACCAGGTCGTCACCAATGAAAATCTGGTTGGACTGAGAGGGCAGAAAATCTGATTCCCTGTGCAAGACAGGGAATCAGTAACAATCAGTTGCAGTCCCTGACAAGACGGACGGCACTTCCTACACCACGGGGTTGAGCCTCCACCACAGGTCCTTCAAGCAAATCAAACTTCACTCCGTACGCTTTGGCCGAATCCGTTTCGTGGGAGGTCGAGGTCCAGTACCAGCTTGTTTCCTCAGTATTCAGTCCCCTCACTTGTGGCCCATAGGTTGCACTGTAGTGGCGGACCCCGGCTGCCGGCAGGAATACGATGCCGGCCTCCTCGATCCGCTCCCAAGTGAAGGCGGTCTCATTGGACACTGTATCTGAGTTGTAATCGTCCGGATAGATGAAAATTCCCCTGTGTATTCTGCGCCCCAGTACTTTATCCCCAATGAATACGCCGCGTATTTGATTGGTCCATCTTTTTTTTCCGTAGGTCATTGTCCTTTCATACAGAAGATAATTCCATTCCTTTGCGGAAAGGACGCGCCATACACTCTTCAGATCGAGGCTGTCGACGCGGATGATTGGAATCAGCTGTTTTTTTCCCACGTTCTCAGACACCTTAGGAGAGTTTTCCGTCTCGTTCGTAAAGAGAACATCGCCTATTTCCTCATAATTTCTGCCTTGATAAACATCGTTGATAGACTTTGAATAATATGAGCTCCAATGGAAATGGTTCTCGTGCTTTTCGTTCCATGAACTGTCCTTGGTCGGCAGGGTGTGGTGCTGAAGATCCTCGATGCGGAACATGATTTTACCATAATCAGTTTTGTCAGTGAAGTTGTGCAACATATCGCCCCTCGAGAAATATACCTGCCTGCCTGTTGCGTCCACCGTGAACTTGCCAATAAGAATACCGGCTGGCAATACGGAGACCCATTTCGCATACAGAGTGATGTCCTCGGTCACCTTGTCGGCAGCGAAGTCCCAGGCATTGATGCAGTCTGCTTCCTTGAACCAGCCGCTGAACTTGAAACAGTCGGCAAGCGGCGTTGCCGGGGCGGAAATCATCGATTCGTAGTTCAAGCCCGTGATTGGGACAGGGGCAGTGCTGTGGCCCTGCACATCGAAAGTGACTGTGCCTTTCCAGATAACAAGCTGGCATACGGTATTGACCGATGTCGCAGCGGCCAGTGCATTCTGCGAGAAATTATTATCCTCATACTTGCCTGTTTCCTGAAGCAGCGCCAGTTCGCGGGTTCCGGCGGAAAGGACAGGGACGGCTATCTGGAACACTGCCTCGCCCTCTGAATTCACCTTCTCTGCCGGGAAGTATGCGTCGCCTGTTCTGGTTATGGTTCCGTTGACATCACCGGACACGGTTGGAGCGGCGGTGCCGGAGAGGGTGAGTTTGCACACCGTGTTTACATCGCTCAATGTGGCGGACGAGATGGCGGTATTGGGACTGAGACCGGTGCAGTTGACTCTGATGACCGATGTCGCGAACTTGAAAGCGACGACTTGATCGGTGATGGAATTCACGCCTTTGTAATCCAGTGTCGCATAGGCTACGAATGGCGCCTTTCCGCCGTTCTGGACGGAGAGAGGGATCGACAGGTTGCCGTTGATTACCTCCGGGGCCTCATTCTCATTAAGAAGCGGACTGTACACGAGGGTAAGTTTCGTTGTTCCTTCTGCAGGCGTGGCTACAGTATGGGTGGCGTCGGTCGAGAGGAGAGCATATCTGTCGTCTCCGGAAATCGACGCCTTCAAGGATCCGAGGCACTCGGTCCCATCGAACACATAGACCGTCTCGCCTCCTTCCCAGGAGACTCGGATATTATTGACAAGAGATGCTTTTGTATCGTCGGCCTGGGTGTATTCGCCCATCAGTCCGTTTATGCTGATTTCGATACTCTTTCCGGCTTTGTCAACGGGCTCGGTTCCGTCAATCCCATTGTGGCAGGAAACAGCCAGCGCAATGAAGACAGCTGCGCTGAGAATCGTTCTGATTGTCTTATTCATATGATTGTTCACTTATTACCGTTTCTTTTTACAGCCGTTACCAGTTTTCATCGCCTTCTTCCATCTCGGTTGCATATATCTCACCAATGGGGCTATAGCAGAGCATGTTCTGAACTTTCACCTCAATCACATTGACTTTCGGACTCCTGTAGCGGAGCCGGTTGCCGGCAGTGTTGTTAATTTTGTCTGTCATAACTGTATGTCTTTATTCAAACACGGCGCTGACCGCCGCAGTATCACACCCCAAATATATGAAATCTACATGACCGCAAGCGCTCGCCAAAGAGAATGAAAAGTTATTTCCGTAACTTTGGCCACGAACCAAAAATGCGAGCGCAATGGATAAGACAATCGAATTTGCCCAGGTCGTAGACAGATGTTGCGGACTGGATGTACACAAGAAGGTGATTGTGGCCACAGTTGAAGGAACCGGAATAGCGCGTGAGACTCGCGAGTTTTCCTCAACGACACGATCTTTGACAGAAATGAAAGAATGGCTGTTGTCATTGGGTGTTACCCACGTTGCGATGGAGAGTACTGGCGTGTACTGGAAGCCGGTAATCAACATACTGGAACCTGGCGGTTTTACTCTTCTGGTGGTGAATGCCCAGCACATCAAGTATGTACCCGGTCACAAGACAGACAAGAAGGACTCTGCATGGATATGCAAGCTTCTTCGTGCCGGTCTTCTGAAGGGCAGTTTCATCCCGGACCGTGCCCAGCGCGATCTTCGCGACCTGACGAGGTATCGTCGCAGGAAGGTTGAGGACGTGACGGCGGAAAAGAACAGGATGCTGAAAGTGCTAGAGGATGCGAACCTGAAGCTGTCGAGCGTTTTCAGCAACGTGAACGGCGTTACGTGCACGAAGATAATAGACGAGATACTGGATGGGCATACTGATCCGGAGTATCTCACCTCCTTGTGCACGCATGGTCGTCTTAAGAGCACCAAGGAGGAAATCCATGATGCTGTCGAGGGCTGTTTCACAGAGCATCACAAGTTCATGCTCAAAGCAATCCGTAACGGCATATCAAATCTTGAGAAGGAGATAGCGGCACTTGAGGCGGAGATAGACCGCCGCTGCGTGTCCGTTCAGGCCGATATAGAGCGTCTGTGTACGATACCCGGAATTGACAAGACCGGAGCCAAGGAACTGATAGCTGAAATCGGCGTTGACATGGAGGTGTTTCCGACAGCCTCCAACCTTGCGTCATGGTCAGGTGTGAGTCCCGGCAACAACGAGAGTGCCGGTAAAAAAAAAGCTCGCACGTCAATCACGGCAACAAGGCGACGAAAGCGATAATCACGGAATGCGCCTGGGCGGCGAGCCGCACCAAGGATACGTTCATAAGCGAGAGATACAGAAGACTGGCAGCACGTCGGGGCAAGAAGAGAGCCCTGGTAGCCACAGCGCGTGAGCTGCTCACCATTGTGTACCATGTCTTGAAGAATCAGACCGTTTACAGCGAACTTGGCTGCGGATATGTTGATGAGAGGAGGAAGAAGGTCCGCATCAAATATCATCTCGATATATTGAAGAATCTCGGAGTGGACA
>JAZRVT010000024.1:0-28940 GCA_045599325.1 Bacteroidales bacterium | reverse complement strand
TATGCCAGTCTTTTTGAATCGAAAGGTCCCGGTAGTCCGAAAGGATGCCGGGATTCTTCATTTTGATTTGGTATCAATTTGGTATCAAATCTTGGACTTTAGAAAAGCAAAACCCCTCTAGATGGACTCTAAAGGGGTTTGTGGAGGTGCCTAGCGGAATTGAACCGCTCTAACTGGTTTTGCAGACCAGTGCCTAACCTCCCGGCCCAAGCACCATATTGGACTGCAAAGTTACTATTTTTTTTTGTAATCCAAATTTATTTTTAAAACAGGATTATTTCCTGCCGAAGATTCCGCCGAGGACCTTGCCGAGGACTCCGCCGCTGCTCTTGGTTGTTGCTGCTGCACCGCCCTTGAGGGTGAGTAGGATATCCTGGAAATCCACGTCGCCGTCGCCGTCAACGTCCTTGATGATGCCTGAGAGCTTGCCCATAACTGCAGGGATGATGCCTGAGAGCTTTGCTCCGAGTCCCTGAGGGAGGCTGAGGTTCTTGAGGATGTTGTTGGAGAAGAGCTTGCCTGCAAGTTCGGTCACAGGGCTTGCGGCTGCTGAGACCTTGCCGCCGAGGAGGTTCTTGACTGCCTCGATTCCGCCCGGCTTGGCGACGGTCTGCGTGAGTGAGCCGAGGACTGATTCTGAAAGGCCGTTGATGACTTTGTCCTTGATGTTTGCAGGGATTTCCACTCCGCCGGCTGCTGCACCGACGTTCTGTTTGATGAGGTCAATGATGGATGCCATAGTAGTATGTGATTAGTAGTTGTTCAAACTGAAGTCTTACAAAATTAAGTAAAATTAACTTAAGTTGAAACTATTTGTCATCGTTCCAGGTGATTCTGTTGTGGCCGGAAGAGAACGAAAGCCTGCTGAAAGTGACGGGGTGGCGGAAGGAGAGCGTGTCGGCGTGCAGCATAAGCCGGACCGCCCGCGCACTCTGCCCGCCATAGAGACGGTCTCCGGCAATCGGTCTCCCGAGTCCCGACCTGTGGGCGGCGTGCACGCGCAGCTGGTGTGTGCGTCCGGTCAGCGGAGTGAAGCGCACATCCACTGAACCGTCCGGCAGGAGCCGCAGCACTTCGTACTGCGTGACGGCCATCTTCCCTTTGTCGAAGTCCACCATCTGCCGTGGCCTGTCGTAGTAATCGGGATAAAGCGGCAGCCTGATCGTGCCTGTGTCGCCTTCGTGAAGGGCGGGGGCGGCCTCATCGCCTGCGGCGGGAACACCGGCCGGACAGAGCCTTGCCAGATAGCTCTTCCTGACCTCGCGCTCCTCGAACTGCCGCTGGATTGCGGCCTGGACTCCGGCGTCCTTTGCAAAGACCATCAGCCCTGAAGTGTCCATATCCAGTCTGTGGCAGGCTAGGATTCCGCAGCCGCAGCAGCGCTGAAGCCACTCCTGAAGGCACTTCCTGTTTGTCCTTCCCGGCACGGCCAGCATTCCTGAGGGCTTGTCGGCCACGACGATCCATTCGTCCTCGTAGAGGATTGTAGGCTCATCGAGAGCCCAGAGCGAATCGGAACCGAGTGGGTTCGGGTCCACGTCAAGCCCCTGCATCATCCATTCGAGCAGCGGGCCGCACTTGCCTGTGCAGGATGGGTAGAAGCTGCCCTGCCTGCGCACCTCCCCGGCCGGCTGCCTGCCATACCAGAACTCGCCCATCGCGATCGGACGCAGCCTGTGGGAGAATGCATACTGCAGCAGTTTCGGACCGGCGCAGTCTCCGGTGCCGCCTGGAGGCACCAGCCCCCGCGCCGCGAAGATGTCGGCCACATTGCTTCGCTCCCCGAGGCCGTTGAGGACTTCATATTGCCTGAAGAGCCACTCCTGCAGCCGCCGTGACTCTTCGGGGGAGGAGGAGTCAATGTCGGCAGATGACGTGTCGAATATGGGAGGGACAAAGCCCGGCACAATGCTCTCGCCCCCGGCAAGACCGGAGAAGGCATATATGAAATCATAGACCTGCTGTCCGTTGAGGAATGCGCCGACCATCATCACCCCGAGCATCTTGCCCTCGCTGAAGCGCCTGTGCAGGTCAGGGTCAGAGTCAATGCGGCTGATGAGCCTCACGGCCGCTTCAACTATCCGGGGATGCGGCCTGTAGCAGAAAGGGTAGGTGAACCTACTCGACATACAGCATCAGCCCCTTGAGGTATTCGCCTTCAGGGTGGAAGATGTTGACTGAGTGGTCTGCAGGCTGGCAGAGGCGGTCGAGTATGCGGACGTGGCGGCCGCATTCGGCGGCGGCGCTGAACACGGCGAGACTGAATGCCTGCCGGTCAACCACCTGCGAGCAGCTGAATGTGAAGATGATGCCTCCCGGGGCCACCTTGGAGATGGCGGCAGCGTTGAGTCTCTGGTAGGCGCGCAGGGCATTGTGGAGCGCTCCTCGGTGCTTTGCGAATGCGGGCGGGTCCACAATCATAAGGTCGTAGGCCCCGTCATCGCAGTTCTTGACGAAATCTATGGCATCCTCACAGAAAGAGCGGTGCCTGCTGGCGAAGCCGTTTATCTCAATATTTCTGTCAGTCAGTTCGATGGCCTTGGCGGAACTGTCGACCGAATCTACGGAGAGCGCACCTCCGGCAAGCGCATAGACTGAGAAGCCTCCGGTGTAGCAGAAGAGGTTGAGCACCCTGCGGCCTGCCGCGAAACGCTCCACGAGCGACCGGTTCTCTCTCTGGTCGAGGAAGAATCCTGTCTTCTGGCCGGTCTCCCAGTCCACAAGGAACTTGTGCCCGTTCTCGGAGACGGCCCTCGGGCAGAGCGGCTGCTGAGAGGCGTACAGATATCCGTCGTTGAGTTCAAGGCCGGCCTTGAAAGGCGCGGTGCCGGAGCTCTTGTCGTAGACTGCGGCCAGCTCGTCTCCATATATCTTCCGGAGCGCCTTGCAGATGTTTTCGCGTGAGCGGAACATCCCGGCCGAGTGGGCCTGAAGCACACAGACACCGTCGTACCAGTCGATTATCAGTCCGGGGAGCCTGTCGCCCTCGCCGTGGACGAGACGGTAGCAGTTTGTCCCGGAGCCTCCGTGGAGGCCGAGCGCCTTCCTCATCTCCAGACATTCGGAGAGTCTCTTCTCCCAGAAATCGGGCAGAAGTGCGGGGCTGTCGAAACTGAGCACCCTTACAGCGATCGATCCTATCTGCCAGTGCCCACAGGCGAGGAAACGTCCGTTCGATGAGAAGACATCGACAATGTCGCCCTCTTCGGGCTCGCCTTCGATGCGGTCAACCGCACCGGAAAAAATCCAAGGGTGGAACCGCTGCAGCGACTCATCCCTTCCTTTCTTGAGATAGATGCTTGTCATCGGAGTTGTCTGTTAACGGGTTCAGCGGCGACAGGAGCAGCGCCTTGTACATCTTCTCGCAGATCCAGGCGTCGGTGGCGGCATACTGCTGCTGGGCAGGCGACAGGACAGGGATCTCCCAGTTCGAGCACTGCTGGGCCTTTGACACTTTCAGCCCAAGGATGATGGCGGCCATCTTCCTCACGCTCTTGTCACGGATGCCGTATCTGCTTCCGAGCATCTGCAGGTCCACGAATCTCTTCGCTTCGAATTTCCTGTA
The DNA here is from genome assembly GCA_045599325.1 of Bacteroidales bacterium. Taxonomy (GTDB): domain Bacteria; phylum Bacteroidota; class Bacteroidia; order Bacteroidales; family UBA932; genus Cacconaster. The sequence continues at coordinate 25,375 of JAZRVT010000024.1, read as the reverse complement.
GTGCTGCAGCCCGCGGATGTCTTCGCTGACCGCTGCGCCTATTTTTGTGATATGCGGGTCCGCCATTACGTCGGCGATCTCCTGAGGCAGTCCGAGGCTGTGAAGCCTGAAAAGGAATGCCTCCTCTGAACTTGAGAGCTGGAGGAGGGCTGTGTGAGGCCGTGGCTGATGCGGTTGGAAGACAGGTCTTGTCTCTGTGTCAAATCCGACGAACCTCTGTTTCGACAGGTGCTCAATGGCGTGGTCCAGTTCCGGACCGGGTTTCGTGATGACGTGGATTCCGCCTTCGAAGACAGCGAGCTCCAGCGCCTCGATTTCGTCAGGTGTGATTGTTTCTTTGTACATCGGCAGTCTACAGGGACGGTTCGATGAGCTTGTAGCAGTACGGAAGTCTTGCTTCGATCCTCACGAGGTTGAGGGAGTCGATGTTGGCTCTTGAGAACGGTACCTGTTTGGTTGTTATATCTTCTGTGCCCGGCTTTCGTCCGAACTTGAAGTCGTATGTGAGATGGCCCTCTTCGGTCAGGCAGTCGTCCGGCAGGAGGCTGCTCGGGACTGAGATGTATCCGTCCACTGTGGTCGGGGTTATGCGGAGGGCAAGATTTCCGTCGGCGCGGAGGGTGGAGTAGCACTCGATGGCTGTGTAGTATGCCGGGTCGATGAATTTCAGGTCGTCAGCGATGAGGTCGCGGTAAGGGTAGCGGCCGTCCTCGCGGTAGTTGCGGAGCTCCTCCACTACTTCCTCCAGTGTCTCGATCAGGAACGGATAGTGGGTGCAGCCGAGGATGACGGCGCGGACAGGGGTGGCGGCGCCGGATGCCCTGTGGCGTTCGAAGAGGGAGACTAGGTTGAAGCGCGCATAGTTCTCTGCCGCGTTCAGCTGGATTTCGGCATAGTCGCCGTCCGCTCCGCGGCGCGCCAGCACCTTGAAGTCGCTGTAGTCGAAGTTGTATGCCTTCATCAGGGCCGGCTTGATGCTGTTGTCCGCCTCTCCGAGAGCCGGTCCGCGGTATGAGCTGCGCGGCGCGAAGAGGTTGGGGTTGACATAGTCCGGCTCGCTGTCCACAGCCTCTGCGAAGCCGTATCCGCTCTGTGACACGACATCCACGGTTGCGGTGATCCCGCGGTTCTTCAGCTCCTCGCGGATAGTGGTCTCATATGCTCCCGATGCGATGGTGCCCGGGGTGGCGAGCACTCCGATGGCCATCGGCTGGCTCTCATTCTGCACGTCCAGCTCGTCGAGGGTGGCCCTGACTCCGGCATTGATCACGCCGATCACCTTGACCCCTGAGCCGCTCTGCTCCAGCATCGATGAGATGTGCTTGAGGCCGTATGCGGTGGCGGTGTTGCAGCCGATCACTATTATCTTGACGCGCTGTTTCTCTCCGGAAGGCTCATCTTCGATGGAGTTGAGATAGAAGCGGTCCTGAAGCAGGAAGATGGCGTCTTTCACGGCCAGTTCGCGGAGGTATTCGCTGTTGCCCTCGGCGTCATAGTTGCCGTAAGGCATATTGGCCTGGTCAGCGAGATATATGAAGTGCTCTCCCGCAAAGTCGAGGAGGCTGTCACGGTCGATGGCTCCCGTGATGTTGTCGAACTGGTCGAGGGCCACAAGTTTCTCGAGCACTGTCAGTCCGCCTGTGCCGGAATCGAACACTCCGATCGGAAGAAGGTGCATGTCTTCAGGGTAACTGCTGAAATCGACGTAGAAATTGGAGCCGGTCTCCGAGAGGGCCTTGTCTACGATTGCCATATTGCCCGGCTGGTCTGCCTTGGGCTTGCAGCCTGCCGCGGACACGAGCACGGCGATGAGTGCTGCTGCGATGAGGGTTCTTTTCATTGCATTGGTGATTGGTCAGCAAATTTACTTGATTTAATTAAATAATTGCCGACCTTTTTCTTACTTTTGCAGGATAAACACCTAAAAATATGAAAAAGAGCCTTCTCATCGCCATTCTCCTCATCCCTGTGATGAGCTTTGCCCAGAACAGGGCGCAGGATTATATCAACAAGAGTATGAAGACCGACCCGAATCTTCAGGATGCAGTGGTTGCAATTCTTGCAGTGGACAAGAACGACAATGTGATCGCCTCCTGGAATCCGGATATGCCGATCCTGACAGCCTCCACAATGAAGACCATCACCACCGGTATGGGCTACCAGGTCCTCGGTCCGGACTTCCGCTTCTCCACCCGCATCGCCTATGACGGCAAGATTTCAGACGGCGTGCTCAACGGCAACCTCTATATCGTGGGCGGCGCAGACCCGACCCTCGCGTCAAAGGATACCATCGCTTTCCCTATCGACTCGATATTCGGAATCTGGGCACAGGCTGTGAAGGATGCAGGCATCAGCCGCATCAACGGCAAGATCATCGGTGACGACCGTATCTACGCAGACGAGAACATCCCTGACAGCTGGACCTACGGCAACGTAGGATACGACTATGGCAGCGGCACCACAGGCCTCAACTTCTGCGAGAACCTCTCGTTCTTCAGCGTGACCCCCGGCCTTCGCGAAGGTGACCCTCTCGAGATCGAGCCTGTCTACGGCACTGCTCCTGAACTGACACTCCTGACAGATGAGACCACGACCGGTGCTCCGAAGAGCGGTGACTGGACTGCATACTACGCTTCCGACCTGGCTCCGTTCGCAAAGTTCGTCGGCTCTTATCCGGTTGACCGTCCGGTCGACACAGTGGGCTATTCCAACAAGCTTCCGCAGAGCACCTGCGCCTGGGAGTTCGCAAAGTTCCTGAAGGGCTGCGGTGTCTCCTGCAAGGGCTCCATCAGCGTAGAGGACTATGACGACAGCTTCGCACCTGCCGCACAGGAGGACCTCACCTATATCGCAGAGACATTCTCCCCTGAGCTCCGCCGCATCGTCAAGGTGACCAACACCATCAGCAACAACTTCTTCGCAGAGACAATCTTCAAGATGGTGGGAAAGACCCTCATCGAGCGTGAGACCGGCAAGCCTGTCTACGGCGTCACCTACGGAATGGCAAGACGCGCCATCTGCAGATACCTCGAGGCAAACGGCGTCTCCATCACCGGCTACACTCAGGATGACGGAAGCGGCCTCTCACGCGAGAACTATGTGTCACCGCGCTTCTTCTGCCGCTTCTACAAGTTCATGCAGAGCTGCCCTGACTTCCAGGAGTACTTCGAAAGCTTCCCTGGCCCAGGCCGCCCGGGCACACTCAGGACCGTCCTCAAGGACGCTGACCCTAAGATCAAGGCTTCCATCCACGCAAAGAGCGGTTCTCTCTCAAGCGTCCGCTGCTACGCCGGCTACGTTGATTCAAAGAGGGGTATGATCCGTTTCGCAATCCTCACTAACAACTATGCCTGCTCGACCAGCAAGGTCCAGCCTAAGATCGAGGGCTTTATGGAAGAGCTCGCCAAATACGGAAACAAACAGTAAATCAATATCAACTCCAATAACCAATTATGCTCACACTTTCCAAGAAGGCACAGGCAATGCCTGCTTCGCCAATCCGCAAACTTGTCCCTTTTGCTGACGCAGCAAAGAAGAGGGGAGTCAAAGTCTATCACCTCAACATCGGCCAGCCTGACATCGAATCTCCTGTCGAGGCTCTCAACGCCGTAAAGGAAAATGAACTCAAGGTTGTCGCTTACCCGAAGTCAGGTGGAAACGACTCTCTCCGCGAAGGACTCGTCGGATACTACAAAGGCATCGGCATCGACCTCGAACCGGCTGACATCAACATCACAAACGGCGGTTCCGAGGCTCTCCAGATCGCTCTCTCTGTGACCTGCAACCCTGACGACGAGGTCATCGTCTTCGAACCTTTCTATACCAACTACAACTCATTCGCTCTCCAGAACGACGTCAGGCTGAAACCGATCACCACCAAGATCGAGGACGGTTTCGCGCTTCCTCCTATGAGCGAGGTCGAGAAGCAGATCACCCCGAAGACCAAGGGTGTCATCATCTGCAACCCTGGCAACCCTACAGGATGCCTCTACACCAAGGAGTCTCTCCTCGAGCTCGGTGAGATCGCAAAGAAGTACGGTCTCTTCATCTTCGCTGACGAGGTTTACCGCGAGTTCTGCTACACTGACGAGCCTCACTTCTCCTGCATGCATATCCCTGGCCTCGAGCAGAATGTCATCCTTCTCGACTCTGTCTCAAAGCGCTACAGCCTCTGCGGTGCACGTATCGGATACCTCGTGTCAAAGAACAAGGAGGTTATGGCAGCTGTGATGCGTTATGCTCAGGCCCGTCTCTGCTCTCCTGCATACGGCCAGATCGCTGCTGAAGGCGCTCTCAAGGCTCCTGCTTCATACTTCAAGGCTGTCCGCGACGAGTATATCCACCGCCGTGACGTGCTTATCGAAGGCCTCAGCAAGATGGAAGGCGTTGTCTGCCCTAAGCCTATGGGTGCTTTCTATGCTGCAGCTGAGCTTCCTGTCGATGACGCTGAGAAGTTCGCGAAGTGGCTCCTCGAGGAGTTCAACGACAACGGCGAGACTGTGATGGTCGCTCCTATGGCAGGCTTCTATGCTACCAAGGGTCTCGGCACCAACCAGATCCGTATGGCTTATGTCCTCAAGGAAGAGGACCTCAGGGCTGCTCTCCGCTGCCTCGACAAAGCCCTCAAGGTTTACCCTGGCAGAACAGTCTGATCAGACCTGATGCTCCGCCGGCGGCCGCCGGCTGGTATTCCCCTCCGTTGCAAACGCTCCTGCCCGTACCTGGCGAATTCTTGACAAGTTACGGGCATCCCAAATAACAGAAACAGCCTTTCAGATACCTGGAGGGCTGTTTTTTTGCGAACTACTGCCCGTACCTTGCGCCTGTTTTGCCATTTACGGGCAAAATATCAGAACTCACTGAATAGTGTGCAACTGCTGACCGCCTTTGCAAGGGCCGCTGCTCTCATTGTTTGTCGATGATGGGAAGTTTTTGCTATCTTTGCGGCCCTATGAACAGCATATTGATAGTTTTGCCAATCCTGACGCTCCTGATGTTCGACCTCGGACTTTCGCTGGAGTTCAAGGATTTCCTGATGGTGGTCAGGCGCCCCCGCGCAATGTTCGCCGGAATGCTCGGACAACTCATCCTCCTGCCGGCACTCGCCTATGTCCTCGTCAGAGCCCTGAACCTCGACCCGGTCATAGCGATCGGCGTGATGCTCATAGCCTGCTGCCCCGGCGGAAGCTCCTCCAACGTCTTCTCCAAACTGGCCGGAGGCGATGTCGCACTCTCCGTCTCCCTCACGGCAGTCAGCAGCGTCGTGACACTGGCGACGATGCCCCTCATAATGCAGCAGGTCGCCGGGACATTCGGCAAGGCGGTCAATATCACACTTCCTGTCGGCAACCTCCTCGTGCAGAATCTGGTCACGATGCTCCTGCCGATCCTCATCGGCATCCTGATCCGCCGGTATCTGCCAGCCCCGGCGAAGAAGATCTCCGCAGTCCTTTCGAAACTTGCCTTCCCGCTGCTGATGCTACTCGCCGGAATCTTCTTCATAGGAAACCGCGAGTCCATCATAAGCAATTTCGGAGTGCTCGGACTTACCGTGACCTCACTTCTCATCGCCGCCATCGGCCTTGCAGCACTCCTGTGCGCGGCATTCAGGCTGGTGAAGACGGAGCGCAGGACCATTGTCATCGAAGTCGGGATGCAGAACGCGGCGCAGGCAATAGCGGTGGCCACAAGCCCGTTCGTATTCAACGACCCGGCCATTGCAGTCCCGGCCATCATCTACGCACTGATGATGAACGTGGTGCTGCTGATTTATGTGGCAGTCATCCGTGTCGGAAAACGCTGATTTTTTGCGATTTAATTTTGAGATTACGGATTATTTCGTACCTTTGCATCCCCAAAAGAATGTTTGAAGATCGTTAAGCCAGTGATTAAGAGATAGTTAAATGCCTATCCGCTTACGGTTATAAATTTTAATAAATTTATTTTATATGTACGCAATCGTTGATATTGCAGGACAGCAGTTCAAAGTTGAAGCTGGGAAGCAGATCTTCGTCAACCGTCAGGCTGCCGAAGTCGGATCAGCTCTCTCTTTCGACAAAGTGTTACTTCTCGACAATGAGGGTAATGTCAAAGTAGGTGCTCCTTATGTTGATGGTGCAGCTGTAAAGGCCACCGTTCTCGAGCACTGCAAGGCAGACAAGGTGATCATCTTCAAGAAGAGACGCCGCAAAGGCTATCAGAAGAAGAACGGACACCGTCAGTATTTGACCAAGATCCAGATTGAAGAGATTGCTTAATTAATCAGGGAGAACACAGATTATGGCACACAAGAAAGGTGTAGGTAGTTCAAAGAACGGCCGTGAATCACAAAGCAAACGTCTCGGACTCAAATTGTTCGGTGGCCAGGTCGCAAAGGCTGGCAACATCCTCGTCCGTCAGAGAGGTACAGTCCACTATCCGGGTGAGAACGTCGGAATGGGCAAAGACCATACTCTTTTCGCACTGATCGACGGTGTAGTCTCTTTCAGAAAGAAAGCAGACAACAAGTCCTATGTTTCAGTCCTTCCTTTCCCGAAGGCAGAGGCATAACGGCTTGACAGCGCCAATGACAAAAACGGGAGTTGCCTCAATGACAACTCCCGTTTTTATTTATTATATTTGCACGCTCTAAAAATATAGAATAAGATGTTAACTCTCAAGCTCCTCCGCGAGAACCCGGAATTCGTCATCGAACGTCTTGCAGTAAAGCACTTCGATGCAAAAGAGATTGTCTATCAGATTATTGACATTGACCGTCAGCGCCGCGCGGCGCAGACCGAACTCGATGCCTGCCTCTCACAGCAGAAGCAGATGGCGGCACAGATCGGCGCCCTTATGAAACAGGGCAGGCGCGACGAGGCTGAAGAGGCCAAGAGACAGGTGGCATCGCTCAAGGAGAAATCAAAATCAATAGAAGAGACGCTCGCAGAGAACGAGAAGAAGCAGAACGAACTTGTAGTGCTCCTTCCTAACCTCCCGTGCGCACAGGTCCCTGAAGGACGCACCGCAGAAGACAACGTGGTCGTCAAGATGGGCGGACAGGTCCCTGACCTCGGAGAGAACGCCCTCCCTCACTGGGATCTCGTCAAAAAACTCGACATCATCGACTTCGACCTCGGAGTCAAGCTCACCGGCGCCGGCTTCCCTGTCTACAAGGACAAGGGCGCGAAGATCCAGAGAGCGCTCATATCATACTTCCTCGAGAAGAACATATCCGCAGGCTACTGCGAGTACCAGCCGCCTTATATGGTCAACGCTGATTCCGGCTTCGGCACAGGACAGCTCCCTGACAAGGAGGGCCAGATGTACTTCGCTCCGCTCGACGGCTTCTATATGATCCCTACAGCCGAGGTCCCTGTCACCAACATCTACCGCGACGTCATCCTCAAGGAGGAGGACTTCCCTGTGAAGATGACAGCCTACACCCCTTGCTGGCGCCGTGAAGCCGGTTCATACGGAAAGGATGTCCGCGGTCTCAACAGGCTACACCAGTTCGACAAGGTCGAGATCGTCCGTCTCGAGCTCCCTCAGAACTCATACGCAGCCCTCGACGAGATGGTGGCTCACGTGGAGACCCTCGTCCAGGAGCTCGGCCTTCCGTACCGTATCCTCCGTCTCTGCGGCGGCGACATGAGCTTCACCTCAGCCATCACCTACGACTTCGAAGTCTTCTCTGCAGCACAGCAGCGCTGGCTCGAGGTAAGTTCAGTCTCCAATTTCGAATCCTATCAGGCAAACCGCCTCAAGCTCCGCTACAAGGATGCAAACGGAAAGACACAGCTCGCCCACACTCTCAACGGCAGCTCCCTCGCACTTCCGCGCATCCTCGCGGCCATCATAGAGAACTGCCAGACTCCTGACGGGAAGATCGTCGTTCCTGAAGTCCTCCGCAAGTACACAGGCTTCGACATCATCGGCTGATGGACGACCGCCAGCGTATAATAATGGGAATTGACCCCGGCACCAGCATCCTTGGTTACGGGGTCATTCTTGTGGACAGCAAGTCCGTCCACTATGTGGATATGGGGGTCATCGACCTCAGGAAGGAGAAGGACCACTTCATCAAGCTGGGCCGCATCTTCCGTGAGGTGGGGGAGCTGCTCGACAGATACACCCCGGACGACCTGGCCATCGAGGCCCCCTTCTTCGGCAAGAACGTGCAGTCGATGCTGAAGCTCGGAAGGGCGCAGGGCACGGCGATATCGGCGGCCATACAGCGTCAGATCCCGGTGTTCGAGTATGCCCCGAGGAAGGTCAAGATGGCGATCACCGGCCACGGAGACGCATCCAAGGAGCAGGTGAGACTGCTGATGGAGAAGACTCTGAAGCAGACATTCGACGTCAAGTACCTGGACGCTTCAGATGCGCTGGCAATAGCGATGTGCCATTTCTACCAGCTGACGAGCCCTCTGACCGACGTGTCGTCCTCCCGGAACTGGAAAGCATTCATCGAGGCTCACCCCGGGCGGGTCAGCGAAGGAAAAAAACAATAAAAAACAGAAAGGCGCATTAAACTTTTGCACGATAATGGCAGTCTAATTTCCGTGCAACGGAAAATAGAGTTACAAAAAATGATACAGAGATTATTCAGGAAAGCTGCAGTATTCATCCTTCTGACATTCACCACAGCCTTCAGCGCGCAGGCGCAGGGCTACAGCATAAAGCTCAAGCTCGTTGATTCAAAGACCGGAGCCGGCGTGGAATACGCTACAGTCTCGCTGACGAAGGCCGGCGAGACTTCAGTCTATAAATACACCCAGACCGACGGTGAGGGCAACGCCGCGATAAAGGGCGTCGCCGCCGGCAAATACAGGGTGGCCGGCATCCTTATGGGCTACGACAACTATGAGGAGGATATCGAGGTGAAGGGCAATTCGGACCTCGGCGAGAAGAAGATGAACGTCCAGGTCAATTTCCTCGAGGGCGCTACAGTGACAAGTGTCGGCAACCCTATCGTCGTCAAGAAAGACACCATCGAGCACAATGTCGCGCTGATGAAGAGCTCCGACAACGACGTGCTGGAGGACCTTCTCAAGAGGCTTCCTGGCGTCGAGGTCTCCTCGGATGGAACCATAACGGCCAATGGCAAGACAATCAACAAGATATACGTCGACGGAAAATCGTTCTTCCTGGACGACCCGTCGCTTGCCAGCAAGAACCTTCCGGCGAAGATCATCGACAAGGTGAGGGTCGTGGAGAAGAAATCGGAGCAGGCGGAGTTCACCGGCATCGATGACGGCGAGGAGGAGACAGTCCTCGACCTCGGCATCAAGAGGGGGATGATGAACGGCTGGTTCGGCAACTTCATGGGCGGCGCCGGCTATGACCTCCAGGGCAGGGACGCCACCAATGACCTCCGCTACCAGGGGGCTGCAATGGTCGCCAATTTCACTGACAAGACTCAGCTCGCGGTTATCGGCAACGCCAACAACACCAACAACCGCGGCTTCGGCGATATGATGGCCAGCTCGATGGGCGGAATGCGCGGCGGCGGAATGCGTGGCGGACAGGGCGGCGGCGGAATGCGCGGCAACGGCATCTCCTCTTCATATATGCTCGGCCTCAACGGCGGCCGCACCTGGGCTGACAAGTCCGAACTTGTCGGCAACGTGATGGGCAACGGCAATGAGCGTTATGTAGAAGAGGTGACAGAGAAGACCACATTCAAGGATGACGGCAGCTCGCTCATCTCGAAGGACAAGGGCACGAACCAGACCAACACCTACGGCGTGCGCGCAGGCGCAAGGGCCGACTGGAAGGTTTCGAAGACCACTTCTCTTCTCTTTGAGCCATCCTTCCGTCTCGGCTGGGGCAACTTCCGCGAAGACAGTGAGTTCGAGACATTGAGAGAGTCCGCTGCAGGAGTCAGGAGCCGGGTGAACGACGGTACCAGCCTCTCGACCGGTGACAGCCGCTCACAGAATGCCAACGGACGCTTCCTCTGGCGCCAGAGACTCGGCAAGGCGGGCCGCACAATGTCCGTCAATGCCCGTTACGGTTTCAGCAACACGACGATGGACGGCTACAATTTCTCAGAGACCAACACCTATTCCGACGGCAGTAAAGTATCAGTGGTGGACCAGAAGTACGACCAGGTCTCAAAGTCCAACTCCTTCAACACCAGATTCTCATATACAGAACCTCTCGGCGGGAATTTCTATGTCGAGGGCAACTACTCCTTCAACTACAGCAACAACAAGTCCGCGAAGAACACCTACGACAAGAACAGCGCAGGCGTCTACAACGTGCTTGACCAGCAGTACACCAGCGACGTGACCAACAAAGTTTACCGCCACAGCGCAGGAGTCAGCGTCAAGAAGCAGGAGGATGGCTACAACATCACAGTGGGAGCGAACTTCCAGCCACAGAAGACCGTCAACTCACGCAAGGTCGCCGGCGGTGACACCACCCTCACCCTGAATGTCTTCAACTGGTCGCCTAACGCCCGCATCGACTTCAACTTCAGCGACTACCAGATGCTCCGCTTCAACTACCGCGGCCAGTCCAACCAGCCGGGCATCTCGCAGATGATGCCGATCCCGGACAACTCCAACCCTCAGAAGATCACCCTCGGCAACATGGCCCTCGCTCCATCGTTCACCCACAACATCGGTGCGATGTACCGCAGCACGAACACCGAGACCTTCGCATCCTTCGACGCGAATGCGAACGTCCGCTACAACGCGAGCAGCATTGTCAACGCCAGATGGAACGACAAGGACGGAGTCCAGTATTCAGTGCCTGTCAACAACAATGAAGGGACTTTCTCCGCCAATACATTCCTGATGTTCAACTCCCCGATAGGGCAGAGCGGCTTCTCCATAATGTCATTCACCAACGGAAACTTCTCCAACGGAGTCTCGTTCGTAGGGAAGGATGACCTGATCATCAGCGACAATCCGGCTTCTTACCTCGACATCGAGCACAATTTCACCAGAAACGGCTACCGCACCGTATCGGCCGGCGAGAACCTCCGTCTCATCTTCCGCAACGACATACTTGAAATCTCTGCAAACGGCGGCACCAGATATTCGCAGACCTGGTATGATGTCAACGAGGAGAGCAAGCCTGCCACCTGGACCAGCAATGTCGGCGGCAACTTCATCCTCAACTCTGACGTCATCAACATAAACACTGACGCAAGATATACCTTCTACAACGGCTACGGCTCCGACTTCAACGACCCGACTTTCGTCTGGAACGCCGAAATCAGCAAGCAGCTGTTCAAGAACCGCTTCACAGTCGCCCTCAAGGCGTACGACATCCTGAACCAGTCACGCAACACCTACCGCACCACTATGGATGACTACGTGCTCGATACACGCAACAACACCCTCGGCAGATATGTCATCCTCAGCCTGACATACCGTTTCGGCACGTTCGGAGGCAGAAACGGACACGGCGGCCGGGGAATGGGTCCTGGCGGACGCGGGCCGATGGGCGGCGGAAGACCACCTATGGGAGGCGGTCCGAGAAGGTAGTGGAATAGGAACGCCACTTCTGCAGAAGCGCGCTCATATCTGAAGGGATCTCGCTGTCAAGCGAGATCTTTTCTTTTGTCTTGGGGTGGACGAAGCCGAGGGTCTTGGCGTGGAGCGCCTGCCGCGGCAGAGTCTCGAAGCAGTTGTCGATGAACTGCTTGTATTTGGCATAGATGGTTCCCCGGAGAATCTTGTCTCCGCCGTAACGGTCATCGTTGAAGAGAGGGTGGCCGATGTGGCTCATATGAACGCGGATCTGGTGGGTCCTGCCGGTCTCGAGGCGGCATTCCACCAGTGTGACATAGCCGAAGCGCTCGAGGACGCGGTAATGGGTGACGGCGCGCTTGCCCTGGGAACCGTCCGGAAATACCTTGAAGCGGAGACGGTCGTTCGGGTCGCGGCCGATGTTGCCCTCAATGGTGCCTTCGTCCTCCGCCACGTTGCCCCATACGACGGCCACATACCTGCGTTCGATGGTGTGGTAGAAGAACTGCTTCGCGAGGTCCAGCTGGGCTTCGTCATTCTTTGCGACCAGCAGGAGCCCCGAGGTGTCCTTGTCGATGCGGTGGACGAGGATACCCATCCTCTCGTCGGTCGCTTCCGGCCCCTGCGAGAGTCCGAGATGGTATGCCAGCGCGTTGACGAGCGTGCCGCTGTAGTGGCCGTGGCCCGGATGGACGACCAGCCCGGCCGGCTTGTTGATAACCAGCACGTCGTCGTCCTCATAAACTATGTCGAGTGGGATCGGTTCCGGTGCTATCTCGCAGCCGCGCCGCTCATAAGGCATCACGATTGTGATGACGTCGCCTGGCTTGACCTTGTAGTTCGCCTTGACGACCTTGTCGTTCACCCGCACATATCCGGCCGTGATGGCCAGCTGGATGCGGTGCCGCGAGGTCTGCTCCATATGGTCGGTGAGATATCTGTCCACGCGCAGCTGGCTCTGCCCCTTGTCGGCGGCAAAGCGGAAATGCTCGAACATCTCCTGCTGTTCGTCTTCGAACTCGAGCTCTTCGTCTTCTCTCATCTTGAGATCTTGGCCTGGCTGCAGGTCAGCGAGATGCTGACCGCGGTGCCCATCTGGCACGGAGCGCCTGCGCTGTAGCCCGGGGACTGGGTGTAAACCACTGCGTTGAGGGAGTCCTGATAGGTATGGACGGTCTCGTCGAAACGGACTTTGCCCACATTGAGGGAATTGTCGTGAATGTTGTCCTTGGCGACGTTGTAGGTGTAGCCTGTCAGATATGGGATATAGGTCAGGTTATCCTCTTCGCTGAGCCCGAGGACGAGGTCGATGACGCTGTCGGTTTCGAGTTCTGTGCCCTTGCGGACGGTCTTGCCGCGGTGCATCTGCTCGAGCACGTTGTTGGTGGCGATGTCGCTCTGGTAGATGAGCTTGCCTACGTGGAGCCCGCAGGACTCTATCTCAGTCTTTGCCTGGCGGAGCGAGAGGCCCACCACGTCCGGCATCCGGACAGTCTTGGACTGGGTGGCGTTGATGGTGAGCATCACTCTGCGCCCCTTCTTGACCTTCTTGCCGGCTTCGGGCTTCTGGGAGAAGACATATCCGCGCTCCATCCTCTTGATGAAGACGGAGTCGGTCACCTCCACCCTGACGTCGCTGCGGCTGGCGAGGCGTTCGGCCTCGGCCACAGGCATATTGGAGAAGTCAGGGACCTCCTGCTCCTTGCCGTGCCGTGTCGCGAATTTCAGCAGCAGCTGGACTGCAAGCAGAAGCACTGCGAAGAAGAGCACTGCCTTGACTATATTCTTCAGCACCCAGCGGTCGCCGGACTTGCTGTTTTCTGTATCATTCTTTGCCATATCACACAAAGTTAGGAATATTATTCCAATTTTTCTAATTTTGACACTTCATTAAAATCCGGCACTTCACCTTGATGAAAACTCTATATCTCATTGACGGCCATTCTCTGATCTTCAGGATGTACTATGCCTTCCTCCGGAGACCTATGGTCAATTCGAAGGGGGAGGACACCTCAATCATATTCGGGTTCACCAAGTATCTGCTGGAACTCATCGCCCGGGAGAAGCCCACTCATATCGCAGTGATGTTCGACCCCCCTGCAAAGACCTTCCGCCACGAACTCGACCCTGAGTACAAGGCCACCCGAAGCGCCACTCCTGAACTTGTCAAGGAGGCGCTCGAGCCGCTGACGGAGATTGTCGGGGCGCTCAACATCCCTGTGCTGATGAAGCCGGGCTTCGAGGCCGACGATGTCATCGGCACTGTCGCGAAACGCTTCGCCAAGGAGGGCTTCGAGGTATATATGGTCACCCCTGACAAGGACCTCGGACAGATAATAGGGGAGAACATCAGCCAGTACAAGCCCGGCAAGGCGGGTTCTGAAAATGAAATAGTCACACGTGAGGATATCTGCAGCCGCTTCGGCATCTGCCGCCCGGAGCAGGTGATCGACATCCTGGCCATCTGGGGCGACTCCGCCGACAACGTGAAGGGTGTGGCCGGAGTGGGCGAGGTGGGGGCGCGCAAGCTGGTCTCCAAGTACGGCTCGCTCGAGGGTATCCTGGAGCATCTCGACGAACTCTCCCCGAAGCAGCGCGAGGCCTTCATCGAGGCCCGGCCGCATCTGGGGCTCAGCAAGACCCTTGTCACCATAAAGACTGACGTCGACATAGATGTGACTGCCGCCGATCTGGAGATATGCGCTCCGGACAGCGCGAAGATGGGCGAACTGATCGCCAGATATGAGATGAACTCGCTGACAGGGCTTCTGCCGGCGGGCGCCGTGGCGGAGGCTCCGAAGATGAAGGAGCTCAATCCTGTCGAGGTCTCTTTTGCAGAGGTCGAACGGCTCGCGCGCGCCGCTTCGCAGGTAGCTGTCCGCCTTGGCGAGGGCCTGATACTGGCATCCGGCGACAGGTATTGCCGCACAGACCTCTCTGACTCGCGCGCACGGGCGCTGCTGGCCGACGAGTCTGTCGACAAGGTGGGCTTCGGCCTCAAAAGCATATATCTCAGGGGCAATCTCTATGATGTCGGGATCGAACATTACCTGCTGAACCCGGAGGGGACGCACTCCCTGCCGGTTATGGCGCGCAGCCTTCTGAACGTCGACCTGGAGAGCCGCGACGCCGAAGGGCAGGCTATGCTCTTCGACTTCGAGGACAGCACCTCTCCGAGAGAGTGCGTCGCCGCAGGTATGATGGAACCTCTGCTCCGCAGGGAGCTTCAGGCGCAGGATATGTGGGAGCTCTACACCCGCATAGAGATGCCGCTCATAAGTGTGCTGGCGGAGATGGAGGATGCCGGCGTCAGGATTGACACCGCGCAGCTCTCGGCCTACAGCGCCGAACTGACAGAGGAGGTCAGCCGCATCGAGGCGGATGCGCGTGAGCTGGCCGGCGAGCCGTCGCTCAATCTCTCCTCGCCGAAACAGCTCGGGGTTGTCCTCTTCGAGAAGCTTGCCATTGACCCGAAGATGAAGAAGAACTCAAAAGGCTCATATCCTACCGATGAGGAGACTCTCAGCGCTCTTGCAGACCGCCATCCGATAGTCGGGAAGATTCTGGAGTTCAGGGCGGTGAAGAAGCTTGTCTCAACATATCTCGACCCTCTGCCCGGCCTTGTCAACCCGCGCACGGGACGTGTGCACACCACTTTCAACCAGGCTCTCACAGCCACAGGACGCCTCAGCTCCGTCAGGCCGAATCTGCAGAACATCCCGATACGCACTCTCCGCGGCCAGAAGATCCGCGAGGCCTTCGTGCCTGCCGACCCGGACGGATGGATCGTCTCTGCCGACTATTCGCAGATAGAGCTCCGGCTGATGGCGCACCTGAGCCGGGACCCGCACCTGGTGGAGGGATTCCTCCACGGCGCGGACGTGCACCGCGCCACGGCCGCCCGCATCTTCCACGGCGGTGATATGGAGGCAGTGACCCCGGAGGAGCGCCGCCGCGCCAAGGTGGCCAACTTCGGCATCATCTACGGCATATCGGCCTTCGGCCTGTCGCAGAGGATGGGAATCCCGCGCGGTGAAGCGAAGACCTTCATCGAGGAGTATTTCAGAAACTATCCGTCCGTGAAGGAGTATATGGACGGTGCGATAGCGGGGGCCCGCGAGAGGGGCTATGTGGAAACTATTTTCTCCAGGAAGAGGTATCTTCCTGACATAAACGCAAAGAATCAGGTGGTGCGCGGCCTTGCCGAGCGCAATGCCATCAACGCTCCGGTCCAGGGAAGCGCCGCCGACATCATAAAACTCGCAATGATTGCAGTCCGCGACAGGATGCACCGCGAAGGGCTCCGCAGCCGGATGGTGCTTCAGGTCCACGACGAACTGGTCTTCGACGTGACTGCTGACGAGCGGGACCGTGTCATTGAAATCGTCAAACAGGAGATGGAGGGTGTCTGCCGGCTGGCGGTGCCGCTCACAGTTGAGTGCAACTATGGAAAAAACTGGAGAGAAGCCCACTAAGATAGAGGACCGCAAACTGGTCGAAATGGCGCTCGCCCGTCATCAGGGCGCCTTCACGATGCTTCTGGAGAAGTACCGCGGCCCGCTGATGGCCCATATCCTCAAGTTCGTGAGAGTGGTCGAGGATGCGGAGGACATATGTCAGCGCAGCTTCGAGAAGGCCTTTATGAACATTGACAGGTATGATCCGCACTACGCCTTCTCCACCTGGCTCTACAACATCGCCCAGAACGAGTCCATCGACCACCTCCGCCGCAACAGGACTTCCATCGCTTCAGTGCCCATTTCGGAGGAGACCGAGGTGATGGAGATGGAGGGCAGCGTCTCGCCGGAAGAGGAGGTGATAGTGGACCAGGCCGTCAGCCGTCTGATAGACAGCATACACGCCCTCCCGGAAAAGTATATGAAGGTGGCGGAGTGCCGTTTCATCAAGGACATGGCCTACGATGACATCGCCCTCGAGCTCGGCCTGCCGCTCAACACGGTAAAGACCCGCATCAGCCGTGCGAGGGAGATGCTCCGCCAGAATATCTCGATTAAAAGGAATGATTGACCTTAAGGAATATTTCCCGGACCTCACTCCGGACCAGCTTGAGAAGTATGCGGCAATGGAGCCGCTCTACAGGGAGTGGAATGAGAAGATAAATGTCATCTCCCGCAAGGATATCGACAATTTCTACCTTCACCACGTGGTCCACAGCCTCGCTGTCAGCCGCATCGTGAAATTCCCGGCGGGCACCGCCATCCTTGACCTGGGATGCGGCGGAGGGTTTCCTGGAATACCGCTCGCCGTGATGTTCCCTGAATGCCGCTTCACGCTCTGCGATTCAGTGGGCAAGAAGGTCAAAGTCGCATCTGCGGTGGCGGAGTCTCTCGGCCTGGAAAACGTGGAGTGCATCAACTGCAGGGCGGAACAGCTCGATGGCCCTTTCGACTATGTAGTGTCGCGGGCGGTCGCTGACCTTTCCGACTTCTATCCGTGGATAAAGGGAAAATTCAACTGCGCTGCAATATGTCTCAAGGGCGGCGACCTTGACGCTGAGACAGCCGCCTGCGCAAGGAAATGGCACATAGACCCGGCCCGGTTCTGGCAGGCCGACATCTCTTCCTGGTTCGGTGACGGCTGGTTCTCAGGGAAGAAGATAGTTGTTATATCGAGATAAATGCCTACCTTTACGCCCTAACCTGAACCCGAACAATGTCTGACTTCAAAAAACTTGACAGAAGGGACCGCTATGACCGCATCTTTGTAAAAGACCAGGACTCCCTCCACGCCATCACTCCGTATATGTTCCCAAGACGCTGCGACAATGAGGCAGTGCTCGGTGAAGTCATCGAACTCGACGCGGTGACTGAATATATCGAAAGGAAAAATTCAGAGAATCCGGATTTCAAGTACACCTGGTTCCACGTCATAGCCGCCGCCATCGCCAAGACTCTTGTCCTCAGGCCGAAGATGAACCGTTTCTATTCCGGCCACAGGCTCTTCCAGAAGCGTTTCGTGGACCTCTCCTTCGTGGTGCGCAAAAGCCTGACGGCCGACACCGGCGAGGCGCTGGCAACCGTCAGGATAGATCAGGAAGGAGGCTCCGTGGTCGACCAGATCCACGACTATGTCAGGGACATTGTGACCAAGGTGCGCGTCGACGCGGAGACGGAGGGCTCCACGGCAAAGATGAACGCCCTGCAGCATCTGCCGCGCTTTGTCCTGAAGATCATATTCAGTTTCCTCAGGATGCTGGAGTATTTCGGCCGCTATCCGAAGGGACTCAGGAAGGATGACCCCTGCTATTCCAGCGTTTTCATCTCTAATCTCGGAAGCGTGAAGATGAAGGCCGACTACCACCACCTCTATGAGTGGGGCACCTGCTCGTTCTTTGTCGCAATCAGCGAGAAGAAGCTCCGTCCTGCATTCAACGCAGACGGCACATATGAGATGCGCGACACCCTCAAGCTGGGGCTCACCGTCGACGAGCGCATCGCAGACGGCTATTACTTCGCAAAGAGTCTCAGGCTCCTGAAGCATCTGCTCAGCAATCCTGAGCTTCTCGACCTGGCTGCGGCCACACCGGTTGAAGACTACTAACCAAAAAATATTCATAATGACTGAAACCCTTAAGACACCTTGGATCAGCAGTTTCGGCGATCTGCCGTTTCATCTGGACTACAGTGGACGGACTATGTCCGGAGAGGTGTTGGAGACTGCGCGCCGTGAAGGCCAGTTCCCGGCACTCTCTTTTATGGGGCGCAACATAAGCTATTGTTCATTTGCAGAGAGCATCGACAAGGTCGCACGCGGATTCTGGAATATCGGCGTACGCCCCGGTATGCGGGTGCTCATATGTCTGCCTAACGTGCCGCAGGCTGTCTACTGCCTCTATGGCCTGAACTATATCGGTGCTGTCGCCACAATGGTGCATCCTCTCTCGGCTGTAGGCGAACTCGTCTCGTTCATCAAAGAGGCGCAGTGCGACTATGCTGTAACTCTCGACCAGTTCTATGGCAAGTTCCTCGAGATCATCAGGCAGCATCCTCTCAAGAGACTTATTGTGGCAAGCATTTCAGAAGAGCTTCCGGCTGTCAAGTCGGTTTTCTACAGGCTGACCACAGAACGCAAGTTCCAGAAGATTGAAAAAGGCGGCTGCGCCGTGACCTGGAAGGAGTTCCTGCGCGGAGCCGGCAATGTGAAGGAGGCATACAAGGCGGAAAAGACGCCTGATACAGAGGCTGTGGTGCTCTTCTCCGGCGGAACTACCGGAACGACCAAGGGCATTATGCTTTCGGACCTGAACTTCAATGCGCTGGCGCTCCAGACAGCCACTATGAGCCACGAGGATGTGCGCCATCTCAGGATGCTGGCGGCAATGCCGGTGTTCCACGGCTTCGGCCTCGGGGTATGCATCCACACGATGATGGTTGCCGGCGGCACCTCGATACTCGTGCCGCGTTTCAATGTCAAGAGCTACGCGAACCTCATCAAGACCACCAGACCTAATTTCATTGCCGGCGTGCCGTCCCTTTTCGAGGCCATCACCCGCAACAGCTATCTTGACGGCGTGGACCTCTCCTGCCTGAAAGGTGTCTTTTCAGGCGGTGACTCGCTCACAGTCGAGCTTAAGAAGAAGTTCGACAAGTTCCTGGCCGACCACAACGCAGGCATCCGCGTCCGCGAAGGTTACGGCACCACTGAGTGCGTGACCGCGAGCTGCCTGACCCCTTACGACAAGGAGAAGGAGGGGAGCATAGGCATCCCGTATCCTGACACTTATTTCAAAATCTGCGCTGTCGGCACCAACGACGAGGTCCCTTACGGCACAGAGGGTGAGATATGCCTCTGCGGCCCTACCGTGATGATAGGCTACATCAACCACGAGGAGGAGAATGCGCAGACCCTGCGCACCCACGCCGACGGCCGTGTATGGCTCCATACGGGCGACCTCGGAATAATGGATGACGAAGGCTTCATCTATTTCCGCCAGAGGATCAAGAGAATGATAGTGACCAACGGCTACAATGTCTATCCTTCGCAGCTCGAGAACATCATCGAGGCCCATCCATCAGTGCAGCGCTGCTGCGTCATCGGAGTCCCTGACTCCCTGAAGATGACCGCGGTGAAGGCATTCATCGTCCTCGCCGACGGAGTCAGGGAGAGCCCGGAAGTCCGCGAGAGCATAATGGAGCACTGCCGCAAGCATATAGCCCGCTACGCGCTGCCGCGCGAACTGGCGTTCCGCGACTCTCTCCCGACCACTCTTGTGGGTAAAGTTGCATATACCAAGCTGGAAGCAGAAGAAAAAGCAGCGTGAAAACTGCAATTAAATTTGCAATTTGAAGGAAAAGCATTACCTTTGCGTTCCCCAAAAAACCGACAATAATAAAAACTAAAGATAATGAAACGCACATTCCAGCCTTCCCAGCGCAAGAGACGCAACAAACACGGCTTCCGTGAAAGAATGTCAACCCCTAACGGCCGCCGCGTCCTCGCTGCACGCCGCCGTCACGGCCGCAAGAGACTTACCGTATCCTCTGAGGATCTCTGGTAACAGTTCAAATGGAAAATGACTGACCCCGAAGGCTGCTGCTTCCGGGGTTTTGTTTGAAAAAACAGAAACATATCATACTACAATGAGACAGAAAATCGTAGCAGGCAACTGGAAGATGAACACAAACGTTGCCGAAGGAACAATCCTCGCAGAGGAAATCATTGAGAAAATCGCTGAGGTTCCGTCCGACGTGAAACTTATCGTCGCAACTCCTTTCACCCATCTCACATCAGTGGCACAGATCATCGAAGGCACTCCGGTGGCTCTCTCCGCACAGAACTGCGCAGACCAGCCTAAGGGCGCTTATACCGGTGAGGTCTCAGCAGAGATGCTCAGGAGCGCAGGATGCCAGTACACCATCCTCGGCCATTCAGAGCGCCGTCAGTACTATGGCGAGACTTCAGAGAAGCTCGTCGCTAAGATCGCTCTCGCACTCGGCAGCGGTATCAAGGTCATCTACTGCGTAGGTGAGAATCTCGACGAGAGGAATGCCGGCAAGCACTTCGAGGTGGTCGGAAAGCAGATTGAGGAGGTCCTCTTCACCCTTGCACCGGAGCAGATGTCACAGATCGTCATCGCCTATGAGCCGGTCTGGGCAATCGGAACCGGTGTCACAGCCTCTTCAGAGCAGGCACAGGAGATCCACGCTTTCATCCGCAAGTTCATCGCCGACAAGTTCGGAGCTGAGGTCGCTGAAGAGACCACTATCCTCTACGGCGGCAGCTGCAAGCCTTCAAACGCAAAGGAACTCTTCGCAATGAAGGACATCGACGGCGGTCTGATCGGCGGCGCCTCTCTCAAGGCAGGCGACTTCATCGCAATCGCGCAGTCCTATTAATCTGCGGAAGACGGATTTCAGGAGATGGACTACATTGCTGTCCATATCAGGATAGAGCCGTTCTCTGATGAACGGGCAGAAATAGTTGAAGCCGGGATCTCTGACCTCGGCTTCGACAGTTTCACTATAGAGGAGCCCTGCCTCAATGCCTTCATACCGAAGGAGCAGCTTTCGCTCCCGGACCTGAAGACTATGCTCAGCGCTTTCGGCAATGCTGACTTCAGTCTGTCCTATACCACGGAGCTGATTCCCGAGCAGAACTGGAACTCGGTGTGGGAGAGCGACTTCGAACCGGTCGTGGTGGCCGGCGGGGTGACAGTGAAGGCTCCCTGGCACAATGTGCCCCGCACCAGATACAACATCACCATCGTCCCGGAGATGAGCTTCGGCAGCGGACACCACCAGACCACCTGTATGATGATCGAGGGGCTGCTGGCTGAGGGAGAGTGGCTGAAAGGCCGCTCTGTGCTCGATATGGGCTGCGGAACCGGCATCCTCGCCATCGCAGCCGCCAAGCTGGGCGCAGGGGCTCCGGTCCACGCTGTGGACATCGACCCTGTCTGCGTCCGCTCGGCATACTGCAATGCCCGCAGGAACAGGGTGGGGAAGAAGCTCGTGACTGTCAGGGGCGATGCCTCTGTGATACAGAAGGGGCAGTATGACCTGGTCCTCGCCAATATCCACCGCAACATCCTGCTGGCAGATATGTCGACATATCTTCGCGGGCTGAAGCCTTCGGGGGGCAGGATTTTTCTCAGCGGCTTCTATACTGCCGACATCCCTGTGCTGGTGGAAAGAGCTGAGAGCCTGGGCCTCAGGCATACTTTCACCCGCTCGCAGGACGACTGGGCGATGATTGTGCTGGAAAAAGGTGAGGACCTGAGCGTCAGCGTTCCTTCGCACAGTCGCAGGACGTAGTTTTTTTCTTAACTTTGCCACGCCTATGCGGGTGTGTTGAAACTGGTAGACAAGCAGGACTTAGGATCCTGTGCCTCCGGCGTGTGGGTTCGAGTCCCACCACCCGCACTTCGATAAAAGCCAACCTATTGAATTACAATAGATTGGCTTTATTATTTTTTCTGTTTGCACAACATTTGCACAACAGATTTTCGGAGTAGTTGTTTATCGAAGCAATGAGGAATTCAGTAACAGTTCGAAAATAACTACTTCCATAAGATCTCCTAAGTCACGGATTTCATAGTCTTCCTTAGTCTCTTTTACTTTAAATGTAGTATCGATAACTTCACCATGGAATAATCGGCATCTAATGAAGTATGTATATGTAAGTGAGATTAACAGAACCAAATCGATATCATTTGTTGTGCCCGCATTGCTTGCAAAATGAGCATTGACAGACGCAAGGTACCCACCAGAGTTCAGTGCATTCATAATTTTTCTATCTCGGGCAATTGAACCAAACATCGCCATAATTCTTCCATCGCTATACTCTGTCAGCCTACGATTCAGCTCTCCAACTTTCGTGTAACTCATTGTTTTGCTAGCGAGCAACAGAACCCATCGGAACGATCGCAACTTAGTGGCATCATATGCATTTGTTATTGACTTTGAGCGAGGAAATAATCCTTCATTTGACCTAATGAAGGATTTCATACTTGGTATGCCATCCTTTTCTTTATTCGTGTTGCCTTGATGTAGTAGAAGGCGATCATATGCTCTCCAAAACCTGTCAAATCTGACATAGGTTTCGCTTGAATTCATCGCTTTTAACCAATATGTTAACGCAATCCTTAATGCTGTGGATTTTTCCGTTTCTTGTACAATCTCATCCGCAAAGGAAATGGGAAGATAGAACCTTTTGTGATTTCCTGGTTTAAGAGGTTGACTAAATGTGGATGTCTCATTTTAGACAATGTCAGGAAGTCGAGATCTTTTTCTAACTATACTAATGGACTTTAAAATTGGGTAATCGTTTGCTAAAGCATAATACACCATAAGTCCTTTAATAATTTGTAAGTACAATCCGTTTTTCTCATTATTAAGGATTGTGCCATCAGCGTATATACTACTTCTGGTTGCCTCAAGGGTAAAACCTTTCCTATCAAACTCAAAAGTGTCATTATTCCCATGAGAGAAAGGGTATGGAGACAACCTAGTCCCAACCAGATAATTTGTCCTCTTCCTATTTACAAGGAAAGTGATTCTTACGTTATATTTTGGCATATGAGTATAATGGCTACTAAATTACTCAGTATTGAATATTCGGCGTTCTACGAGGGTATGTGGGTGCATGTTTTTCCTGCGGAAATGAATCTTTTAGCGTTTTCTTCTGGGAAAAGAGACTTGATGTCTATGACTACTGATTCACTATTCTCATTAACCCATCTCAAGTAATTTGGATTTTCTTCAGCAACATCCCTGATAGTCTTGCCTTGATATTTGCCAAAGGGGAAAGTGTCTTCCGCACGTAAAATCCGAACATCTTTCTGGTGTTCAGAAATCACAGCATCAATGTCAAAGAAAAAGAAATCTGATTCTTCATTAGCCCACTTTATCCAATTCCAGTCTTTGTGGATTACATCAATCACTTTCTCACCTTTATGTTTTCCTCTTTCAAACACATCCTCCAATCCCAAAACCTTGACTGGATCTTGAGTCGGTTCGCCTAAAATGTCAAGCAATACCCATAATCCACAAGCTCCACAAGGAACTGGTTGCGGTTCCGTATCATCTATTTTGCACCAACAATAATTCGGATCATCTGTACTATTTGCCCTTTCTCCGTTCCGATAGTAAAAGGCAAAGGCATCTCCATATTGCCCACCCTTGCCGGAAGGCTTCACCTTATGGACTTCTACATACTGCGAACGATACCAGTCTGAGACACGACCATCTGGAAAACGCTGAGCTGTGAATGGCAAAGCTCTTCCTATGTTGTAGTACAAGGAAATGAGGCTATTGTGTAATCCTTTTTCACGGATAGCTTTGATGGGTATTTCTTTATTCGAACTCATGATTAGAGCTACTTTTTATTGGTGTCATCTGAAGTTTTTTGGGGACGTGGTGTTGCAGGATACGTCGCTTTGACTTGCTGAAATTTTTCGCTCCTCTTTTGAGAATTTGTTTTTGTTGAATTGTCTGCCATGGATGCTATTATTTTGTTTCAACAGGCGGTTGTGGTGTAGGAGGATACGTGGCTGCAGGCTGCTGACGTTCCTCATATCCAGATGGTGTATTGGTATTATTCACGGGCACCTGAGCTGCAGTTGTATAGATTGTATTACTCTCCATAGTTGACGTATTTGTGGGTTATTTGATTGTCTATTCTATTGTTTATCTCTACGATTTCACCATCAGCAAGGTCATGGATAGCACGGTCACACTTAACATCAAGCGCTGCAATTCTATTTTTAATTGCTTCAAAATCTTTGCTGTATTCTGACTTCCACTCTTTTTGGTACAAATGATTGAAGAGATTATCAAGATTTCCTGCAATCATTGAGAGCTCAGTAGCTAACTCTTCTGAAATATGTAACTCACTTTCTGTGACATGAAAAACAGAAGATAGCCTGTCAAGGAGATTCATTATTGCAGTCAGTGATGTGAGAGCAACGCTTACCCATAATATAGCTGAGTAGCCCAATGCTCCTATGCCAGCCATAATAGCATCAATAAAGAACATCACTGAGATAGCAATGTTCCAGTGCTTGGCTTTCCTACGCTCCTTCTCATTGGTCTTGTAAATGCATGAGACCTTGAGAAGCACTTCTTTCCAAGTCGTCCAGACGTTATCTGATAACGCATTATAATTTATGTTGTTTGCAGCCATATACTTATTTATCCGTGTGACGCAGCAATGCAGCATCTTCTGTTCTGATATAATCTATGACATCATGAACGCTATCCATCGTTTCTAGAATACTATTCTACGCTGTCTCGAATATCATCAAATGTTTCACACTCCTTTGCATCTGAGTCAAGAAGAAGCCAGTACTCCCAAGGCTTTTCGGAGGCTTCGGTTTGCGCCTTGCACCATTCGCGTGCTGCATTTGCCTTAATGGTTGCATCTTGATCCTCTCGTCCAAATCGGTCATCATCCTTGATTTCAAGAAGGATATTCTTGTCATCACAGTCTGCTGTAGTTCAGTAACCTTAATATTGGGCTCTATCCAATCCGTTGCTAAATCCGGCTCGGATAAAAACAAATCCTCCATAAGGTGCTTGTACATCATGCGGCTGAATCTAGGCCCCATCATATACTTTTCTACCAGATCTTTCCTTTTATCTACAAGTTTTCGGAAGTGTTTATTCCAAATTTTGGTCTTTGCATGGTCACGTTGCTTTTCCCTCTTCTCGATGTCATAGTCCTTGATGTGGACATCGGCATATTCATCCACGAACCTTTCGTAACACATTTTTCCATTTCGGATCACCCTCAGCCTCCAATATAGCTGGGATGCCCTGAATGCAGGCACACTGGCCCATGCAAATGCATTGCTTAAGGATTTCGTTCTGATCCAACATATAATGCAGCAAGGGACGATAAGTAAAATGATGAATACAAGACAGGCAAACAGTACCTGCTCCCAGAAAGGG
>JAZRVT010000023.1:0-2532 GCA_045599325.1 Bacteroidales bacterium | reverse complement strand
GATCTTCTACCTGACAACCTGTGGAAAACCTAAGGCGCAGACCATTGAACGTGGCGTGCAGCTGAATCTGATAAACCGGCTTGCTTCCGTAAGGGCGAAGCTTGAATGAGATGTGGTGTTTGAGCATCATTTTGTCACACGTGTCATTAATTGTGTGACAAAAATGTGACAATTCCATGTAAATTCCAACACATGCGGACACAAAATAGCATTGATATTTAATGCTTTCTGTAGCCACTCAACGGATGCTGTTCAATATTTACATTTCTCGTCCTCTCCGCTGATATGGTATTGATATCTGCGGGGGCAAAGATGACTATTTCTTCAGATAGTCGAGAATCTGCTCTGCGTGAATCTTGGTCTTTATCTCTTTCGGAACAAATATCTTCTCTATAATGCCTTCTTCGTTCACAAGATATGTGGTACGGAGCGTCCCCACCGTCTTATGGCCGCAGGCAACCTTCTCGCCCCAGCATCCGAGAGCCTGCAGCAGTTCGGTGGAAGTGTCGGCTATCAGCGGAAACTCCAGGCCGAACTTTTCCGCAAACTTTGCCTGGGCCTCCTGCTTGTCTTTGGAGACACCGATGACTGCATAGCCTGCCGCCTCAAGCTCCGCCTTATGAGCCTGCAGCGAGCAGGCCTCTGCGGTACAACCACTTGTGTTCGCTTTTGGATAACTGTAAAGAACTATTTTTCTTCCGAGATAATCGCTTCTTTTGATCTCATTCCCAAACTGGTCAATTCCCAGCACTTCCGGTATTCTGTCTCCTGCTTTCATATGCTTATATTTTATTATTGTTATGTTCTGGCTACGCAATGCGGGACTTCATCCATCCCACGGAAGTCCGACGGCAGCATTCCCGTCTGACGCTTGAACAGCTTCACGAAATATGAAGGGTCCTCAAAACCGAGGTTGTATGCTATCTCCTTTATCATAAGATTGCTGTACCTGACCTCACGTTTGGCCTCAAGCATTATTCTTTCGGTTATGAAGGCCAGAGGCGAATGTCCCGAGCATTCGTTGACACACTTGTTCAACGTGCGGACAGCCACATTCAGGGCGTCGGCGTACTCCTGCACCGTATGCTTGGTGGCATAGTCCTTTTCAAGCATCCTCCGGAACTGCACGAACAGTCTGTGAGCAGGCTTGAGTCCGTCCAGCTTGAGCTCGCCCTCCTTGCGTCCGTCACGATGGACCCTGATCAGGAAAATCTTCAGCAAGGAACGCAGCATGTCGATGTGTCCTATGCCCCTGCCGGTTTCCAGTTCCTCCTCCATGCTTTCCACCAATGCCTTCAGCAGTGCGGCAGTGTCATCGTCGATGACATAATAAGGGGTGGTGTCAAAGGTATGGAACAGGTCGTACTTCACGAAGAGGTCGCTGTCTTCGCCACGGCTCTGCATGAAATCTGTGCAGAGCTTGATGGCAACTCCCCTGTAGGCATCGCTGCCGTCGAAATGGTGCACCTGGCCGGGAGTGAGGAAGAAGATGGTGCCGGGACGGATGGGGTATTCCTGGAAGTCGACGAAATGCGATCCCTTGCCCTCCTGGAACCAGAGTATCTCGTAGAAGGTATGGACGTGCGGTATCCCGTCGTCGATATCTCCCTTGTAGAGAAAGTCGGGCATATGGTCAATATGGAAGCCGGTGCCGCTCGGCGCCTCGCATACCGCTTTGTAGATATTCTTGATGTCTTGGGTCGCCATAGTCAGGGATCTGTCCTTTCGGATGCAAAGATATATGAATTATGGTATATTTCGGCACTTTAATGTCAATAAATAAGGTTTATGCCGAAATTTACCTTCGAGTTGCCAGTTTGTATAATTAAGTTCAGACAAATACCATTACCTTTGCATCAGAAATCCTGATGGATTATCCTAACAGAAACTAAACAGTAATAATAACATCTAAAAATTAAGATTATGGCTAAATGGATTTGCCCAGTCTGCGGTTATGTTCACGAGGGTGACGCAGCACCAGAGAAGTGCCCGATGTGCAAGGTACCGGGAAGTAAGTTCAACCTGGTAGAAGAAGGCAAGGGACTTCAGTTTGTAACAGAGCATGAACTCGGTATTGCAGGCGCTATCCCTGCAGGTGCTGATGGAGATTTTGTCCGTCAGGGCCTTAAGGACCACTTTCTTGGTGAGTGCACTGAAGTAGGAATGTACATCGCTATGAGCCGTCAGGCTGACCGCGAGGGTTACCCTGAGATTGCTGAGGCCTTCAAGCGCTACGCATATGAAGAAGCTGACCACGCAGCACGTTTTGCCGAGATGCTCGGTGAGGTGGTATGGGACACCAAGACAAACGTCGAGAAGAGGATGATGGCTGAGGAAGGCGCCTGCGCAGGCAAGATGGACATCGCCAGAGTTGCCAAGCAGCTCAACCTCGATGCTATCCACGACAGCGTTCACGAGATGGCCAAGGACGAGGCACGCCACGGTGCAGGATTCCAGGGTCTCTACAACCGCTTCTTCAAGAAATAAGCGAATCGGACAACGCCCGCTGACGCGGGCTTGTTCCGCGAGAAA
>JAZRVT010000022.1:0-32123 GCA_045599325.1 Bacteroidales bacterium | reverse complement strand
TTGCGGTTTTTAATGCCGGATACCACAGAAGTGACTGTTTGTACATTTTCCCCGTTTCATCCTGTGCATAGATGAAGTCGTTGTCAAAAGAAAGATTACTCAGTTTCATATTCACTTCTCAAAGTACTCCTTCCACCGTTTGATTATAATGTCTTTGTTATCGTCGATAACAGTCTCGATTTTCTTCTGGTCATTGGCCTTTATATTCTGCTTCTCACGCAATACGAATGATTCCCCGTCAAAATCATATACCGCATAACCATCGTTCCCTTCGACGTGTACGTGAATGGGCTCGTGTTCACGGCTGTAAAAGAAAAATGAGAACCCGAAGAATCTGAATATTTCCGGCATATGTCTATATCGTTTTTATTCGCAAATATAGGTATTGTTTTCGATACCACAAACTTTCTGAAGCTTAATCTTTCAGTGGCTATAAACTTACCTGCTCAGGCGGCTTAGCAGAATACCTATGCCCGTATATGCTGAAGGAACCGAATCAGTTCACTGCAACTGACCTGCTGAGCCTGAGGTCGGGGATGATCTCGCAGTCGCTGTTGACGAGGCGGGCCTCGAGCTGTGCGCTGCCGCTGCCGCCCATCTTGAGCCAGCGGTCGCGGGACCAGCGCTGGGAAACGACGCCGTCACCTGCCGCAAGGGCTGCGGCGAAGAGGGGTTCGTTGCCAAATAAGTCTATGAATTCATGAAAAATCAGATTTATTGCAATAACTTTGTGTCTTACTCTCAATGAGAGCGAAAATCCATCAAATCTTCAAAATATTTAATACGATAGAATTATGGCAAACAAGTACGCCGGTACCCAGACCGAGAAAAATCTGGAAGCTGCATTCGCAGGTGAATCACAGGCACGCAACAAATACACCTATTTCGCCTCCAAGGCAAAGAAGGAAGGCTTCGAGCAGATAGCAGAACTTTTCCTCAA
Source organism: Bacteroidales bacterium (assembly GCA_045599325.1). Lineage (GTDB taxonomy): Bacteria > Bacteroidota > Bacteroidia > Bacteroidales > UBA932 > Cacconaster. The sequence goes on along the minus strand of JAZRVT010000022.1, from coordinate 31,183 downwards.
GACCGCTGACAACGAGAAGGAGCACGCAAAGCTCTGGTTCAAGGAGCTCAACGGAATCGGCGACACCGCCGGGAACCTCGCAGCAGCGGCAGCAGGCGAGAACTACGAGTGGACCGATATGTACGAAGGGTTCGCAAAGACCGCTGAAGAGGAAGGGTTCGGCGCCCTCGCAGAGAAGTTCCGCCTTGTCGCAGCCATCGAGAAGCGCCACGAAGAGCGCTACCGCGCACTCCTGAAGAACATAGAGACAGCTGAGGTCTTCAAGAAGTCAAGCGTGAAGGTCTGGGAGTGCCGCAACTGCGGTCACATCGTTGTCGGTGAAGAGGCCCCTCAGGTATGCCCTGCCTGCGCACATCCTCAGAGCTACTTCGAGATCCACGCAGACAACTTCTAGTACCGCGTCCGTCTCCAGTGAGGCATTTCCTCTCATCAGCCGCGCTCCTGCTCTGCTGCCTTGCCGCTTCAGCCCAAGGCAGGGCCTCTGCCGTCAAGGGCCGTGTCGTTGATGACAGCGGGGACCCGGTAATGTACGCCTCTGTCGCGCTCCTCTCCGGCGGGAAGATTGTGACAGGAGCCGTCACCGACACCACCGGTCTCTTTTCCGTCAAGGGCCGGTTTCAGGGCATATGTCTGCTGAAAGTCAGCTTCATAGGCTATTGCGACATCACTAAGGAGATTGAATGCGCACCGGGAGGCACGGCAGACGCCGGCGACATAGTCCTGGTTCAGGACGCAAACCTTCTCAGCGGCGCAGTCGTGACATCGGAAGCCGCCTCGAAAAGCGTCACAGTGGAGAAGACGCGCATCAACCCCTCCTCAAGCATCATAGCCTCCACCGGGTCCCTGCTGGAAGTCATCCGCAGCGCCCCCGCCGTCAATGTGGACGGCGACGGGAACGTCTCGATCCGCGGCAACAGCAATGTGCTGATCCTCCTTGACGGAGTGCCGACCACACTCGGCGGCCTCGGCGCTATCCCGGCCGCCGGCGTGCAGAGCATAGACATCGTGACCAGCCCTGACGTGAAGTACGATTCCGAAGGCACCGGCGGCATCATAAGCATCATTTCGAAGAAACTGTCCGCCAACACTTTCAACGCGATGGCCTCTTTTAACTACGGGTTCAACGGATTCCTGAACGGCAACTTCGCGGCGAACTTCAGCAGAGGGCGCTGGGGCGTGCGGCTCAACTATAACGGCAGCTACGGCAAAGACCTCATCGAGAGCAGCCTGCACCGCCTCATCAAGTCCTCCGGCAACACTGTGGACCAGACGATCAGCGCAACTAAGCGGACCAGCAGCCAGAACGCGGGGCTGAACGCCCTCTTCAAGGCGACAAAACGGGACATCCTAACCTTTGACTTCAAGGCCGCATTCCCGAGGATGAACAACTTCCAGAACTTCGACAACCACTATCTCCGTGAGGGTGTCCCGAGCGTCCTCTTCCGTCAGACCGACATAACCTTCAACCGTGAGAATTTTGAGGTGTCGCTGGGCCACAGGCACATTTTCGAGCCGGAGAAGAGGGAGCTGAACGTCACGGGGACAGTCTCGCAGATCATCGGCCACCGCCCGTCATACTACTACGAGGGGGGCCGGATGGTGCAGAAATCAGACTCAGGCGGACATCCGTTCAACGCCTCCCTGCAGGCGGACTATATGACGGCGGCCGGCAAGGGCAGGTTCGAGGCAGGCGTGAAGATGACATACCGCCAGAACAGCATCGACCACAAGATGTATGAGCTCGACAAGGCCACACGCCGCTGGGAGCTCTCCATCCCGCTGAGCAACGACCTCAGGCACAGGGAATGCATTCCTGCCGCCTACGCAATGTTCTCGTCCAGGCCTGCACGGAATGTGACATACAAGGCCGGTGTCAGGATGGAATACAGCTATGTGACGCTCCACAGCGGCAAGGAGAGGCTGGACAGCCACAGCGGCTGCTGGTTCGTGGCCCCCAACGTTGCGGTCAACTGGAAGATATCCGAACCGTGGTCCGTGACATTCGGGCTCTCGAGGCGCATCTCCCGCCCGACATACCCGCAGCTGAACCCTTACATCAATCTTATCGACAACCAGACTTACGAAACCGGCAACATAAACCTTCAGCCTGAAAAGGCCAGCAAGCTGGACGCAGGGTATTCGTTCGCCTCAGGGAGAGTCACAGTCAACGGCAACGCATACTTCTCCTTCATTCGGGACTACATCAACCAGGTGGCCGGCATCAGGGATGACATCCTGATAATGACCTATATCAACGGCACATATGACCTCAGGGCAGGCCTCGGCCACAGTGTCAGGCTCAACCTGACAGACTGGCTGACAGCAGACATCGCCACTGACAACTGGCACACCAGCTCACGCGGCACCTTCGAGGGGGCTGAGATAAGCAACCGGGGATGGACCAGCAGCAGCAACATTGCACTGAACTTCAAGCCGGCGAAGGGGATGACACTCCAGGCTCAGTATTTTTACACCACCCCTCAGTATTATCCACAGTTCACAGTCAGCACAATCCACTACGGCAACATCGGTGTAAGGCAGACATTCCTGAAAGGGGTTCTGACAGCCACCGCCACCCTGACAGACGTGTTCAACACCCGCCGGTGGGACATCAGTTCCGACAATTCCGTCTATTCGCTGGTCAACGGCAGCCGGAATCTCAGCAGGATGCTCTGGCTCGGCGTCACCTTCAACTTCAACTCCTTCAAGCCGGCGAAGGGCGCACAGAAGAGACAGGAGGAGGACCGCAGCGTCATCCGCCTCGGAGACTGAGGCCCGGCATCTGCCATTATTTCCTGTTCATAAGTGGTGGACTACTTTTTGCATAAGTCCGGCTCGTGCAAATGTAAAAAGCAGTACTTTTGTGCGTATTGTGCCGGATAAAGCGGAAGGGCGTCTGACCGCAGAAGTCAGAGTACCAGCAACCAGCTCCCGCACAATAACTTGCAATGCAAATATTAACTAACCCATATCAAAATGTCAAAGATTGATTTAACAAAGTACGGTATCAATGGGACAACCGAGGTCCTTTACAATCCGACCTACGAGGTTCTCTACAACGAAGAGACAAAACCTGGTCTTGAAGGTTTCGACAAAGGCCAGCTGACAGAGCTCGGCGCAATCAACGTGATGACTGGCGTCTTCACAGGCCGCAGCCCTAAGGACAAGTACATCGTCATGGACGAGAACTCAAAGGACACAGTATGGTGGAACACCCCTGAGTACCCGAACGACAACCACGAGCTCTCCTTCGAGAACTGGAAAGTCCTCAAGGAGATGGCCATCAAGCAGCTCTCCGGCAAGCGCCTCTTCGTCGTCGACGGCTTCTGCGGCACCAACAAGGACACCAGGATGAAAGTCCGCTTCATCGTGGAAGTGGCCTGGCAGGCACATTTCGTGACCAATATGTTCATCCGTCCTCAGAACGAGGCAGAATTCGACCAGGAGCCTGACTTCGTGGTCTACTGCGCATCCAAGGCAAAGGTCGACAACTTCAAGGAGCTCGGTCTCCGCAGCGACACAGCAGTTGCATTCAACGTCACCAGCAAGGAACAGGTCATCCTCAACACCTGGTACGGCGGCGAGATGAAGAAGGGCCTCTTCTCAATGATGAACTACTACCTGCCGCTCAAGGGCATCGCTTCAATGCACTGCTCAGCCAACACAGATATGAACGGCGAGAACACAGCCATCTTCTTCGGCCTCTCAGGAACAGGCAAGACCACCCTCTCGACTGACCCTAAGCGCCTCCTTATCGGCGACGACGAGCACGGCTGGGACGACAAGGGAGTCTTCAACCTCGAAGGCGGCTGCTACGCAAAGGTCATCAACCTCGACAAGGAGTCAGAGCCTGACATCTATAACGCAATCCACCGCGACGCCCTCCTCGAGAACGTCACTGTCGATGCAGAAGGCAAGATTGACTTCGCAGACAAGAGCGTCACTGAGAACACCCGCGTAAGCTACCCTATCTACCACATCAAGAACATCGTACGTCCTCAGAGCGCAGGCCCTGCAGCAAAGCAGGTCATCTTCCTCAGCGCAGATGCATTCGGAGTGCTTCCTCCTGTCAGCATCCTCACCCCTGAGCAGACCAAGTACTACTTCCTCAGCGGCTTCACTGCAAAGCTCGCCGGCACAGAGCGCGGCATCACTGAGCCTACCCCTACCTTCTCCGCCTGCTTCGGCCAGGCGTTCCTCGAACTCCACCCTACAAAATATGCGGAAGAGCTCGTGGCACATATGGAGAAGAGCGGCGCAAAGGCATACCTCGTCAACACCGGCTGGAACGGAACAGGCAAGCGCATCTCCATCAGGGACACCCGCGGAATCATCGACGCTATCCTCGACCACAGCATTGACGAAGCCCCTACCAAGAAGATCCCTTATTTCGACTTCGAAGTACCTACACAGCTCAAAGGCGTAGACCCTGCTATCCTTGACCCACGCGACACCTATGCAGATCCCGCACAGTGGGAGGCAAAGGCAAAAGACCTCGCAGGCCGCTTCGTGAAGAACTTCAAGAAGTACGAATACAACGAGGCCGGCAAGGCACTCGTGGCAGCAGGTCCGAAGGCTGAATAATTGGAGGATTAACGCTCGAAATACCAGGTTTCGAGCTCATTCTCAACGAACGGGGCGGCATCATTTGCCGCCTCGTATTCTTTTTTAGGAATGACGCTGAAACGGAGGCTGTTCCTGGTCAGAACCTGCACGTCGCAAGTGAGGTTGATGTAGCAGATGCAGTTGACCATTGTGTTGTTGAGCCTCATCAGGATACGGCCCTCCGACTTGTCATACTCATAATTGCCGATGCCCTGGAAATTGCCGCCGTTCTCGATGAACGCGCAGGAGCCGTCCTCGTTGAACTTGAGGCTGTAGATGTGGCTGCCGAAGAAAACGTCCCCTTTCTCAGTTGTCAGCTGGGTGGCGCCCCAAGTGCCATAGAGAAGCGTTTCTTCTGTAAGGAGGTCGTGGATTGCCTCACATCCCTGAGTGCAGAACATCAGGGCGGACAGTGCCAAAGAGAGGAGCAGTTTTCTCATATGAGTGGGTCAGAGCAGGGTAAATGCGCTGCAAATATAATAATTTTATATTTTTGCATTATGATTTGGGCTGTACTTCTGATGTTTGCCGGATTTGGCATCGGATGGCTGCTGAAAGGGCGCGTAAAGCTTCCGACAGGCACCATCACAATGATTTCCATCTGCCTGCTGCTCTTTGCGCTGGGCCTTGAGATAGGTTCCAACAGGGAGCTGCTTGCCAACCTGCCGACGATGGGTCTCACGGCTTTCCTGGTGGCGGTCTTCGGAATCCTCGGCAGCTGTGTCACGGCGAAGTTCGTGATGAAACTCTTCGAGAGAAAAAGGAGGTCTGAATGAAAGACAGCCTGATAATAGTCGGATGTTTCGTGCTCGGAGTCATTGTCGCGCTCTGCGGCCTTCTTCCTGAAGGGTTCGTCCCCGGCGACTATACCGAGTACCTTCTCTACCTGCTGCTCATCTGCGTGGGGATTGCAATAGGAATGGACGAAAGCTTCATCCCGTCTCTCAAGGGGCAGAGGGCCCACCACCTGCTTATGCCGCTGCTGACTGTGCTCGGCACGATGGCCGGATGCCTGCTGGCATTCTGCGTGATGCTGCTCATCTACCGCGAGCCGCCGGTCTCCGCACTCGACACCGTCGCCGCAGGAGCCGGCTACGGATACTACTCCCTCTCCAGCATAATGCTCGACAAGGCACGCGGAGCGCAGCTGGGCACCATCGCTCTGGCGGCCAATCTGTTCCGGGAGCTGATAACCCTGCTGGCAGCTCCTCTCATCCGCAAATGGTTCGGTCCGTACGCGCTCATATCTTCGGGAGGGGCGACCTCGATGGACACGACTATGGGCGTGATTGTGAAGCAGTGCGGCAGCGCATACGCACCGGTATCGCTCTACCACGGCATAATCCTGAGCATAGCTGTCCCGTTCATAGTGACATTGTTAATAAGCCTTTACTGATATGATTGACATACTACTTCCAGCACCTGAGAAGGAAGGCGGAATGACGCTCCGCGAAGCCCTCTCGAAAAGACGTTCCGTACGCAGTTATCTTAGCGACCCGATCCCTCTCCAGACACTCTCGAACCTGCTTTGGGGCGCCTGGGGATTCTCCAACAGCAGCTGCACGCGGAGGACGGCCCCGTCATCGCACAACCGCCAGGAGACAGAACTCTACATCTTCCTGCCGGCCGGCGTCTATATCTATGATGCCGCAGCCTGCTGCCTGAGGCAGATTATGGAAGAGGACCTCAGGGCAGCGACCTGCCAGCAGGAGTACGCCGAGAAGGCGCCGCTGCAGATCGCGCTGGTGTCGGACACACGCAAGATCACCGGAAAGACGCCGCAGGGCGTGATAGAGGCGGTCTATGCAAATGCAGGATTCATCTGCCAGAACATCTACCTCGCCGCAACAGCGGAGGGGCTCTGCACTGTGGCAAGGGCGATGGTCGACAAGCCCGCGCTGGCCGCTCTGCTCCGCCTCGACCCTGCCCAGATCATCTCGCTGGTCTGCACGGCCGGATACTACGGAGGCTGATTTTTACTATATTTGTGGAATGGATCCGATCAAGTCACTGTTTGAACAGTTCACCGGAGAGAGTCCGGTCAGCGTCGAGGAGCTCCCGTCTTCCGGCAGCAACCGCCGCTATTTCCGCGTACACGGCGCGAATCAGACACTTATAGCCGCCAAAGGCACTTCAATAGAGGAAAACATCGCATTCTGGACTATTGCGAAGCACTTCAAGGAAAAGGGACTCAATGTCCCTACCGTGCTCGCTCGTTCAGAGAATTTCGAATACTATCTCCAGGAGGACCTCGGCAACGACACCCTCTTCAATATGGTTGCTGACGGCCGCGCCAAAGGCAACTATTCGCCTGAGGAGAAGGAGCTGCTCATAAAGGCGGTCAGATATCTGCCGCGCCTCCAGTTCGAAGGCGGACAGGGGCTGGACTGGTCGGTCTGCTTCCCGCAGCCCGAGTTCGACGAGCGGATGATAAGTTTCGACCAGAACTACTTCAAATACTGCTTCCTCAAGGCCACCGGCATCGAGTTCAGCGAAATCGAGCTGGACCGCGACTTCAGGACAATGTCGGACGTCCTGATGAAGAGTATGTCCGACACCTTCCTCTACCGCGACTTCCAGGCCCGCAACGTTATGTACCGTAACGGCGAACCGTACTTCATCGACTTCCAGGGAGGCCGCAAGGGTCCTATATACTATGACGTGGCGTCTTTCATCTGGCAGGCCAAGGCAGCTTATTCGGAGGAGCTCAAGGATGAGCTGATCGACAACTACCTCGACGCGCTCAAGCCGTACAAGAGCATCTCCCGCGACGGATTCTACTCAACACTCCGCCACTTCATCCTCTTCCGCACCCTCCAGGTGCTCGGGGCCTACGGCTTCCGCGGATACTTCGAGAAGAAGCCGCATTTCCTCCAGAGCGTCCCGTATGCAATGGAGAATCTCCGCAAGCTGATGAAAGAGCCGTTCGAGGAGTACCCGTATCTTTCGGAAGTGCTCAACGAACTCTCAAATATGAAGCAGTTCACCGATATGAACCGCGAGAAGTCGCTTGAGGTCACCATATACAGCTTCGCCTACAAGAAGGGTATTCCGAACGATGTCAGCGGCAACGGAGGAGGCTACGTGTTCGACTGCCGCGGTCTCGAGAACCCGGGCAAGTACGAGCACTACAAGCACTTCAACGGCACCGACCCCGAAGTGATCAAGTTCATGGAGGACGAGGGGGGAGTCTTCAAGTTCCTGGACAGCGCCTATGCCCTTGTCGATGCACATATCCAGCGTTTCATAGAGCGCAAGTTCACCCACCTTATGGTAAGTTTCGGATGCACCGGAGGCCAGCACCGTTCAGTCTACTGCGCGGAGCACCTCGCAGCGCACGTGGCGAAGAAGTTCAACATCCGAGTCCACGTCGTCCACCGCGAACTCGAAACAGAGAAGGAACTCTGATGAAGGCGCTCATATTCGCAGCCGGTCTCGGAACAAGGCTCAAGCCCATCACCGACACTATGCCCAAGGCCCTCGTCCCTGTCGACGGGAAACCTATGCTCCAGGGGGTCATAGAGAAGCTGAAGGCATACGGCTACGACCGAATCGTGATTAACGTGCACCATTTCGCCGACCAGGTCCGCGACTTCGTCAGTGCGAACGGCGGCTTCGGCATCGACATAGCATTTTCAGACGAGACCGACCTGCTCCGCGAGACTGGCGGGGGCATCAGGCACGCTGCGCCGCTGCTCGATGGAAGCGAGCCCTTCCTGGTTCACAACGTGGACATCATCTCCGACCTTGACCTGGGATGGTTCAGGGAGCAGCACAGGCCGGGAGACCTCGCCACTATCCTTGTCAGCAGAAGGACCACGTCGCGGTATTTCCTCTTTGACGGAGACAGGAGGCTTGTGGGCTGGACCAATGTGGACACCGGCCAGGTCAGGAGCCCATACAGCGCAATAGACCAGGATGAATGCACTCCCCTCGCCTTCGCCGGGATTCATATGATGTCTCCGGAAATACTGCCGCTTATGGCAGGATGGCCCGAAAAGTTTTCGATAGTGGATTTCTATCTGGCCAATTGCCAGAGCCGGACAATCCGTGCCGCCGTGCCCGAAGCCCTCTCCATCAGGGACCTTGGCAAAATCTCAGATTTCAAGCTGTAGTTTTTTTTGTATATTTGCAGGTTAATAGCAAATTACGGGAAAACTATGCTGAATTTTTCATACTGCTCCGACAAATACCAGTACACAATGGGCAAGTCCTTCTTCGAGAACGGAATGAAGGACAAGATTGCAGTTTTCAACCTTTTCTTCCGCAGCGCGCCTGACAAGAACAACTGGGCCGTGGTCAGCGGAATCAGGGAGGCCCTCGAAATGATCGCCGGCCTCGGAAGCGAAGACATCACATTCTTCGAGAAATTCCTGCCCGGCGAAGAGTACCGTGAATTCAGGGAGTACCTCGCCACGATGAAGTTCACCGGCAAGGTATACGCAATGAAAGAGGGTGAGATCGCCTTCCCGAAGGAGCCTATCCTCACGGTCGTAGGCCCTGTAATTGAAGCGCAGGTGCTGGAGACTCCTCTCCTCTGCATTATGAACCACCAGATGGCTGTCGCCACCAAGGCATCCCGCGTCACCCGCGCCGCCTCCCACCCGGTAAGCGAATTCGGCGCACGCCGCGCACACGGTCCGTGGGCAGCCGAGTACGGTTCCAAGGCAGCTGTCATCGGCGGCTGCGTCAGCACCTCCAATGTATTGACAGGCATTGAGTTCGGTTTCGAATCGAGCGGCACTATGGCCCACAGCTACACCACCGCTTTCGGATGCTCTATCGAGGGCGAGTACAAGGCCTTCGACTCATACATCAAGACTCACAGGGGCGAGGGGCTCATTCTCCTGATCGACACGTTCGACACCCTGAAGTGCGGCCTGAAGAACGCCATCAGGGCATTCAAGGCAAACGGCATCGACGACAGCTATCCTCAGGGCTACGGCATCCGCCTCGACAGCGGTGACCTCACCTACCTCTCTGTCAAGTGCCGCGAGGCCCTCGATGCCGCAGGGCTGAAGAAATGCAAAATCTTCGCGACTAACGCTCTCGACGAATACATCATCACTGAAATCGAGCGCCAGGGAGCTGCCATCGACAGCTACGGCGTGGGCGACGCCATCGCCACCAGCAAGCACAACCCTTGCTTCGGCAACGTCTACAAGCTGGTCCAGATAGACGGCGAACCTCTGCTCAAGCGCTCGGAGGACAAGGCAAAGCTCATCAACCCGGGATTCCAGGTGACATACAGGATCATCCAGGACGGCAAGTTCAAGGCCGACGTCACCTGCCTGCGCGGGGACTCGCTCTCAAAGGCCATCGAGGCGGGAGATGAGATTTTCCTGACAGACGAGATGGATGAGACGAAGTATTCGACCTACGCAGCCGGCAGCTACACCTGGAAGACCCTCCAGAATCTGGCATACGACGGCGCGATCGTCAATCCTGACACACGCACTATCTTCGAGAAGAGGGACTACTACAAGTCCAACCTCGCCTCCCTCAACGAGACACAGACCCGTATCATCAACCCTCACTACTATAAGGTCGACATCTCCGACGACCTCTACGACCTCAAGATGAAGCTCATCAACCGCCTCATCCACGAGATCAACATCCAGCAGGAGGACGAACGCGACGGCGACAATGTCAGCCACGTCGTGGTCGATATGCTCTACGACTTCATCGACGGCTCCCTTGCCTGCGGCAATGCGGAGAAAGCAGTCGACAACTGCATCGACTATATAAACTCGCACCCTGAACAGTCTGTGCTCTACGTGCTTGACCGCCACCCTTCGAACCACTGCTCCTTCAAGGAGAACGGCGGAGAGTGGCCGGCGCACTGCGTGGCCGGGACACGCGGAGGGCAGCTCCACGAAAGATTCAATTCACTAGTGAAAGAATCGAACCGTCCGTGTGAGGAGAATATGTTCTTCAAGGGCACCAACCCTAACAAGGAGCAGTATTCCGGCTTCGAGAGCCACAACCGCAGCGGCATCGAGCTCTACAACAATCTCGCGAAGAGCGTGGTGGTCAGCGGCATCGCCAGCGAATACTGCGTCCGCGAGACCTGCCTCGACATCCTCAGGGCCGGTCACAAGGTATATCTGATTGAGAAGGCTCTCGCATTCGTGGATGAAGAGGGTCACAAGAGAGCCGTCAGGGAACTGGCGAAGATGGGCGTCAAAATCATTTAATGCGCTGGAAGGGATATATATTCGCTGCCGCAGCAGCGCTGCTGATGCTTGTTCCGGTTCAGGGAGAGGCCCGCAGCCGCTATTTCAGAGCCCTTCAGGACTCTATTGCGGCAAAGGCGGCCGCGATGCTGCAGGACAGCATCCCGTCAGCTGCGGCCGACTCCGCGCTTGCGGCTGCAGTCCCTGACTCGGCGGCGCTCGACTCGATCCGCCGCAGCCGTCTCTACGACTCCCTCGACACCTGGTTCTGGTCCGTAGCCGACACCGTCACTATGCCGGACTTCGATTCAACCTTCACGGCATACTACGACTCCATAGCCCGCCGGCTGCCGGACACCACGGACATCAAGCGCGCCATCAAGAGGAACAAGAAGGAGCTGCGTGACAGCCTCAAGGCTGCCAAACCGCGTGTCCTCGAAACATTCGCCATCCCGGACTCACTCTACTTCAGACGCATAATCTCCTGGAATGCAGACACCAAATTCAACGAGCTGCATATAATCGAGGGGATGGACACCACCTACAACGCCAACTTCTACGACTATCCTATGCTGAAGAAGGACATTTCGGCGACATATCTGGGTCCTGTCGGCAGCGCGACGCTCTACCACAACTATTTCAAGCGCGAGGAGGTGGAGGACGCCCCGATGTTCACCCCTTATGCCGGTGACACATATACCCCGGACAACCTTCCTCAGTACAACACCAAGACGCCTCATACAGAGCTTGCATACTGGGGCACCCTCTTCGCTCCCAAGGCAATGGAGGAGTCGAACCTGAAGCTGATGTCCACACAGAACTTCTCGCCTGAGTTCAACCTCACCCTGCTCTACACCAGGCTGGGTTCCAGGGGAATGCTCAAGAACGAGAACACCAGCCACCGCAACACCGCCATCTACGGCAACTATATGGGCAGGCGCTATCTTGTGAACGCCGGCACCATCAGGCAGACCATCGACCGCACTGAGAACGGCGGCCTGCGCGACTCTTTCTGGATAAGAGACACCATCATCGACCCTCAGGCCATCGAAGTCAACCTGGCCAAGGCCGCCAACATACTGAAGCGGCGCACATACTTCATCGACCAGACCCTGGCCATCCCGCTCAACTTCCTCAGGAAGGACAGGGACTCGCTCGAACTCGGAGGCGGCACGATGGCGCACATAGGCCATTACGGCGAATACACCACCTACACCAAGGAGTACACTGACCAGATCGGCATCAACGACGAATGGGGCCGGAACTTCTACTTCAACAAGTTCAACATCAACGCCCAGGCCAGCGACGACGAGATGGAGGTGCGCAACCTGAACAACCGCTTCTTCATCAAGCTGCAGCCGTTCGCCCCTGATGCCGTGGTCTCCAAGATCAACGCCGGCATCGGATACCAGATTCTCTCGCACTACAGCTTCGACCCGTCCGACTACCTGTACGGCAAGCATTTCCAGTCCGAGCACAACCTCTACCTCTACGGAGGAGCCTCCGGAATGTTCAAGAAGTACTTCCAGTGGGACGCCGACGCCGACTACTACTATGCGGGCTACAGGATGTTCGACTTCGACATCAACGGCCACGTGAAGTTCTCCCTCTATCCTTTCGACCAGGGCATCCATCTGGAAGGAAGGTTCTCCTCCAAGCTGAAGACACCTCATCCTTTCGAGCAGCACATCTACACCAACCATCACCTCTGGGACAACGATTTCGGCAAGACATCGACCACCAGGGTCGAAGGCACCCTCACCATCCCGAAGAGCGGCACCAAGGCCTTCTTCGGATATGCGCTCACCGCCAATATGCTCTACTACGACACATTGTCTGTCATACGCCAGCACCCTGACCCTGTGAGCATAATGAGCGCTTATCTCCAGCAGAACTTCCGCCTCTGGGCATTCCATTTCGACAACCAGGTCCTCTTCCAGCTATCCTCGAACCAGGAGGTGCTGCCGCTGCCGAAGTTGACCCTCAACCTCCGCTGGTATCTGGAATTCGACGTGGTTAAGGAGGCGATGAGGATGCAGATCGGCCTCAACGCCATAGCCAACACCAAGTTCTACGCCCCGTCATACAGCCCTGACCTCGGCCAGTTCTACAACCAGACAAGGGAAATGATCGGGCAGGTGCCTTACTTCGACGCCTTCGTCAACGTTCAGTGGAAGAGGGCCAGCATATTCGTGAAGTACACCAACGCCTTCAAGGACTGGCCTGAATCGGACTACTTCTCAGCATACCACTATATCAAACCTGTCAGAGGATTCAAGATTGGCCTCCACTGGCCGTTCTATACCTGGTAAATGAGCGGAAGCGACCACCACCAAACACTTCTCAAGAGTCTCCTCTGGCTGTTTCTGATAGGGGTGACGGCAGTGCTCGTCAGGGATGCTGACCGCACGATGGCACACGAAGAGCTGTACTTCGACTTCAGGGCCGACACTCTGAACTGCGCGATAGCGATGGAGAGGAGCTACAAGTCGAAGCAGCACAAGAATGTGGCCTTCAACTATGAGCTTCTCGGCGCCTTCGGGGAGGGATGCGGGTCCGCCATCAGGATCCTCACCCCTGAAAACAGCCCGGAATGCTGGGAGAACCTTGAACAAGGCAGGCTGGACGTGGTTGTCTGCAACCTCAATGACTCCATACCTGACGAATACCGCGACCGGTTCCTTTTCTCGGTCCCCGTCAAGGACAGCGACGTCTGGGTGGTGCGCGGCGACAACATAGAGCTGATGAACTCCATCAACTTCTGGTACACCAAGTTCCAGTTCGAGGACCTGTTCAGCCAGATGAAGGTCAGATACTTCCGTTCCTATAAGATTGAATATCTGCTCAATATGGACACACCGGTCCATTCGATCTCCCCCTACGACGACATCATCAAGAAATACAGCGCCAATGTGGGGCTCGACTGGAGGCTCATCTCATCAATCATCTACGAAGAGTCACAGTTCGCCATCGGAGCCCAGTCACAGTTCGATGCCCGAGGCCTGATGCAGATCAAGGAGAGCACGGCGGCGGCATACGGTGTCAGCGACCTCTACGATCCCGAAATGAACGTCAAGGCAGGGACGCTCCACTTCAACAAGCTCCTCAAGCAGTTCAAAAACGAAGGTCTTGACTCAATCAATGTAGTCAAATTCGCCCTGGCAGCCTACAACAGTGGAGAAGGCCACATCGAAGTGCTCCGCGACAAGGCGGCCGAACTCGGTGCTGACAGGAACGACTGGGATTCGGTCAGGTCAAAGCTTGAGAGACCGGACGGTCCGATACCATCCTACATTGACAACATCCTCGAAAGATACGAGATCTATAAGACCGTGATCGAGTAGCAGCGGGAACTCCCTACTCCACTCTCATCGTCCTGTCGGGACTTACCTTCGAGATGAATCTCGATGAAATCGAGACGATGGCCATTATCAGGCCTGCGGCAACCACATCCAGAATGATTATCTTGAGCGGTGAGATTGCAATCGGCACGCAGTTGACGAAATAGTTTGCCGGATCGAGCCTGACGACTCCGGTGAACTTCTGTATCAGGCAGAGGCCAAGGCCCACGGCATTGCCCCAGAGAAGCCCTTTCCGGACAATCTTCCAGGCTCTCAGCAGAAATACGTGAGACACCTCCTTTGAGGTCATTCCCAAGGATTTCAGGAGTCCGATGGCGGAGATCTTCTCGAAGAGGATGATCAGTATCGCCGAAATCATATTGAAGCCGGCCACTACAACCATAAGCGCGAGTATCATCAGCACATTGAGGTCAAGCAGCGCAAGCCAGTCGAACAGATGGCCGTAGAGTTTCTTCGCGCTGGTGACGAAGAGAGGCTCGTCCTCCGCATCTGCGCACAGGAACTCAATCTCCTGCACTGCGTCAGCCATCCTGTCTATGTCCTTGTCCGGAGCGATGCGTATCTCCACGGTGGAGACCTCGCTGCCGCTCCAGCCGTTGAGCCGGCGCACCTGCCTGATGTCAGCCACCGCCATTCTGGAATCAATCTCCTCCAGCTGCGCGTCATAGAGGCCGCAGACGGTGAACTTGCGCACCTTCACATCGTCACCTATGAAATAGGCCACAGCCTGGTCGCCGACTGAGAATCCGAGTTTCCGGGCTGTTGTCCCGGAGATCAGGATGTCGTTGGATATACGGCCGGAATAATCCGGAAGAGAGCCTTCCACCAGCGAACTGCTGAAGAACGAGAAGTCATAGAGAGAATCCACACCCTTGAAGCAGAGTCCGTCGATCTGCTCGTCTGTCTTGATGAGACCCTGCCTGTATGCGACTCCGCTCACGGACTCCACGCCGTCCAGTTCAACCAGACTGCTGCGGTAAGAGAGAGAATCGGAGAAGGGATAGTGCTCATTCATAGGGCTCTGCCCCGGCATCACCAGCATCACGGACCCCATGAAGCCCGTCACCTTCTCGCGGATACGGGACTTGAATCCGTCCACCACGGCGACGGCTATGATCATCACGGCGATGCTCAGGCAGACCGACACCCAGGCAATAGTGTTGCTTGTGCGGCTCAGGCTGCCATCGTCAGAGGACATCCGGGAGGCTATGAAACGCCCTGCGCTCATTCAAATGCAAAGACTATCGTATTGCTGTACTCCTTTCCGGGTTTCAGTGTTTCAAAAGGGAAGTCGCTGCGGTTCGGGGAGTCAGGGAACGCCTGGCACTCGAGAGCGACTCCGTCGTAGTCGTGATACTGCCCGCCGCTCTTCGACTGAGGGCAGCCCTCAAGCCAGTTGCCGGTATAGACCTGTATGCCAGGGGCGTCCGTGCTTACCACAAGCCTGCGTCCGGTGCTCTCCTCGGAGAGTTCGGCGACAGGTCTGACGACACCCTTCTTCCAGCCGTCGACAGCAAAGCAGTTGTCGTATCCCTTGCCGTAGTTGAGTGCCGGGAAGTCGGCCTTCAGCTCGCTGCCGAGCCGTTTCGGCTGAGTGAAATCCATCGGGGTCCCCGCCACAGGGGCCGGTTCACCCACTGGGATGAGAGTCCCGTCGGTAGGCAGATATCTTGACGCATAGAGTTTCAGGAAATGGTCCGTGACATCGCCTGCACACTCCCCTTTCAGGTTGAAATAGGCGTGGTTCGTGAGATTCACCACTGTCTCGGCAGCAGAGGTTGCGGTGAGACGCAGCGTGAGCACGCACTCCTCGCTCCAGGTGTAGAGCGCCTCTGCGTGCAGTGCGCCCGGGTAGCCGGCATCTCCGTCAGGGCTGTCAAGCGTGAAGCGGACTCCGTCTTCAGTTTCCTCAGCGTCCCAGATGCGGTTCGCGAAACACTGCTCCTCCGGACCGCCGTGGAGGTGGTTCGGGCCGTTGTTGACAGCGAGGATGCATTCGCGGCCGCCCACGGTCATCCTGCCGGCTGCGATGCGGTTGGCATATCTTCCCGGGACCTTTCCCATACAGGGCCCGTCAGCGAAATAATCTTCAGGATTGCGGTATCCGAGAACCACGTCAGCCATCCTGCCCCTGCGGTCAGGGACGGTCAGGGAGACGATTCCGGCCCCGAGGTTTGAAAGTATCACCTCCGCCCCCTTTGAGTTGACGAGGCTGAAAAGGCGTATGTTCTCCTTGTCTAACATTCCCCTGCCCCGTTTGAGATGACAACCTCTATGACGCGCGGATCCTTGCCGAACTTGTCGAGATAACGTTTTCTGACGTCAGCAATATACTCTTCGCAAGCCCCTTCCCTGACAAGGGCGATGACACAGCCGCCGAAGCCGCCGCCCATCATCCTGGCGCCCAGCACCCCTTCGTGGGTATGAGCCACTCCGACAATGAAGTCAAGCTCTTCGCAGCTGACGCCGTACTCCTTGCTCAGTCCTTCGTGAGCCGCATAGATCTGTCGGCCCACCTCCTCGAAGTCATCCTTCTCCATAGCGGCGCAGGCTGCCATCAGGCGCTTGTTCTCATTGATGACGAAGGCGCAGCGCTTATAGACAACAGGGTCCATCTCATCCCTGTGAGCGTCCAGTTCCTCGATGGTGACGTCGCGGAGGAGTTCGACTCCCGGCCTGTACTTTGCGATGACAGCGACACCTGCTTCGCACTGCTCGCGGCGGACATTGTATTCAGAAGAGGCGAGCGAGTGCTTGACCATCGTGTCGATGAGCACGAGACGGCACCCCTTCGGATTGAACGGCACAAGAGTGTATTCGAGGCTGCGGCAGTCCAGACGGACAACCTTGCCGGCCTCTCCGAAGAGAGATGCGAACTGGTCCATTATGCCGCACTTCACACCAACATAATGGTGTTCGGTCATCTGGCCGATCTTCGCCAGCTCCTCCCGTGTGAAACCCAGGTTGAAGATGGTGTTGAGAGCAACTCCGAAGCAGGACTCGAGAGCAGCCGAAGAGGACATTCCCGCACCGAGAGGGACATCGCCGCCGAAGACTGCATTGAAGCCGCCCACGATTGCGCCCCTCTGGCGCATCTCCTCAATCACGCCGAAGACATATTTGTGCCACTGGCGGTTGTCGGCAGGCATCACGCCTACCTTGAAGCTGACGGTCGCCTTGCCCAGGTCGATGGCGCAGAGGTTGACCGTATCGGTGCCGTTGGGAAGGATGGCCACAGAAATGGCCTTGTCGACAGAGGCCGGAAGCACGAAGCCGCCGTTGTAGTCAGTATGTTCACCGATGATGTTGATTCGTCCGGGAGCGGAGAATATCCTCGGCTCCTCATTTCCGAACTGCTCAGCGTAGCAGCCTTTCAAGATGTTGATGTCGATCATATTGCTGTATTCTTATGCTTTTCCGCAAAGGTTCCTCACGAAGAGGAAGATGACACGCGTGCGCCTGAGCATCAGCGGATAGTTGATGATGTCAGGCTTGTCTGTGGTCTTGTATGTGTGCTGGTGGAAGGCGGAGGTGAAGAGCACCGCCGGGATGCCGGCCTTCGAGAATGCCATCTGGTCCCCGCTTTCGTACATATACTTTGAGAAATTGGCGCTGCCGTAGAAGGTCTGGTCGAGGTCCAGCCTGTACTGGGCGCGGCTGCAGATATAGGAGAGATATCCGCGGTAGACTTCAGGCAGGCGGTGTTCTCCGAGAACGATGAGGTAGTCGCTCTTTCCCCGGTGGGGCGGCACCAGGTCAGTGCCTATCATATCGATGTTCACCATCGCGGTAACCTTGCTCCGGGGGATTCCCAGATGCTTTATGAAATAATCACTCCCCAGCATCCCCATCTCCTTGCCGTCGAAGGCGACGAAGATAATGTTCTTGTGGGGGCCGCGGCCGTCTGCCTTCATCGCCGAGAACATATTGGCCAGAGAGAGGAGGCAGGCCACTCCGGATGCGTTGTCATCAGCCCCGGGATAGATGCTGTGGCCGAGGCGGCCGAGATGGTCGTAGTGCGCCCCGACTATGATGTACTCGTCAGTCTCGACAGAAGCCGGAATGAGGCCTACCACATTCCTGACAGCAACAGTATCGTGACGGAAACTCTGAGTATAGTTCCAGTTGTATGGCTTGAGCCCGAACTCCTTGAACTTGCCCACGATGAAGCGTTCGGCAAGCATCTTGCCTTCAGTGCCCGTGGCACGTCCGGAAGTCATCTCCCCTGCAAGGACTCCGACATATTCCCTCTGTTCCTTCTCGCTGACGGCGTACTCATACGAGCGCGAGGACTGGCCCCAGCTTCTGCAGCACAGGAAAACGGCCGCGACGGAGAGCAGGAGGCAGATGGAACTTTTTCTCATTTAATATTAATTTAATCTACAAAAATAGTATTTTTGCGAAGATGTACAAAAAGGGGCTCATCATTATTCTGCTCGCGCTGGCTTCCGTATTGCAGGTCTCCGCACAGTACGACCTCGACCATTTCTATTACCGTGGCCGCCAGGCGCTGATTGACGGCAAGTACTCCCAGGCCATCGAGAGCTTCAACATCCTCTCCCAGCTGGACAGCACCATCTATGAGGCCTACTTCTTCAGGGGCATCGCAAAATACAACCTCGGCGACTTCACCGGGGCACAGCGCGATTTCGACCGCACCATCCATTTCAACCCGATCTACACCCCGGCATACCACTACAGGGCCATCACGCTCAGCCGCATCGGCAAGTACGACCTGGCGCTGAAGGACCTCGAGGAGGCCGTGGACCTGCGTCCAAGCTACAATGACCTCTATTTCAGCCGGGGGGTGACCTATTTCCTCTCGCAGCAGTTCGACAAGGCCATCAAGGACTTCAATATGTTCATCCGCAAGGAGCCACGCGAGGGTGACGCATACCTGAACCGCGGAGCCTGCTATCTCTACCTCAGGGACACGACAAAGGCCCTCAACGACTACAACAAGGCCATCTCCCTCAACCGATACGATGCCGAGGGATATGTCCGCCGCTCCCGCGTCTACGCTATGCAGGAGAAGACCGGCGACGCCATCGAGGACCTCAACACCGCACTGCGCCTCGACTCCACCAACACCTTCGCATACTTCAACAGAGCGCTCCTGAAATACGACAGCAAGGATATACAGGGTGCCCTGTCTGACCTGGACAGGGTGCTTGAGGATGACCCGGGCAACGCCCTGACTCTCTACAACCGCGCTCTGATCAAAGGTCAGGTGGGCGACTACCGCGCAGCGCTGGACGACTACGACAGGGTGCTCAACATCAACCCGAACAACGTGCTGGCCTACTTCAACAGGGCCGCGGTCTTTATGGAGCTCGAGCGGTACCGCGAGGCCATCACCGACTACTCGCAGGCCATCAACCTCTACCCCGACTTCGCCAAGGCCTATATGAACAGGTCTTACGCCAAGAGCCAGCTCGGCCAGTACACCTCCGCAAAGCAGGACTACGACATCGCCCAGCGCAAGATACGCGAATACCAGGTGCAGACAGCCGACTCCACCGGCCGCGCAGCATTCGCCGACACGACCAAGAAGTTCGACCACCTCCTGGCCCTCGACGCCGAATTCGCCAAGAAGGACTTCGACAACGAGCTCCTGCAGTACCGAGACGTCGACATCAGGCTCAAGCCGCTCTACAAGGTGCAGCCTGCCGACAGCGTCATCTCCACGTCCACGCTCATCCGCACCTTCGACGACCCGGAGCTCAGCAGGCTGATTGCCGAAAGCCCCGTTCCGGTCCATTTCTCCGCCGACCCGAAGACAACAGTCCGCGGAGCGGCAAGGCTTCGCGAGGAGGCCAACCGGCTCGTCCGCGTGAGCCGGACCGCAGAGAACCTCTTCGCCAAGGCGCTTATGGAGGCTGACGCACGCCAGTTCAACACTGCGATGGTCTGCTATGACGAAGCCATAACCAAGTCGCCGGACAACTATGTCTACTATATCAACAGGGGCGCGCTCCAGGCCGAGATGATTGACTTCATCTCATCCATAGAGAACAACGTTCAGGTGCTGACCCTCGACAACTCCAGGACTGTCAAGACGAGAGTGCAGGACCAGGTGACCCACAGTTACGACTACACCCCGGCCATCCACGACCTCACCAAGGCCGCCGCCCTCAACCCGGAATTCCCATACACATACTATAACCTCGGCAACCTTTACTGCCTCTCCAACGACCTTCCCGAGTCCATCGTCCAGTACACGAGGGCCATCGACCTCTACCCGTATATCGGCGAGGCCTACTACAACCGCGGCCTGGTGCTGATCTATCTCAAAGACAAGGAGAAGGGCTGCATCGACCTGAGCACCGCCGGAGAACTCGGCATATCGGACGCCTACGGAGTGATAAAGAAATATTGTACAACTGAAGACCAATAATAGACTATGTGGCTCTGGACTGCAATCGCCTCAGCGTTTCTGCTGGGATTCTATGACGTAGCGAAGAAAAAGGCGTCTGAACGCAACGGAGTGTTGCATATACTCCTCTACACCACCGCAATCTCCACCTGCTTCTTCCTGCCGCTGATCCTTTCGTCCCTTTTCGACTGGCACCTCGCCGAAGGCACCCTGCTGGAGATGCACCGCGGACCGTTCCACGACCACCTTCTCATCTTCATCAAGTCTGGCATCGTCGCAATCTCCTGGATCACCGGCCTGATGGGTCTCAAGAATCTCCCTATCACCACTGCCGGCACCATCAAGGCCTCAAGGCCGGTCTTCGTGCTGCTGGGATCGATCATCCTGTTCGGAGAGCGGCTCAACACCTGGCAGTGGGTCGGCGTGGTGGTCTCAGTCCTCGCCCTATGGCTCCTCAGCCTCTCCAGCCGCAGGGAAGGCATCGACTTCGCCAAGAACAAGTGGATATTCTGTATGATTCTCTCCGTACTTGCAGGAGTGGCAAGCGCCCTGATGGACAAGTATCTGATGTCCTCTATGACCGCCATCTTCGTACAGAGCTGGTGCAACTTCTACATCGCTCTGATAATGGCAGTCATCGTGCTGATCGCTAAACTGATACAGGGGAAGAACTACAGGAAGTTCAAATGGGACTGGGCGATACTGGTCATCTCCATCTTCGTCTCCCTCTCAGACTTTTTCTACTTCTTCTCACTCGGCGACAAGGACGCGATGCTCTCGATTGTCTCTATGCTGCGAAGGAGCTCAGTGATAATAACCTTCATCTGCGGTGCCATCCTCTTCAAGGAGCAGCACGTCAAACAGAAAAGCCTCTCACTTCTGCTTCTTCTTATAGGAATGGCGATTCTTGTCTTCGGCTCCCGCTAAGTCAGCCGCGATTCTGTGCTCCACCTCATCCCTGGCGATGAACCTTATCGCCAGCAGGAGCAGTATTATCGCAATCAAAGGGAAGAGCGCAGCGATGCCTAGGGTGTAGACGCTCCTGAGCTTGAGGAATGCCACAAGTATCCACACCTGGTAGCCCAGCAGCATCAGCGAGTTAAGAAGGCAGAGATACATCTGGGAGAACGGGCTCCTGCCATAGCACAGAGTGACGATTGTCAGCACGAAGCAGACAAACGTGAAGATCAGGAACTGGGAGCGTTCGGTGAACTTGATGGAGAACTTCTCGAGGGTGTCGGGATCGGGGGTGTGGCAGAAGTCCAGCTCAAACATCGCGGCCAGAAGCAGGGCCACGGCTATCAGAAGCCAGGTTTGAACTTTTTTCCACATAGAAATGTCCCGGAGCGGAATACGAGTCTCGAACTCGCGACCTTCGGCTTGGGAAGCCAACGCTCTACCAACTGAGCTAATTCCGCGTTTGTTGTGATTGCAAAGTTAAACAATTATTTTGTAATTTTGAATTTCAAGCGAATCAATGATGCAAAACAGACCGATACCTCCTTCAGAACTTATCATCAACGATGACGGATCAGTGTTCCACCTCCACCTCCTCCCCGAGGATATCTCGGACAGGCTGATAATAGTCGGGGACCCGTCAAGAGTGGATATGATCGCCGCGCACCTCGACGCCGTCGAACTGCGCAAGGAGTCGCGCGAATTCCGGACAGTGACAGGGTCCTATCACGGCAGACGCATTACAATCCTCTCCCACGGCATAGGCACAGACAACATAGACATCGTCCTGACCGAACTTGACGCACTCGCGAACATCGACTTCGGGACAAGGCTTCCGAAAAAGGAGCACCGCCGCCTCACAATCCTCAGAGTCGGAACCTGCGGAGCCTGCCAGCCTTACCTCAGGCTCGGCTCATACATCTTCAGCAACATCTCCATCGGATTCGACGGAGTGATGAACTGGTACAGGGACGGCGAGAAGATTTTCCTCAAGGACTACGAAGAGGCTTTCGTGAAGCATATGGGATGGCCGGAACGCTTCGCAAGGCCCTATTTCGTACGCGCAGGCGAAGGACTGGCAGCAAAGTTCAGCGACATCGCAGAACCCGGGATGACGGTTTCGGCGCCGGGGTTCTACGGTCCTCAGGGCCGTTCAGTACGGCTCGGACTCACTGTACCGGACCTGATTCCGAAACTCGAGAGCTTCGAATTCGAAGGACACCGTGTGACAAACATCGAGATGGAAAGCTCCACCGTGGCCGGCCTGGCCGCACTGCTCGGCCACGAGGCCGGCACCGTCTGCCTTGCAGTGGCCAACCGCCACGCGCAGGAAAGCAATCCGGACTACAAGCCTCTGATGGAGAATCTGGTCAGGGCGGCACTCGACAGAATGACAGAATAAATGGCCGCAGACCTTCAGGAAATCACCGACCTCGTCTCTCTCTTCGATGACAGGGACACAGTGGTCACCGGCAAGGTGAACGAGCGCCTGATCTCGCTCGGCACAGAAGTCATCCCCACCCTGCTCGCCCTTGCATCCCGCGAGACGGACAAGAATGCCAGGAACACCATCCTCGACAGGACTTCGGCCATCAACACAGAACTCAGGCTCTCGGCCCTCGAGGATTTCGCCTCCAGGCCCAAAGGGCCTCTCTCCCTGTTCGAAGGCAGTCTCATCGTCTGCTCGATGCTCAACCCGAAAGTAACCAGGGAGTCCTACGAGGATGACTTCTTCCGCTGCTCCGCGGAATATCTCTCCGAAGCCTCTGACCAGCGCACCGGAGTGGAGAACATCCGGATATTCAACCACATCTTCTACCACAGGCTCAGGTTCACCCTCTGCGACGTGGAGCTGCGCGACCCGTCGTACTCGCTCATCAGCGACGTGCTGAAGAGCAGGAAAGGCAACCCTTTCGCCCTCTCGCTCATCTACTTTATGATTGCGCAGGAGTCCGGTCTGCCACTTCAGGCGCTCTGCTTCCCGGGAGGGTTCGTGCCGGTCTATGTGGAGAATGACAAAGAGCTGTTCTACATCAACGTCTATCACGGAGGAGAGATATTCCTGAAAGACCACCTGAACGAGTTCATCAGCCGGACCGGCATAACCATAGACAGGAACACCTTCCGCCGCCGCGACGAGTCAGCGATGCTCTCCATATATCTGGAGTCGCTGCTCTACATCTTCAGCAACAGGCACAACGGAAAAAAGTGCTCGGCCATAGACCGGGCACTCAATATCCTTGGTTCTGAAAGATTCCTTACAATTGACGAAGAGGATCTCTAGCGGACTCTCAGAGACTGCCCTATCTTGAGCACTTTGTTTGACTTGATGCCGTTAAGACGGCAGAGAGCATTGACAGTAGTGCCGTAGCGGGAGGCAATCTTTCCCAGCGTATCGCCCTTGCGGACCTTGTAGTACTGGGCCTGGGAGGCGGCCACAGACTGCTTGTCAGTCTGGCCGTAATGTGAGTTGATGTTGAAGAAATGCTTCTTCAGGGTGAATATCGAGTCGCGGGCCGTTTCTTTCTCGAAGTCAAAGATACGTTCAGGGTCGAATGCCTTGCCCATATAGCGCGTCTCGAAGTGCAGATGAGGACCCGTGCTCCTGCCGGTGCTGCCGCCCAGACCGATGACCTCCCCTGCAGCGACGGTCTCATTCTCCTCCACCATTCTTTTCGAAAGGTGAGCGTAGTAGGTCTCAAGGCCGTTCGAGTGGCGGATGACCACCAGGTTTCCGTAGCCTCCGGTAGCCTTGCCACCACCGACATAGCGGACTACGCCGTTGAATGCGGCCCTGACAGTATCACCCAGCGCGAGCGGCAGGTCCACGCCTTTATGCGGGCGTTTCTTGCGGTACTTGAAGCCGGAGATCACTTTTGTCGAATAAGGGACGCAGTACGGGTTGTTATCGTCGTACAGGCAGAGTTCGACAGAATCAGGGAGATTCTCCAGTTTCACATCCTGGAAAGCGTGAATGGAGGCGACATCCCATCCGTCATAAAGGCCGGCGGTATCGATGGAAGGACGCGGTATCTCGAAATATTCCCAGGTATGGTCTTCATAAAGGATTATCTTGAGATACTTGTCCGCAGTGTCGACTGTGTCGACTGCAGGCACGGTAATCACCGGAATGTCCTCGAACGAGAAATCCTCTATGTTCACCTGTGAGCCCGTCTCAGCTATCTGGGCGGATGCGGTCAAAAAACAGAAAAGCGATATGGCTGTGGTAAATATCTTACGGGTCATAATCGCTCCTCCCTATTCCTTTTCTTTCTTAGGCAGTGTAAAATCAGCAAGATAGCTCATATAGTCGCCGGCGGCGTTCTTGCATCCGATCCTGGCGGCTCCGTTATCATAAATCTGAATGTTGACAGTCCAGAGCACGCTGCCGGAATAAGCCTCGAGCAGGAAGCGGTACTCGCCCTTGTCCGCATCGGAGAAATCCTTCGCAATCTGAACCTTCTGCTTCTTGAAGACTATGGATATCTCCTGGTCTCCATAGACAGGTGTCCTTGACTCGCCGTAATATGGGAGGCGGGTCTCAACGACGTCGTCCTTTACCTTGAACTCATATTCCAGCTGGGTGTTCTTTGTCGGAAAGCCCCTCGGAATAATCTGGGTGATTTCGAGGACGAAATCCATATTGTCGATTCCCTCCTTCACCATTGCTGCCGTGGCAGCCCTCTCCGCCGCCTGCTGCGCCCTGTAGGAGGCGCTGCAGGATACGGAAAGAATGGAAAGCGCGACAAGCGCCATTGTGCAGAGTGCACTGCGTATCGCCCTTTCCATAACTACTTCTTCATTGCTTCTTCAACAGAGACTGCGACTGCGACGGTGGCGCCAACCATAGGGTTGTTGCCCATTCCGAGGAAGCCCATCATCTCGACGTGTGCAGGGACTGAAGATGAGCCTGCGAACTGTGCATCGGAGTGCATACGGCCCATAGTGTCGGTCATACCGTATGAGGCAGGGCCTGCGGCCATATTGTCCGGGTGGAGAGTACGGCCTGTGCCGCCGCCGGATGCAACGCTGAAGTAAGGCTTGCCTGCGAGGATGCGCTCCTTCTTGTAGGTGCCTGCGACAGGATGCTGGAAACGGGTCGGGTTGGTCGAGTTGCCGGTGATGGAGACATCGACGTTCTCCTTCCAGAGGATTGCGACACCTTCGCGGACGTCATTCGCTCCGTAGCAGTTGACCTTTGCGCGCGGACCGTCGCTGTATGCCTTGGTCTTCACGACCTTGAGCTCTCCTGAGAAATAGTCGAACTCTGTCTGGACATAGGTAAAGCCGTTGATGCGGCTGATTATCATCGCTGCATCCTTGCCGAGGCCGTTGAGGATGACGCGGAGAGGTTTCCTGCGCACCTTGTTTGCCATCTCTGCAATCTTGATCGCGCCCTCTGCAGCCGCAAATGACTCGTGGCCTGCGAGGAATGCGAAGCACTCAGTCTCCTCGCGGAGAAGTCTTGCTGCGAGGTTGCCGTGGCCGATGCCGACCTTGCGGTCGTCAGCGACAGAGCCTTTGATGCAGAATGCCTGCAGGCCTTCGCCGATTGCCTCAGCTGCGTCAGCTGCGTTCTTGCAGCCCTTCTTGATAGCGATCGCCGCACCGACTACATAAGCCCATTTTGCATTCTCGAAGCAGATGTTCTGGGTCTGCTCGCACTCGAGATACGGGTCGATGCCCTTTTCGTCACAGATTCTGTTGGCCTCTTCGATTGAAGCGATGCCATATGAGTTGAGAACCTCGTTGATATGGTCGATACGACGGTTCTGGCTTTCGAATTTGACTTCACGTAACATTTCTTTGTCCTCCCTTGGTTAGTCGATTCTAGGATCAATGAATTTGACTGCGCCCTTCTCCCTGGTGAAGCGGCCGTAGGTTGCGGTGGCCTTCTTGAGAGCCTCGTTTGCATCGACTCCCTTCTTGATCTGGTCCATCATCACGCCGAGACGGACAAACTCATAACCGCAGACTTCGTCGTCTTCGTCAAGAGCGATCTTTGTGACATAGCCTTCTGCCATTTCGAGATAGCGGACACCCTTCGCCTTGGTCGAGAACATAGTTCCCACCTGGCTGCGGAGTCCCTTGCCGAGGTCCTCGAGGCCTGCGCCGATGACGAGGCCGCCCTCTGAGAAGGCGCTCTGGGTGCGTCCGTAAACTATCTGGAGGAAGAGCTCGCGCATTGCGGTGTTGATTGCATCGCACACGAGGTCGGTGTTGAGAGCCTCGAGAAGGGTCTTGCCCGGGAGGATTTCAGCCGCCATAGCGGCAGAGTGTGTCATACCTGAGCAGCCGATGGTCTCGACGAGAGCCTCTTCGATGATACCGTCCTTGACATTGAGCGACAGCTTGCACGCACCCTGCTGAGGAGCGCACCAGCCAATGCCGTGAGTCATACCTGAAATGTCCTTGATTTCTTTTGCCATCACCCATTTCCCCTCTTCAGGGATAGGTGCAGGTCCGTGGTTCGGACCCTTCGCGACAACACACATGTGCTGTACTTCACTAGAATAAACCATACTATCTGTTAATTGGAATTACTAAATAAAACAGTTGTTTATAAACCGGACAAATATATAAAAATTATGCTGGAAATCCTACGGGAAATTTCAAACCCGCTGCATCTGCAATTCAATCCTGACAGTTGTGGATGCGGATGAGCAGACCACGCCCCAGGCGCCGTTGACGTTGGAATGGAGGGCGCCGGGCTCGCCGAAGTATTCAGTGAGCTCATCGCCTGCCGCCTCTCTGGAAAGGATGTGGAAATAGAGGTCTTCAGAAATGGCCTCGACCCGGAGATTGAACTCGCGCCCCTCCCAGTCAGAGTAGACGTCGAACGTGAAGTTGAATTCACGGTCACTCCCTATGAACGACCTGTTCGAGAAGTAGCCTTCGGCATCGCTTCCGCCGCCTATGAGACCGGATATCAGCTCGTCGGTAGCAGACTGGACGATCAGGTCACAGGAGGTGAGAGGCAGCGGCTCCTCCATTCTGTAGTCAGGGAGTTCCATAATGACTCCCGGGAACAGCCCGTACCAGAGAGGCTGTCCACCCCAGTCGGAGATGACGGCGTTCACGTGGACCCTGTAACGGCCGTCACCAAGTTCGGAGACGGAGCTCTTCTTTATCGTGAACCCTTTGATCTGCGGCACGACCGTCCCGCCCGTGGCCTCCCCAAGCCCCGGGAAGGAAGCGGTGACATTGATCCTGTCGCCGGCCTGCGGCACATAGTCCGTCCGGTAGATGAACCTGTCCTGCTGTTCAGACAGCTCCGGAACCGCCCTGAGCGGCGCGGAAGAACCGTTGACATAAACCTTCACGCTGCCTGCAGCAGTGTCGACGTGCGCTGTGAAGCCGCTGCGTCTGTGGTCGTCAAGAAAGAAGAGTGAGTTCGATATGCTGACTGTCAGCGGCTCGCCGGCCGAGGCGAGGCAGTACATCACCAGCTGAGGGTCCTGCTCTTCGCCCTTGAACTCTATCTCCTCCTGGCAGGCCGCAAGCATCAGGACCGCTGATGTCAGGAGCGCAAATATGTATCTTTTCATCTTTCTTTCCTCCTAGAATTTATATGTCAGCGAGAATGACGGCATTATCGGGAATATCGAGAGCTTTATCAGCGCAGGTTTCCCCGTCAGGTCAGAGGAGCCGCGGTAGACCAGGAACGGATTCCTGCGGTTCAATGCATTGTAGATGCTGATGTTGAAGATCCTCTCGCAGTGCTTTCTCTGCCTGTGGAAATTTACGCCGAGGTCGACCCTGCAGTAGGCAGGCAGCCGGTAGTTGTTGCGGCTTTCGAGGGCTTCGACACCTGAAAATCTGGAGAAGGTTCCGCTGTAGTTGTGGTAGCGGTCGTAGTGAGGGCTGTCCACGAACTGCATCGCCAGCGAGCCGCAGTTGCCGGTGCTGAAGACGAATGTGCCGGAGATGTCTATCTTCTTGTTGAACTGGTGGTTGACCACTATGTCCAAATCGTGGCGGCGGTCATATTTTGCCGGGAAGGGCTTTCCGTTGTTGATGATGCCGCCCTCGCGGTCGAACTGGCGCATCGACTTGGACCAGGTGTAGCCTATCCAGCCTGTCGTCCTGCCGGCCTTGCGCTGCGCCAGCAGTTCCACTCCGTAGGACCACCCGCGGCCGCTGGCCACCTTGTCCTCCCATCCGGACACGGAGCTGAGGAAGGACGATCCGTCCTTGTATTCCAGCACGTTGTCCATTGTCTTGTAATAGCCCTCAACCGAGAAGTCGAAGTTCCTCCAGGCCCAGAATGCACCGGCCGCCGCCTGCCGCGACCGCATCGGAGTGACTCTTGATGTCACCGGCACCCAGAGGTCTGTGGGCAGTGAGATGGTGCTGTTGCTCAGAAGGTGGACATACTGGCTCATTTCGGAGTAGGCCGCCTTGAACGAGAGGTCGTCGGCCGCGAGGAAACGCAGGCTGACCCGCGGCTCCAGCGAACGGTAGACCGTTCCGTCCACGGAATAGAGCGACCCGCGCAGACCGAAGTTGACCTTGAACCTGTCGGACACTGACCAGTTGTCCTCCCCGTAGAGAGCGAACTCACGCGAGAAGAGGTTCCTGTCACCGAATACGGTGTCCGTCTTCGATTCTATCGGCTGCCTTCCTTCTATGCGGATTTCCGTATCGGTGAGAGTCGAGACGGACGGCTTGAAGGTATGGTGCGTGAAATTCGCCCCGAACCTGATGTCGTGCTCTGAAGATGGGGCGTACTCGAAATCGCATTCTGCGGATATGTCGTTGATCAGCGAGTTGTACTTCATATCCAGCTCGTAGCTCTCGGTGACCGGCAGTTCGCTGGTGATCTCACTCTTCTCGTTGAATGCCAGCTGGTGACGGTACTGTGTGTAGTTGATGGTGGCGTTCATGAAGAGCTTCGGCCCGAAGATATGGTTCCAGCGCGCCGCCCCCACGACGTTGCCCCATTTCCAGCCGATGTCTGTCAGAGTGGTCTCTCCATATCCGGAATACGGCACATCCTTGATGTCCACATAAACCTTGTCGTCACCGGAATAGAACGAGAGGTAGAGTTTGTCGCGGTTGTTGAACTTGTGGGTGACTTTGGCGTTGAGGTCGTAGAAGTAGTAGCCGCCGCTGCCGCTGTCGCCGCTGTCGTCCTTCAGGGCCATCTTGATGAAGGGCATCGCCAGCACGTCGTAGTAGGTGCGGCGGGCGGAGATGCAGAAGGATGTCTTCCCCTTGACTATCGGCCCCTCCACATTGGCTTTCGCGGAGAGGAGCCCGACCGAGAAGCTGCCGTGACAGTCCTGGTCGTTTCCGTCTTTCATCCTTACATCCAGCACGCTGGAGAGGCGGCTGCCGAAGCGGGCGGGAAAGCTGCCCTTGTAGAGGGTGACGTTCTTGATGGCGTCTGCGTCGAACACGGAGAAGAAGCCGAGCATATGGTTGACATTGTAGAGCGGGACGCCGTCAAGCAGCAGCAGGTTCTCGTCCGGACCGCCGCCACGGACGTAGAGCCCGGCGGCCCCCTCGGTCCCGGACTGCACTCCCGGAAGCAGCTGGATTGCCTTGATTATATCGACCTCGCCGCCGATTGCCGGGATGTTCCTTATCATATTGACCGGAATCTCTATCGCGCTCATCTGGGTGCCGCGGACTCCGGTCTCGGAGCGCGCCGCTGTGACGGTGGCGCCTGTCAGCGCCTCGTTCTGCGGTCTGAAGGCCACATTGATCACGGTGTCACGCGTAAGACGGAAGGAGCGCATCCCGCTCTCATAGCCGACATAACTGAACTCCAGAGATATGTCGCCCTCCGGAAGAGTCAGTGTGTAGAAGCCGAAGTTATTGCTGACCGTCCCCAGGTCGAGTCCCTTCTCCACTACTGCTGCGCTGATGAGCGACTCTCCCGACTCAAGGTCAGTCATATAGCCGCTGACAGTGTGCTTCTGCGCCTGCACGCCCGAAGCGACTGCCGTCAGCATCGACATTGTCACCAGAAACTTCAGAATGCTATTGCCTTTCATAATCCCCACAAATCATTTTCAAGATACCGTTTCTATAACGCAGGCATTTGCGTTTTATGGCAGATCCGCCAGCGCAAAGATAGAGAAAATCCAGCAAACATTAAGGGCTTGGAGCACCCGAAAAGTGTAGAACCGGCGTTCTCGCACTTCTTGTCCTGATGTGGGCGGCGCTCTGTCGTGGCTTCGCTGAGGAGAGGAGTCTCCTCCCGCCACCGCGAAGCCTCAAGCAGCGTGATTCGCAAACGCCTGATTATCAACCGATAAAGCAATTCGGCTGCCCGTTTTTCGGGAAGCCGAATCAACCATCTTTCAGATAATCAATAACTTACAAATCACGCCCCGGAGGAATTCCGGGAGCACGGAAACAGTCTTGTTTAATACTTGCCGCTTGTCTCCTGAACCGGGCGGATGGAGTTGCCGTAGGTTTTGAAGGCCTGATCCCCTCCTAAATTCACGCCCTGATCGGAAATGAATAAATAATAACTGTATTTTCTATTACCGTCCTGATCGTTAGGGGCTGCTGTCCAAAAATAGCTTCTGTGATCGAACGAGTAAAATTGGAATGAGCCGCTAGTGATACGATATCCTGATGCTGAGAAGAAGATGTATTCATCACTGTCGGCAGAGGTCTTTAATTGGAATCCGTTATTCCATTCAATCCAACTGCTTGATTCGGTAAACCTGTCGAAGGCATCCTTTTGAGGG
>JAZRVT010000021.1:0-69225 GCA_045599325.1 Bacteroidales bacterium | reverse complement strand
TGGGCGGCAGCGGCGAGTGCGCAGGCCTGGTGGAGCGAGCCTGCGTTTGCGGGACCGGACCGCGTTTGCAGCGGCCGGCACGCAAACCAGCGGAGCGCCCAGGTCAAGCGCCGCTGCATAAGCCACATCTCCTCCCCGCAGCGAAGCCGAAACCAATAAAAAAAGCGTCCTTCTCAGGACGCTTTTCTTAAATATACCGAAATAAGAATTACTTCTTGATCTCGCTCTTGAGGCGCTCAGTAAGAAGAGGAACCACCTTGTTGAGGTCACATACGATACCGAGGTCAGCGACACTGAAGATCGGAGCGAACTTGTCCTTGTTGACAGCGATGATAGTGTCAGACTCCTCCATACCTGCAAGGTGCTGGATAGCGCCGGAGATACCCATAGCGAAGTAGACAGCCGGACGGACAGTCTTGCCGGTCTGGCCCACCTGACGGTCGTGAGGCATAACGCCGGCATCAACCATAGCACGTGAAGAAGAAACCTCACCGCCGAGGACAGTTGCCAGAGCCTGGAGCTTGTCGAAACCTTCCTTGCAACCTACACCGCGGCCGCCGGATACGAGGATCTTGGCCTCAGAGATATCGACAGTAGCCTTCTTCTCGTGGACAGTCTCAACGAGCTTCACGATGAACTTGCTCTCGTCGAACACAGGTTCGAACTCAACGACCTCACCCTTGCGGCCCTTCTCAGGAGCAGACTTAGGCATAACGCCCGGGCGGACAGTTGACATCTGAGGACGGTGGTTCGGGCACATAATGGTAGCCATAAGGTTGCCGCCGAATGCCGGACGGGTCATCAGCAGACCCTTGGTCTCTTCATCAATGTCAAGCTTGGTGCAGTCAGCAGTAAGACCGGTGCCGAGGCGCGCAGCGATGCGCGGTGCAAGGTCGCGGCCGATGGTGGTAGCGCCGAACATCAGGATAGACGGCTTGTATTCCACGATCACCTGGTACAGTGCCTGAGAGTACTGCTCTGTGACATATTCCTTTACAATCTTGTTGTCAACGACGATGACTTTGTCAGCGCCATATTCAATCAGAGTCTGAGCATCATCCTTTACCTTGTGGCCGACGAGGATAGCGACAACCTGCTCACCAGTGGCAGCAGCAAGTTCGCGTGCCTTGCCGATAAGTTCGAGGGCGACAGACTGGATCTTACCGTCTCTCTGCTCAGCGAATACATAAATGTTTTTATAATCTGAAAGTTCCATATTCTGCAGTATTTGACGGTTAGATGATATGTTTCTCCTTGAGTTTTGCAACGATGAGCTCTACTGCCTCCTCAGGCTCCACTTCGTGGATCTGGCCAGGCTGCTTGAGCTCCTTGGTGAATGACTTGAAGACCTTGGTCGGTGAACCCTTGAGGCCGAGTTCAGTCTCAGGGACATCGATGCGGTCAGCACCCCAGATTTCAACTTCCTTGCTGTATGCGTCGACGATGCCGCCAACAGACATATAGCGAGGCTTCACTGCAGATGCGAGGCAGGTAAGAAGAGCCTTGCCCTGGAATTCCAGGATCTGATAGCCGTCCTCTGTCTCTTTCTTGACAGTGAAAATGTTCTTCTTCTCATCGTAGTCGAGACCTGCAACATAGGAGATCTGAGGGATTCCGAGGTGTTCGGACATCTCAGGGCCAACCTGTGCGGTGTCACCATCGATAGCCTGACGGCCTGCGATGATGAGGTCCCACTCGAGCTTTGCAGCGACACCTGCGAGAGCCTTGGAGGTAGCGAGGGTGTCTGCACCGCCGAGCTTGCGGTCAGTGAGGAGGATAGCCTTGTCAGCACCCATAGCGAAAGCTTCGCGGAGGATGAGGTCTGCCTGAGGAAGACCCATTGTGACAACAGTGACTTCAGCACCGAACTTGTCCTTGAGCTGGAGAGCGAATTCGAGGCCGCCCTTGTCGTCAGGGTTCATAATGGCTGGAACGCCCTGGCGGATGAGGGTCTTGGTTACCGGATCGATCTTGATTTCAGTTGTGTCCGGAACTTGCTTGATACAAACGAGTATTTTCATATTCTGCTTCTCCATTTATTTGATTTTACCAAACAGTTTGCCGGCGATGACCATTCTCTGGACCTCTGAAGTGCCTTCATAGATCTCAGTGATCTTCGCGTCACGCATCATCCTCTCGACAGGATACTCACGGGTGTAGCCGTAGCCGCCGTGGTACTGGACGCACTTGGTTGTGACTTCCATTGCAGTCTCAGCTGCATAGAGCTTGGCCATAGCTGCGTCAGCGGAGAAGCTGACGTTAGGGTTCTTGACACTCTCGTCCTCTCTGCAGGCTGCGCTGCGGACAAGAAGCCTTGCTGCCTCGATCTTGGTCTTGAGGTCAGCCATCTGGAACTGGGTGTTCTGGAACTTGGCGATAGCCTTGCCGAACTGCTTGCGCTCCTTGGTGTACTTGACAGTCTCGTCGAGAGCGCCCTGAGCGATACCCAGAGCCTGTGAAGCGATACCGATACGGCCGCCGTCGAGAGTCATCATAGCGATCTTGAAGCCCTCTCCCACCTTGCCGAGGATATTGTCCTTAGGAATGCGGACGTTGGTGAAGATAAGCTCTGCTGTAGCGCTGCCGCGGATACCCATCTTGAGCTCCTTCTTGCCGATTGTGAAGCCCGGAGTGGTCGCCTCCACGATGAATGCGGAGATACCCTTGGTGCCCTGGCTCTTGTCGGTCATAGCTACTACTACATAGACATCAGCGTGACCTGCGTTGGTGATGAATATCTTGTTGCCGTTGATTACCCACTCGTCACCGTCGAGGACAGCAGTTGTCTGCTGGCCGGCTGCATCAGTACCTGCGTTAGGTTCAGTGAGTCCGAATGCACCGATCCACTCGCCGGAAGCGAGCTTAGGGATGTACTTCATCTTCTGCTCCTCAGTTCCGAACTTGAGAATCGGGTTGAGGCAGAGGGAAGTGTGTGCGGAAACAACGACACCTGTGGTTGCGCAGCAGCGTGAAAGTTCCTCCACTGCAATTGAATACATAAGGTTGTCGCCGCCGGCGCCACCATACTGTTTTGGTACAGGGATACCGAAGATGCCGA
This sequence comes from Bacteroidales bacterium, assembly GCA_045599325.1. Taxonomy (GTDB): domain Bacteria; phylum Bacteroidota; class Bacteroidia; order Bacteroidales; family UBA932; genus Cacconaster. The sequence goes on along the minus strand of JAZRVT010000021.1, from coordinate 66,167 downwards.
GCTTGGCCATCTTCTCAACGGTTTCCTGAGGGAAACGTTCCTGCTCGTCAATCTCAGCTGCAAGAGGCTTCACCTCTTTCTCTGCGAACTCGCGGATCATCTGGCGGAACAGTTCCTGGGTTTTGTTAAGATTGAAATCCATATTGAATCGTTAGAATTAGTGAATTATTTCTTGTAGTTGTAGAAACCTTCGCCGGTCTTGCGGCCGAGGAGACCTGCGCGGACCATCTTGCGGAGGAGTGGATGCGGACGGTACTTGTCGTCGCCGTACTCCTTGTGGAGGACTTCCATAATAGCGAGGCATACGTCGAGGCCGATGAGGTCACCGAGCTCCAGCGGACCCATAGGGTGGTTTGCGCCGAGCTTCATCGCTGCGTCGATCTCGTCGCGGGAAGCGACTCCGTCAGCGAGGATGCCGATACCTTCGTTCACGAGCGGGATGAGGATTCTGTTGACAACGAATCCTGGAGCCTCGTTGACCATCACAGGGGTCTTGCCGATTGACTCGGCGAGATTCCTGATAGTCGTAGCGACCTCTTCTGAAGTCTTCTGGCCCTTGATGAGCTCGACGAGCTTCATCACAGGTGCAGGGTTGAAGAAGTGCATTCCGATGACCTTGTCAGGACGGTTGGTTGCAGAAGCGATCTCAGTGATTGAGAGGGATGAGCTGTTGGTTGCGAGAACTGTCTCAGGCTTGCAGAGACCGTCGAGCATTGCGAACACCTCTTTCTTGAGGTCCATTGCCTCGACAGCAGCCTCGATGACGAGGTCGCAGTCTGCGCAGCAGCTGTAATCGTCGCTAGGAGTGATGTTTGCGATAGTCGCATCCATCTTGGCCTGGTCGATCTTGCCTTTCTCTACGAGACGGCCGAGACCTTTGGAAATCTTTGCAATCGCCTTCTCAGCGCTTGCAATGCTGCGGCTCTTCATAATGACAGGATAACCTGCCTGTGCGAAAGCCTGAACGATTCCGGAACCCATTGTGCCGGTTCCAATAACGCAAATTTTCATTGTTATAAAGTTGATAGGATTTGATTATTCGTTCTTGAAAGTAGCTGGACGTTTTGCGAGGAATGCCGCCATACCCTCCTTCTGGTCAGCAGTGGAGAAGCATTTGGCGAAGAGATGGTTCTCAAGCGCAAGTGCGTCGTCGCGGTCGAGGTCATAATTCTCGTTGATGCTCTGCTTGGCATACTTGATGGCGATCGGGGCATTCTTGAGAATCATTGCGAGAGTGCTCTGAACGGCTGCATCGAGCTCCTCCGGAGCTGCCACAGCGTTCACAAGGCCGATGCGGAGAGCCTCGTCGGCTCCGATGACCTTGCCGGTGTAGATAAGTTCCTTTGCAATCCCCTGCCCGACCAGCTTCGCGAGACGGTAGGTGCCGGAGAAACCCGGGATGATGCCGAGGCCCACCTCAGGCTGGCCGAACTTCGCCTTCTGCGATGCGATGCGGATGTCGCACGACATAGCGAGCTCGCAGCCGCCGCCGAGCGCGAATCCGTTGATCCTGGCGATGACCGGAATCGGGAGGTCCTCAATCTTCTTGAAGACGCCTGCGCCGCGGACACCGAATACATAGCCCTCCTCCTCGCAGAGGCCGGCCATTTCGGAGATGTCCGCACCCGCCACGAAACTGCGGCCCGCGCCTGTGATGACAAGAGCGCGCGGTGACCAGGTCTCCGGGTTGGCAATGTCATCGGCGAGAGAGGAGACGAAATCGTCAATCTCTTCGAGGATCGCTGAATTAAGGGCGTTGAGCGTCTCCGGCGAGGTGATGGTCATAACCACCACCTTGTCGTCGGAACCGTCAAACTTGAGATATCTGTAATCCTTCATCCCTAGCACATAGGTTTGAGGTCAGGAGAGATTATCAGAGTTGCCTCAGTGGCAGCCTGAACCTGATCCACAGTGAATTCAGGGTTGATTTCCTTGAGCACGATGCCTTCAGGAGTGACATCCATCACACCCATCTCGGTGATGATCATATTGACCTGGTGAGCAGCTGTGAGAGGAAGGTTGCACTTCTTCAGGATCTTGAAGTTGCCCTTCTGGGTGTGCTCCATAGTGATGATCACCCTTCTTGCGCCGACAACGAGGTCCATTGCACCGCCCATACCCGGAACGTGCTTGCCGGGGATCATCCAGTTGGCGAGGTTGCCTTCCTGGTCGACCTGCATTGCGCCGAGGAACGTGCAGTCAACGTGACCGCCGCGGATGATGAGGAAAGAATCAGCAGAGGAGCAGGCGTATGCGCCAGGCATTGCTGTGATATATCCGCCGCCTGCGTTGACATAGTCCTTGTCCTCTTTACCCTGCTCAGGAGCAGGACCCATTCCGACGAGGCCGTTCTCCGACTGGAGGGTCACATTGACACCCTCAGGAAGATATGCCGGGATAGCGGTAGGAAGACCGATACCGAGGTTTACGATGTCACCGTCCTTGAGTTCGAGAGCCGCACGGCGTGCGATAGTCTCTCTGATTTGATTTTTGTCCATAGTAAACAGTATTTGATTGTATTATTTCTTAGTATTCATTCTGTTGACGAATTCCTGGGCGATGTAGGAAGCGACGTCGTCGGCATAGCTGCCGGCGCCGAAGCCTGCGTCAAAGCCGAGTTCCTTGGCAAGCTCGTGGGAGATGCGCGGGCCGCCGCAGATGACGATCATCTTGTCGCGGATGCCTTCTGCCTCCATCAGCTCGATCATCTCAGTCATGTTCTTGATGTGGACATCCTTCTGGGTGACGGTCTGGGAGACGAGGATTGCGTCAGCGTGGAGCTCCATAGCCTTTGCGAGGAATTCCTCGTTAGGGACCTGGCTTCCGAGGTTGTATGCCTCGAACATATCGTAGCGCTCAAGTCCGTAGTGGCCTGCGTAGCCCTTCATGTTCATAATGGCGTCGATGCCTACCGTATGCGCGTCAGTGCCTGTTGAGGCGCCCACGACAACGAGAGGACGGCCGATGTTCTGACGGATGTACTCGTCAGTCTCCTTCATCTCCATCACAGTCGACTCAACCTTAGGGACATAGATGGAAGTGAAGTCAACAGTGTGCTCGCAGCTGCCGTAGCAGTTGAAGAATGTGTAGCCCGGAGTGAGCTCACGGTAATAGACGACCAGCGGGTTGTCGAGGCCCATCTTCTTGATGAGCTGCTTTGCAGCCTCGACTGCCTCTGCGCCTGCAGGTACAGGAAGGGTGAAGCTGAGCTGGACCTTTCCGTCGTTCATTGTGTCGCCGTATGGCTTTACTTTGGTGAGGTCAAGGGTCTTGTCGAAATCCTTGGCATCCATTGAATAGAGTCCGCCGCTCATTGCTATTTCCTCCCTTTCATAAGTTCAACAAATGGGTTCATATAGTTGTCGCCCTTGACAACCACGCCGTCGAGGCCCTTGCCTCCGTTCTTCGGACGCTTGACATCGGCGAACTTGCCTTTCTCGAGTGCATTGAAGAGACCCTCCTTGACGAGGTCCTCGAGGAGTGCGACTGCATTGTCGAGCACTTCAGCTGCACGCTTCCTGACGATGCCGTCCTCCTTGAACTCGACCTCGTCACCGATGTTGCGCATATTGTTGAATATGTAGCGCGCATTCTCGATAGAGAGGTAACGGTCGCTCATGAATGGAGTGTGGATCGCTTCGGTCGGCATTCCGAGGAGCTGGATGCCCTGGTGTGTCCAGACACCGATCATATTGAAGAGGGCGTCCTGGATGTGGCCCCTGAAGATGTTGCCTGTCATGAACTTTGTAGGAGGCATATACTTGAGGGTTGCCTTAGGGAATATCTCGCGGGTCATCTGGGCCTGTGCGAGTTCATAGAGGAAGCCGTTCTCCAGCATAGGGTCCATCTCGAATGCGTGTCCGAGACCCATCTGCTCTTCAGGAAGACCTGCGAGGAGAGCGAGCTGTTCGTTGATGATGTCGGATGCGAGCACTGTGTGGGCCGCCTCGACTGCATCAGCTGTGGTGAGGTAGTTGTCCTCGCCGGTGTTGATGATGACACCTGCGAATCCGTTGATGATGCGGCTGAAGTTCTGGTCAATCAGAGTGCGCTGCATATTGATGTCGCGGAAGAGGATTCCGTAGAGAGCATCGTTGAGCATCACGTCGAGGCCCTCGAATGCGCCCATAATGGCGATTTCAGGCATGCAGAGGCCTGAGCAGTAGTTGCAGAGGCGGATATAGCGTCCTACCTCCTCGCCCACCTTGTCGAGTGCGGAGCGCATTATGCGGAAGTTTTCCTGAGTTGCATAGGTTCCTCCGAATCCCTCGGTTGTTGCGCCGTAAGGCACATAGTCGAGAAGCGACTGGCCGGTGGTCCTGATGACGGCGATCACGTCAGCACCCTGTCGTGCACCTGCCTCAGCCTGGACTACATCCTCATAGATGTTGCCGGTTGCAACGATAATATATAGGTATGGCTTCGGACCTTCACCGATTGTGCCGAGATACTCCTCCCTGCGCTGGCGGCGGCGGCGGATGCGTTCAACTGAATCGTTGACGATCGGCTGGATCCTGGCGGCTATTTCCTTCTGAGGCGCCACAGGAAGGCGGTCCAGAGAAAGGGAGCCGTCAGCGATGGCCTCAGCGATTTCCTGAGCGCTCTTCCCTGTCTGGACCATTGCGTTACCGATTGCCCAGACTGTACCTTGATTAAGCAGTCCTTTAGTCTTGAGATGGTCGACGACCACATTTGGCAGTGGGACTTCGTTTGCGTCAACTCCGTCGATGCCGAGGAGGCGTGCGAGCGTACGCTCCACAGCCACTGTAGTTCTCGGCTCGACAAAGGCCTGAACGTCCTCAGCAATGCTGCGGGCAAGTGAGCGGGCCTTTTCGACCTTGGCGAAATCCAATCCTAATTTACTCTGTGTCATATAGTTAAATAGTATTTGATTGTATATTCAATATTTCAGCTGCTGTATTGATCCATTCGTCATTTATATTGAGTTCCCTGGCTATGCTCAGAGCCTCGTGCGGAACCTCGTTGCTCTCGCTCCTGATGAGGCTGTAGTCCATCTTCAGACCGGCGGAGCCGCCCTGGAGTCCTTTGACCCTCCAGCACTGGCCAGCATTCTCCACTTTGTAGTGGGTCGTGAGCACGAGGCTGAGGTTAGGTTTCCCTGAGAGAATCTTCAGGAGGGCGCTGACAAGGGCGCTGCCCTCCACAGGGTTCGTGGTCCTGGCCGGCTCGTCGATGAGCGCCATAAGCCTGACACCTCTGCCGGCGGTCATTATCACATTGTTTATCCTGAGCATCTCCGCCGCAAACGACGAGAGCCCCTTCTGCTCGCTCTGGAGGTCTCCGATACAGAATTGAACCTGGTCGAAGAGTGCCATCCTGGCCTCGGCCGCAGGCACTGCGAAGCCGAACTGGAAGAGATACTGCGAGAGGCAGAGTGTCTTGAGAGCGACTGTCTTGCCGCCCATATTCGCACCGATGACAGTCGAAGTGGAGCCTGTCTGGAAATCGAAGTCGACGCACTGGAACTTCTTGCCCTTCTTCTCAAGGATGGCACGCACCTCAGGGTTGAACATTCCCTTGAGTGAGGTATGCTCTGAAACAGATGGAATCACCATTTCTTCCTGCTTCATCAGCAATGCTTTAGCCAATCCTATATCAAGTAGTGCAAGAGCCTTCATTCTGTTGCGGAGAGCATCCGCGAACGGCCTGAGGAGACGCGATAGATCCTGCTTGATGTCATCCTCTATCGAGAGGACTGCATCCTTCAGCTCCTCATTGTCAGGATCTCCATCAAGGGCTGCGCGGGCCTCTCTCAGATCGACAGAATAGGAGTCGTATATGTAGAATGTGCTGATGCGGAGACCGTCCGGGTCGAGGATGTCCACTACCCTGTCCATCTCGCCGCTCGCCCCGTTGACAGATTCGTCAAGAAGAGCAAGATGCTTGATTTCAAAGAGTTCGATGTCGTCGAGCACCACCCCGTCCTCAAGTGAGGTGAGAGTTCCTGAGATGTCCCGGAGCCCCTGGAGCCGCATCTGGGTGTTCTCAACTCCGTGAGGGTCGTTCTCCACGAGGCCGAGATGCTTTCTCAGAGAAACGTGAGCCGATTCGATCTCCCCGGCGCCGGTCATGAATTCGGCGTCGAGCAGCGTCTTGCGGGCATATCCGCTCTGCAGCTCCATCTTCTCGAAGATGTAGCGCAGACCGCAAGGTGAATCGACTATTTCTCTAAACTTCATAATTGTTTTTTACTATATCATAAACAGGAAGACCCACGGCCTCTGAGAGCGTGCTGCAGAGCAGGTCGGAATCGAGGACGATTCCGTTCGGCGCAACAGGGTTGACGCAGACGGCGATCAGGCTGCTCTTCTGCCTTACGGCAATCCGGCCTCCGCGGCGGGTGAACGCCCTGTAGAGTTCCCGAGAGGCGAACACTCTGGTGAAGTCGTTCACAATCAAAGACTTCTCACCATTCTGCAGACCATTCTTCACAGCCTGGAGCAACCGGTCAGTGAGGGCTCCTTCAACCTCGATCACAGAACTCTCCCTCAATCTGTCGCTGTCAAGGTCCGCAAATGAGGAGACCCTCACCTGAGGCTCCTCGCCGAACCATACCGGCAGGTTTATCAGCTCGACCACATATGCAGTCTTGCTCACAAGGTCCTTTATGTTGGCCGAGAAAGCCGCTCCGGTTGAGAGTACCATCGCCTCGCTGACAGCGGGTGACGCGGTGCTCAGGCGCGAGAGCGCACCGTCGACCAGCACAAGGTCTATCCCGAATTCATTCAATGAACTCATCCATCTTTTCAAGGCGCTTCCGCCCGATGGACCGCTGAGGAGAACTTTCCCCTCAGTCAGAGCTTTCGCAGTAACAACGCGCCCGAGGGCCGTGTTCTCATCGCTCACACTGTACAGTTCAGAAAGGAGACGTCTTTCGCGGTAATGCTTCTCGCTTGTCGCGAAGAACATCCCCTCCCTCACTGTAATCTCAGGCTTGGCGGTGGAAGTCACCTGGTCAAGTGACTCCCCGTCAATCCCGATTGAGGTCACCGCCACATTGAAATAATCCAGCGGCAGCCTTTTGATGATATAGTTGAGACACTCAGTCTTGCCTGCGTTCTTGGCCAGTCCGACTATCGATACGCTCCTGTGCTTGAGTATCTCTCCTATAAACGGCATAGATTCAACGAACTACTGGTTGTTGCGCTTCTTGCTGCGCTCCTTGCGGTGGAGAACAGAAGGCTCGATAGCCATGCGCTGTCCTTCGAGGCAGCCGAGGACGCCCTCGACAGGCTTCTCCTGGTTCTGGCGCTTGGCCTCGCACTCAGGGCAGTGGCAGTCGCTGTGGTACTCAGCAGGCTCGGTGTAAGTTGTGATCACACCTTCGAAGTTGCGGAGGACAACCTTGCCAGGAGCCTGTGAGATGACATACTGAGGCATTACCGGGGTCTTTCCGCCTCCGCCGGGTGCGTCGACCACGAAGGTCGGAACAGCATAGCCTGAGGTGTGGCCGCGGAGGCCTTCGATGATCTCGATACCCTTTGAAACAGGAGTACGGAAGTGCTCGAGTCCCATCGAGAGGTCGCACTGATAAATATAATAAGGGCGGACTCTCATCTTGACGAGCTCGTGAACGAGGTGCTTCATCACATAGACGCAGTCGTTCACGCCGCGGAGGAGCACGCTCTGGTTGCCGAGAGGAATACCTGCATCAGCGAGCCTTGCGCAGGCTGCAGCCGATTCGGCGGTCACTTCGTTCGGATGGTTGAAGTGGGTGTTGAGCCATACAGGGTGATACTTCTTCAGCATGTTGCAGAATTCCGGAGTGATTCTCTGAGGGCAGACGACCGGAGTGCGGGAGCCGATGCGGACGATCTCTACGTGAGGAATCTCGCGGATGCGGCTGATGATGCTCTCCAGCTTCTCGTCGCTTACCATAAGGGCGTCGCCGCCTGAAAGGAGGACGTCGCGTACCTCAGGGGTGCGGCGGATGTATTCGATTGCCTTGTCGATGCGCTCGTCCGGACTCTCGGCATCCTTCTGGCCTGCGAAGCGGCGGCGGGTGCAGTGGCGGCAGTACATTGAGCACATATCGGTGATGAGGAGAAGCACGCGGTCAGGATACCTGTGGGTCAGGCCCGGTGTCGGGCTGTCCTCGTCCTCGTGGAGAGGGTCGAGAAGGTCTGCTGCAGCCTGGTGGGTCTCAGCGGCTGTAGGGATGCACTGACGGCGGACAGGGTCGTGTGGGTCGTCCGGGTTGATCAGTGAGATGTAGTACGGAGTGATGGCCATCCTGAGAGTGGAGAGGCATTTCTTGACACCCTCCTCCTCTTCCGGAGTCAGCTTCACATATTTCTTGAGTTCGTCGAGAGTTTCGATGCGGTTGCGGACCTGCCAGTGCCAGTCGTTCCACTGAGCATCGCTTACCTCAGGAAAGAGCTCTTTTCTTCTTGAAACGTTCATATCGGGGGTTATGCGTAAAGTTCTTCGAAAATCTTGCGGAGCTTCTCGCTTTCGCGGAGTTCCTGAAGAGTGAATTCAGCGTGGCCCTTGGTGTAGCCGTTGCCCATTATCATATTGACGTCGGCACCGATGCCCTCTGCGCCGAGAGAAGCCTTGGTGAAGGAAGTTGCCATTGAGAAGAAGTAGACAGTACCCTCATCCTTTGTGCAGAGGATTGCAGTCATCTCCTGGTCAGGAACGTTGACGCAGTTGATGGTAACGTCTGCCATCTTGCCGTCAGTGAGCTTGTAGACAAGTTCGTAGATCTCAGCAGGGGTCATACCCTTGACACTCTCGACAACGTCGCAGAAGCCGAGGTCCTTGATGCGCTGGGTTGACTTAGGGCTGTTTGCAAGACCGATGACCTTGCCGGTGACACCGACGCGCTTCTTTGCCTCATAGCAGCAGAGCATTCCGCTCTTTCCGCCTGCGCCGAGGATGACAACGTTCTGGCCGTACTGGCAGAGCTTTGCAGTCTGTGCAGGAGCACCTGCAACGTCGAGAGCTGAGAGAGCGAGCTTCTCAGGCATATCATCAGGAATCTTGGCGTAGATGCCGCTTTCGAAGAGGATTGCCTTGCCCTTGATGTCGACCTGGTCCACATCCGGACGGATGGCGATGATCTCGTCGATGCGGAGCGGAGTGAGTGAGAGAGATACGAGAGTTGCGATGCGGTCGCCTTCCTTTACTTCGACCTTGTCCTTGATCGCTTCACCGATCTTCTCGATCTTGCCGAGGAGCATTCCACCTGAGCCTGTGCGGCGGTTGCGGTGCTTGCCCTGGAGTTCCACGTTGTAGAAAATCTCCTTCTTGACCTCAGCCATCACCTGCTCTTCGCTTGCTCCCTCGCCTGCCTGCTGCTTTGCATAGTTCATGATGTCCGTGAAAGATGCAGAGTCGATGTTGAGGGTCTGGACGTCGATGAGGATCTCGTTGTCGTAGATCTCGTCCATATTGTTGTCAATCTTGTTGGCTGGCTGTGGAAGGACACCCTTAGGTTCGATTACGCGGTGTGTTCCGAACTTGTTTCCGTGTTTTTGCATTTCAGTTGTGTGGTTTTATTTGTTGTTGTTTTAATTTCTTGGCTTGAGGCCCAGGATAGCGCGTGCCTCTGCGCTGGTTGCGATGCCGCGGCCGAGTTCGTTAGCGAGTCTGACGACCTTAGCCACCAGTTCGCCGTTGCTCTTTGCAGGGACTCCCTTCGCGAGGTTGAGGTTGTCCTCGAAGCCCACGCGTACGTTTCCGCCCATCACGATGGCTGCTGCAGCGAGAGTGAAGGCGTGACGGCCGATGCCGGTTGCAGTCCAGGTGGAGCCTGAAGGGATGTTCTTCACGAGCCAGGCGAGGTTGTCGACGGTTGCAGGTGTGCAGCCCGGAACGCCGAGGACGAAGTTGAACTGCATAGGTGCGCCCGGAACTTCGCCCTTGCGGGCCATTGTGAGGATGGTGTCGAGGTGACCCATCTCGAAGCACTCGTATTCAGGCTTGATGCCCTTCTCGAGCATTCTCTTGCCGAATGCGCGCATAGTCGGCATCGTGTTGTCGAAGATGTCGTCCCCGAAGTTGCAGGTACCGCAGTCGAGGGTTGCCATCTCCGGGATCGGGTCAGTGTTGGTGGAGTCGAGGCGCTCGTCCGGTGTCATTCCGACCGCACCGCCTGTCGAAGGGATGGGGATCACGTCAGGGCAGAGCTTGTAGATTGCCTCTTCGCACTCCTGGAAGCGCACGTGGCTCTGGGTCGGGGTGCCGTCGTCCTCGCGGACGTGGAGGTGGACGATTGCAGCGCCGGCGTCAACGGCTGACTTTGCCTCGCGTGCTATCTCATCGACAGTGTAAGGGACTGCAGGGTTCTGAGCCTTGGTGACTTCCGCACCGCAGATGGCGGCTGTGATGATGAGTTTCTCCATTACTTTCTCTGGCACTTCTTAGGGGTTACGCAAGTGCCGCTTGCACGGCAGACTACTATCGGTTCCTCGAGAAGGTCTGCAGCAGAGTCGCTGATGTCAGGACGCGGAGCGATCACCTTCCTTGCCTCGAAGACCATCTTGCGGGAGGTGTTGCCTTCAGAAACGATTTCACCGACTGCCTCGATGAAGTCGCCTGCATATACAGGGGCGATGAATTCGACCATGTCATAAGCCTTGAAGAGACCCTCGTCGCCGTCGCGGAGGATAAGGAGTTCGGTTGCAACGTCTCCGAAAAGGTGGAGCATATGTGCGCCGTCAACAAGATTTCCGCCGTAGTGTGCGTCCTTGGCACTCATACGGACTCTGATCATTGATTTGAGATTTGCCATAGAAGTATAAGGTAGTTTTGTTAATTATTCCTTGACGTATATGTAGTCCACGAAGAGACCCGGTGTATGAACTGCCTCAGGAGCGATCTCGCCGACCTTGACGAACTTCTCCGCCTCCACGATGACAGTGTCGGCAGCCTGGGCCATCATAGGGTTGAAGTTCTTGGTTGTGCCGCGGTAGAAGACATTGCCCTCCTCATCCACGATGCTTCCGCCGATAAGTGCGAAGTCAGCGCTGAGAGGCTTCTCGAGGAGATACTCCTTGCCGTCGACTGTGATGATCTCCTTGCCTTCGGCCACGACAGTGCCGATGCCAGTCGGAGTGAGGACACCGCCGAGACCTGCGCCCTTTGCACGGATCTTCTCAGCGAGAGAGCCCTGAGGGACGAGGTTGATCTTGATCTTGCCTTCGTTCATCTGCTGGACGGATGCCTTGCTTAAGCCGATGTAGGAAGCGTAAACCTCCTTTACCTGGTTGTTTTCGATGAGCTTGCTCCAGCCGATTCCGTCATAGACAGTATCGTTGCAGATGACAGTGAGGTCCTTTACACCGCTTTCGACGAGAGCGTCAATGATCTGTGAAGGAGCACCGCAGCCGAGGAAGCCGCCGATCATGATGGTTGAGCCGTCCTTGATGAGGGCGACAGCATCTTTCAGTGAGATAGTCTTTTTCATTTTGAAGGATATTTGATGTTTCTGTTTCGTTTGTTATTCTTCTTCAGTCAGGCCGTCCGTCTTTTCCTCTCCACACGTCCTCTCCACACGCGCGTCGCGCGAGGTACTCCGACCTTAATCTGCAAATATAGCAATTCTACGGCACATTTTAAAATAAATCCGGACAAAAAAAAAGGACCTCATACGAGGCCCTTCCTTACCGCCGGCATGGCATATATCTTCACGAGGTTTTCCCTGACTTCCTTCGTCTTGTTGAGCAGAGGCAGCGTCTTCATCTCACGGCAGAGATATTTCTGGAACTCGGCTGTCACGGACTTGTCCGAAGGGGCCTTGCCCGCCAGCATCTCAGCAGCCGCAATGTTCACCGGCCAGACCCTTATGCCCTCCACGATGCGCTTGTCCACAATGGCCGCCAGAGCGCGGTATCTCTCATTCTTGTCCAGCACAGCGCACTCCTCCAGGTCGCTGCGGCTTATCGGCTCGCAGAAGGTGATGTGCACCCTGCCCTTCTGCTGGACGATGCCCGAGATGATGCTCTGGATATCCTCTCCGGGACGCTTGACATAGCTGCCAGTGGCCGCCCTCACATAGGTCTCGAAGGCCTTCTGCACCCCGCAGCTCTCAATCTCGTATGAAACGGCAACCGGCATCAGCCTCATCTGCGAGAGGTTCTCCACAAAATCCGCCGGACCGCTCATCGAGAGCATCTTGATCAGCCCCTGCTCAGTCTCGTCCCAGCCGTTCTTGGTGCGCCCGTTGCGGTGGGCGATCCATACAGAGGCCGGGCTGTCGCCAGAAACGCGCTGGCGCATATATTCGGAAAGCACCTTCGAGGTGGTGTAGACCTCCCTCGGGTTGCTGCTGCGGACCACCTTGATCATCCTGTTAGAGCGCATCAGGTCCTCCACGAACTGCTGCGAGATGAGGTTGTCCCCCACCGCTATCTCGGTGAGAGGCAGGCCGTTGTCCTTCAGGATATACTGAATGAAGGCCGAATCCAGCACGATGTCCCTGTGGGCGGAGAGCATAGTGTAGCAGCTGCCGTCCCGGAAATAATTCAGGCCATCGAACGTAAGCCCCTTGGTGGTCTTGGTGATGATGCTGCGTACAGCGGGATACATCACCCTGGTCTGGAAATCGTCAACGCCGCTAACCGTGTTGAGGGTGTTGCGGAGGATGTCAGGGTCCTTCCCCGGGAAGAGGAACGCGGAGATGCGCTCCATAAGAGGGTTGTTGGAGGCCCTTCTCAGCGCCTCGACAGCCTCCCGGTCATTATATGGTCGTATTCCGTCGAACATGTCAGATATTCTGCTCCTGGCGTGTGTAGAGGTCCGTCAGAGGAAGGAGAAGCGCGTAGCAGGCCACAGCGTATGCGAGCACGAACGGATCGGACGGAAATCCGGAAACCGGTGTCACAGAAGCCTTTGCAGTTGTTACCGCAACTATTCCTCCATATGCTGCAACAGTCATTATGGCCGGCAGAAGAATCCCTCTCCAGCCGGAGAGGCGCCAGATGATGACCGCAAGCGCCGTCACTGCGAGGGGCACCAGCAGGAACTTGTTGTCACCCGCAGCGATGAAAAAATATGCACCTGCCGCGAGCATCAGTATGATATTGCCGTAAAGGACTGAATATGCGTGTTTTACTTCACCTGAACCGGATGCGCTCCTGCGTATTGCGGAGGACGAGGCCGCCTTTGCTGCCCTGCTGCGACGCTTGAAGTAGAAGAGGACAAAAAGGATCAGCGCCACGCAGCCGGCTGCGATGGTGTAGATGGCACCGGAAGCCTGCAGCGACTTGACAAAGACAGGAAGCATCCCCAGAAGGGCCGCAAACGCATACCAGGCCAGTGTCAGGAGAGCCTCTCCGAAGATCTGACGCCCGGTGGTCTTGCCTCTCATCACAGTGAGGCATAGCAAAATACAGCATACAGCTAAAGTAATGGCTCCGGTAAGTGCAAGCGGGCCTCCCGTCAGTTTGAGGTCAGGAAGAAAAGCGAATTTCGAAGGGTCTGCCACAGCCAGGACAGCGACAGCGACTGCCGCAACGATGCCGGCTATGAGGAGAATGAAGCGGAATCTTTTCATATCCTGCAAATATAATCAAATTTTTTGCAAAAGCGAAGAGTCTCCGTAGCTGAGGAAGCGGAAACCGTTGGCCAGCGCAAAGTCGTAAATTTCGTGCCACTTGTCCCCCACAAGCGCTCCAATCAGCAGAAGCAGAGTGCTTTGCGGCTGGTGGAAGTTGGTCACGAGCCAGTCGGTGACGCGGTATCTGTAGCCCGGGACGATAATGATCCTCGTCCGGGATACAAGGTTCTCAAGCCCCTCCCGCTCCATATAGGCGAGCAGAGCCCCTGCTGACTGCTCCAGAGTATAGTCATACCCCTCCTCGCGGTAAGGCTCCCACTGCTCCACGGTGGAAGGTTCCCCGCGCTCGATGCAGTGGACCCCGAGGAAATAGAGTGACTCCAGGCAACGGGTGGATGTAGTGCCAACTGCAACTACTGGTCTGCTGCCTTTTGCCGCAAGCAACTCAAGCAATTCTTTAGATATAGAAAATGGCTCGCTGTGCATAGTATGGTCGCCTATCGTCTCGCTTTTCACAGGCAGGAAAGTGCCTGCTCCCACGTGGAGACAGAGGTTGCAGCGCCTTATTCCGCGGGCGTCGATCGCTTCCAGCTCGTCACCTGTAAAGTGGAGGCCGGCGGTAGGAGCGGCCACAGAGCCCTCCTTCTTCGCATAATAGGTCTGATAACGCTCAAGGTCAATGGCTTCCGTCTCCCGCTTGAGATACGGAGGGATAGGTATCCTGCCGCACATCTCCATAACTTTTGAGAATGAGAGCCCTCCGCTCCAGGAGAACTCGACTAGGCAGCTCTCAGCGCGCTCTATCAGTTCGGCCCGAAGACCGATTTCCTGCAACCTTGCGGCCTCAGGGCCGTCTTCACCTGTAAAAAGATCCAGTTTTCCTCCCTTCCAGCGCTTAATGTTGCCCACAATGCACTTCCAGCGGCAGATGGAGGTAGTTGCAAAGCACATCTGATAGTCCTCGGGCAGGTGCGGCTCAAGGCAGAATATTTCGATCACAGCGCCGGTATCCTTCTTGAAAATCAGCCTTGCCGGGACTACTTTGGTATTGTTGAAGACCATCAGGGCATTGTCAGGCAGATGGTCCGCTATATTCCTGAAGCGCGATTCCTGAGGGCACCTGCCCGTAGCCTCCGAAAAAACGAGCAGCTTCGAATCGTTCCTGTTGGGCAGCGGGTATTTTGCTATCCTTTCCTCCGGGAGAGGGTAGGTGAAATCTTCAATTCTGATATCCTTTATCATAGTGTTACAAATTTACAACAAAAGGGTGCAATTTCCAATATTACATTTGTCAACACAATTTGCGCTACAATTATACACTTGTCAACAAATGCAATGTGTTACAAAGGTAACGGGGCACTTGCGGCAAATGCTACAAGAATATAATGAATAGCTGCCATCAGTGTTGAACTGTACTCATCTCCTTTCATTGAAGTATTGCCGAATATACTCAAACTCTGTATTTTAAGAATTCTATATAAACCAATTTTAAGTTAAATAGTGTAACAGAAACCGGCCAGAAAGAGAATTTGCAAAGAATTTGACATATAATATTACTGATATTCAGTCATTTATAGTGATTTGTCAATAATCCGCTTTAACTAAATATTGTTTAAACTCTTCAATTATGCTGACATCCTCCTGATATTACAAATGTAACTTGTTAAATATTTTAAAATTATTGAAACAATTGTTTCTTGTAAACAAAATTTGTTTTACATTTGTACATCAAAAGATTTGTTAAGAAATGAACGAAAGGCTGCGACAGTTCCTTACTATGGAGGACCTCACCCCCGCCCGCTTCGCTGAGATTATGGACATCCAGCGCTCAGGCATCTCACATCTCCTGGCCGGCCGTAACAAACCGAGCTTCGAGTTCATCCAGAAGATGATGACCGCCTTCCCTGACCTGAACAGCGAGTGGCTGATCCTCGGAAAAGGAAAACCTTACAAGACAAGCGACAGAACCGCCCCTGACCCGGCGGATTTGCCTCTTGAAACCGCTTCTGCGATATCTGAAGAACCGGACCTCTTCTCGGCAAATGACGAAGAAATTCCAGATGCTGAGGAAGTTACAGCGGAAATCGCGGAGTCTCAACCCACTGAGAATCGCGTAGAGCAGGCTCCCCTTACCGTTGTAAAGGAAAAATCGGTCAGAAAAATCGCCAGAATCACCGTCTTCTACACTGACGGGACTTTCGAAGAACGCTGACTTCCCTCTCTAGAGATTTATTCTCAGAAGGTTGAGAGCATACGAAGCAAAGCGCTGGATGTTGACAGCTCTCGACGAGGCGAAGTGGACACACTGAGTGAAGACGGACACTGTTCCGTCTTTCTCTTTTCTTGCCGCAGCCAGCCAGGCAGTTCCAACAGGTTTGCCTGGCACCGCACCGCCGGGACCGGCGATGCCGGAAGTGGCCACAGCATAGTCAGTGCCGAGCAGGCGGAGCACCCCTGCAGCCATCTCGCTGACGCACTCCTCACTCACAGCACCGTGCTGAGCAATTGTCTCAGGTCTGACACCAAGGACGCCCGTCTTCACCTCGTTGGCATAGGAGGTCACTGAGCCCTTGTAGTAGTCGCTGCAGCCGGCTACCGAAGTTATAAGTTCCGAGATGCGTCCGCCAGTACAGGATTCAGCGGCTGCGAGGGTCTTCCCCGCCTTGCGGAGACGCTCCCCGATCACGCTCTGCAGAGTGTCATCGCCCTCGCCGTAGATGGCGTCACCGATGAGGTCACGCAGCCGGGCCACCAGCGGCTCGAAGTCCGCCTCACCGCCTATCTGGGTGAGCCTCAGCCGCACGCCGAGTGTCGGGTCCGGCAGATACGCCAGGTGGACATTCTCCGGAAGGGAGTCCTCCCACCCCTCAATCCGCTTAGCGAGAGTTGACTCAGGGATGCCGAAAGTCACTATAGTCCTGTGGGTTATCTTCGCCAGAGAATAGTGGCGGCTGATGTCTTCCATCACCTCCGGCAGCAGTCCCACAGCCTCGAACGGCACTCCTGGCAGTGAATAGAGGGACGACGTGCCCTCAGGGCCAAGGTTATGGAAAGCCATGCAAGGTGCCGTGCCGAGACGGTTCGGAATCACCTGGCACTTGTCAGGCACGTCTGCCTGAGCCCTGTTGGTGTCTATCATAGGTATTCCCCTCGCCTCCAGTATCCTTTTCACGTGGGCCATCTGCTCCTCGTTGCGCACATAGCCGGTGGATCCGGAGATCTCCTTCAGGGCCTCCTTGGTGATGTCGTCCTTGGTCGGTCCGAGACCGCCGGTCACAATCACGATGTCGGTCTGGGCGAGACGCTCGCTCAGCTGGCTGACAATCTGGCCGTGGTCATCGCCTATAGAGGTCATATACTGCACTTTGATGCCGATGCTGTTGAGCCTGCGGGATATCTCCGCAGAATTCGTGTCAACGACCTGGCCGATGAGGATCTCATCGCCGATCGTACAGATGGAAGCTGTTATCATTGCTGTCTGTAGAGGAATTTATGAACTCTCTTTATGAAGTTCGTGCCGTATTCGAGCGGCTGGTTCTGGACCTCGACCAGCGAGGCGCCGGCCTTGAGGGCCTCTGCAACCGCCTCCGGCGATTCGAAGGAGCCGGATGCCACGACAGGCAGGAGGTCGTGCGACATCTCCTTCATCTGCGCGACATTCTCCACAGGCACTATGAAGCCGTCGATGCCGCTGCTGAGGGCATAGTCCACAATGTCGACCAGCTGGTCGTGCGTCAGGTCGGGATAGAGCCTGAAGAGCATCGGCCTGTATTCGTCATTGTAGCGGCGAAGGGTGATGATATGCTCTATCACTTCTGAAATGGTGGATGTCGAGGAGATGTTGAAGACTATCGCGTCAACGAAGTCGTATATCAGCGAGAAGGAGCGCTCTACGTTCTTGCGGGCATTGCTCAGATTGGCGAAGACCACCACCTGCTTCTGGTCCTTCTTCAGGCTGCCTATCGCGGCGGTCACGCCACGGAGCGGACCCACTTCAACGAACGAAGGTCCGTATGCCGCCAGGTCGTTGTAATACTGTCCCTTGCGGTCTATGCCGCCGCCCACTCCGACAGGGGTCGGGAAGCTGATGCCGAACACGGTGCGCTGCAGGCCATCTGTCTTGGTCCTGTGGAAAGCGCGCACCACGGCCCTCCCGCCGGGAATGTAACGGAGAATCCGCAGAACAAGGAATGAATCGCCCTTAATAGCCATATCTTGAAGGTTGCTTATGCAAAAATACGATATATTTAATTAAATTTGTAATTCAAGCCACTCAAAACTGATATGAAAAAAACTCTTATTATCCTCGCAGCAACAGTTATGGCAGCAATTTCCTGCAGCAACCCCCAGAAAGAGGCCCTCAAGCAGATTGACAGCCTCTGCGAATCGCTCTTCCCGGCAGACGAACCGGGTGCGGCCGTCCTCATCCTCCAGGGCGACGACGTGATCTTCGACAAAGGCTACGGCATAGCCGACATCGACACCAAGGCGAAGATCGACGGCAACACCTTCTTCAACATCGCTTCAGTATCAAAGCAGTTCACAGCCACTGCAATCCTCCAGCTGGTGGAGCGCGGGGAGCTCTCGCTCGACGACCCTGTATCCAAGTTCCATCCTGAATATGAGGCACCTTTCTGGAACGACATCAAGATCCGTCACCTTCTCTCCCACTGCTCCGGAGTGCCTGACGCACGCAGGGGCTACACCCTCGAGGAGCGCATCCACGGCGACGACGCGCGCGCAATGGAATACCTCACCAAACTCGACTTCCTGAGATTCGCCCCTGGCGACGCCTATGAGTATATGAACCCGACCTTCGTCCTCTGCGGCGACATCGTGTCGAAGGTCAGCGGAAAGCCTTTCACCGAGTACGTGACCGCGAACATCTTCATCCCTGCCGGAATGAACCAGACTCTCTACTTCGACCCTGCCATCGAGGACCAGATCCCGAACATGGCCCACGGCTACGAGTATGAGGACACCACCGATATGCCTGAGGAGCGCACTGCATCTGCAACCCCTGTCGAGGGTCCGAAGAACTGGTATGAGCTCGACTACGGCGAGGAGACCTTCTTCGCAACAAAACCTGACGGCGGCATCTACACCTCCACCCACCAGTTCCTGCAGTGGGAGAAGGCACTCCGCGAAAACAAAGTCATCAGCGAAGAGAGCCGCGTGATGGCACAGTCACCTAAGGTATGCTGCACCGACAGTCCGTACAGCGACTACCAGAACCGTCCGAACACCTGGTACGGCTACGGCTGGTTCATCGAGCCGAAGACCGACACCACTGCCGAGGTCATCTACCACACCGGCGACAACGGCGGCTTCAAGATACTGGCAGCGCGCTACCCTGAGAGCAACGCGCTGATCCTTATCTTCGCAAACCGGGCCGACTGGGACCGTTACGAACTTATGCAGAAATTCGAGGAGATTCTCGGCTACTAGTCGTCGTCCCTCTCATCTATCCACGGCTCGATGCCGTAGGATTCGCCCATATAAAGGCCACAGACTTCATCGCAGAAGTAGTGGCCTTTTGCGCTGTTGGTGAAGTAGTCCATAACCTTGCCGGCATTGAGGTCCACCACATAGAGGGCCTTCCAGGAACCGTTGTCGCCCCAGTGCCAGTACTGTGCAGGGACAGGGTTGCCCTCGGCGTCGAAGGTGACCTTTACGCCCATACCCAGGCACCAGTACATATCCTTGTCGCATTCGCGCACTTCGTTGGCATAGCGGATAGCGTGTGAGCGCGGAGTGAGCCACTCCTTGTAAGTCTCCGGGGTCAGCCCCTCGCCGTTGAGCACGGCGTGCACAAGGAAGTTCATATACTCCTGGCTGTTGGTGCGGAGGGTGAATGCGCAGTTGGACTCGAGTCCCTCGCGCCTGCCCCTGTTCTCGCCCTCGAGGTTGAAGCCGCAGAGGGCAAGCTCGTCGTATTCCGGTCGCCAGCAGTAGTAGGAGAGCGGCATATCGAAAGGCTCGAACACATATTCAGTGGCCAGGTCGTTCAGGCTCTTTCCGCCGACTGCTTCAGCGGCGCGCTGCAGGAAGGCATAGCCCTCGCCCGAGTAGCCGTAGCAGGAGTCCACAGGATAGTGGAAGGTGATGGTGCTGGTCGGCCAGGACTCTGCAGACGGAGAGTCTGCCCAGTTGTAGAGGCCGGTCGTGTGTGAGAGGACCATACGCGGAGTGATCTTCGCGGCCATCTCCTTGTCTTCGAAACGGTCGATGTCGGTGTATTCAGCAACCGGAGTGTCGAGGTCGATCTTGCCCTCGTCCACAAGCCGCATCACGACATATGAGAAGACGACCTTGCTGAGCGAAGCGGCCTGGTAGAGTTCGCGGCCGTCCTGCTGCACCTCCTTGTCGGCACCGCAGAGGACAGTGTGGACCTCCCCGCCCTTCTCATAATACGAAAGCTGCATCGACGGAATCCCGAGGGAATCTGTCATCTGGCAGAGGGTTGCGTCCTTCTGCTCGAATCCTTGCCTGTCTTTGTTGCATCCGACAGCCATAATTGCTGCCAGAGCCAAAAATAGTAGCGTTTTTTTCATTTTTATTTTTGTTTTCTTAAAAATATATCTATTTTTGCAGTCCCAAACCAACGGGAGTATAGCGCAGCTGGTTTAGAGCATCTGCCCTACAAGCAGAGGGTCATAGGTTCGAATCCTATTACTCCCACAGAGAGTCGCCTTGAGCGGCTCTTTTTTTGTTCCGCGAATTTACTCATTTTTTCTATATTTGCCCTTATGAACAGAAAGAAACCGACAGTAGCGCTCATCTACGACTTCGACGGAACTCTCTCCCCGGGCAATATGCAGGAGTTCGGCTTCATCCAGGCCATCGGGCAGACTCCGGACGAGTTCTGGACAAAGAGCAACCAGGTCCCGGAGGGACAGGAGGTCAGCAGCATCCTCTCCTATATGAAACTGATGATCGATGAGGCGAAGGACAAGGGCATCTCCCTCACACGCGAGTCGTTTGTCTCTTTCGGCAAGCATATCGAGCTCTTTGAAGGAGTCAGGGAGTGGTTCTCGCTCATCAACCGCTACGGCGAGGAGCACGGGGTGAACGTGGAGCACTACATCAACTCCTCCGGACAGACCGAACTCATCGAGGGCACCCCTATCGCCGGGGAGTTCAAGAAGATTTTCGCCTGCTCGTTCTGGTATGACGAATCGGGCGTGGCAGTCTGGCCTGCCGTGGCCGTGGACTACACCGGCAAGACTCAGTTCCTCTTCAAGATTGCCAAGGGCATTCTGGACATCAGTGACAACACCAAGGTGAACGAGAGCCAGGCAGAGGATGACAAGCCGGTGCCTTTCAGCAATATGATCTACCTGGGAGACGGAACTACTGACATACCTTGCATGAAGATTGTCAAGATGTTCGGCGGCAATTCGATTGCTGTCTTCAATGAATCGGACACCCGCAAGTCGGAGACTGCCCGCAAGCTGCTTCGCCAGGACCGCGTGAATTTCATCTGCAAGGCAGACTACCGCGAAAACGGCGAAATCTACCGCACCGTCACCACCATCATCAACAAGATCAAAGCCGAAGACGACTACAAAAGCCTGAAGCACTGATTCACTGGGGTTCCGCAGCGAAGGCATCGAATAGGAAGTGAGCCCGCCCGCCGACGCAGGTGACCGGGACCACATTTTCTCCCGCTGCGAAGCCGCTATCTGTAAGTGTGCAGGCTGGTCAGGGAGGCCGGAAGGTAGCCGACGCCATACCAGGCCACCTGCATTGCCAGGAATGAAAGAATGATGCAGACAAGCAGCGTAGAGCGCCGCTTGCGGAGGGAGTCAGGGAGATGGGTCCCGGCGACAGTCAGCAGCCAGGTCACAGCCGCCCAGCACTCCTTCGCATCCCACGTCCACCAGTGGCCCCAGGCCACATCCGCCCAGACCGCACCGCAGACCATCCCGAGAAGCAGCAGCGACGAAGCAGTGGAAGAGAGCCTTGAGGCAAGAGAGCCAAGAGAACCAAGCTTCCCGGTGCCGGCCCCGGTGAGAGACAGTATGCAGAGCACCAGAGCAATGGCAAGCGAGGCATAGGCAATCATATAGAGTGCCAGATGCGGTATGAACCACAGGCTTCTGAGCGCAGGCACAAGAGTGCCGAAATTGATGCGGGCCACAGAAATCAGAGTGAAGGCCGCGGCTACGGCCAGGATGACAGCAAAGAGCCACCGTCCCTTCCAGCTGCGGCGCAGCTGCAGCAGAGCGCCCGCGGCAAGCAGGACCAAACCGGCATAGACCAGCGGGAGCCACGGGTCGCGGACCAGCTTCAGGACAGAATACTCTCCCCTGTCCCGGTCATAATCAAGCTGATAGAAGCGGTAGCCGCCGTACCGGCAGGGATGGTTGACAGAGGTCAGCAGTTCACGGCCGTCAACGGTGAAGGTGCTGCTGTACTGCTTCGGGCTGACGCCATCCTCATAATAATCGGTGCGGAACTCCTTCAGAGTGACACTGAACGGCAGCCGCACCATACTGCCGTCGCGGGAATATGCGGTATCACAGGGCTGCCCCTCTATGGCCACCATCTGCACGTCGGCCATACTGACAGAGCCCAGCAGCGACCCCAGACAGAGGACAAAAGCCCCGCAGTGGCTCAGCAGCCCCGTCAGGACGCCATCCGCAGCCACCCGGTCAGAGCGCATCCGCAGTTCCTCCACAATCCTGACGACCAGCAGGACCATCATAAGAAAAACAGCAGCCACAAAGAACGGGCTGCTGTGCATCGGAGTCCCCCACGTCCCCTCGACAGCCGTCATAACGATGACGGCCGCCAGGGCGACGGTGCAGAGGATCCTTTTCACTATTCTCCCTTGAAGAATCCGGCGATGAGCTGCATCAGCCGGCCGTTCTCAGCGATGACCTCGAACGGAACGCCGAGAGAGACAACCTTGTAGTCACCCTTGTATGCCACCGCAGCGGAGATTGTGTTCTCATAGCGGCAGAGAGTGTAAGCACCCTTTCCGACAGGGACAAGAGCATCCGGAGCCTCCACGCAGTAGATTTCCTGGTTAGGAAGGTTCTGCCAGGTGAAGCGGCTGCCGTCAGCAGGGACTCCGAGATTGTTCTGCACGACGCGGAAACGCGGAGTCTGGGTTGCCTGGTTGGTCATCCAGCGGTAGTGAAGCACCTCCTGGACAAACTTCTTTGCAGGCTCGACACTCTCCTTGCTCATCTCGTCGGTAACCTCATAGCCGAAGACCGGCTCCCAGAGGTCAGAAGCGATGTTAGCGCCTGAGATGAAGATGTTGCCTCCTGCAGCGGCATAGTCGCTTATGAGTTTCTGGATACCCTTTGTGAAGATAGGGTACTTGAGCTCGCAGGCGCCCTTGCGTCCCACCTGGGTGGTCACCTGCTTGCCGCAGATCACGTCGAGCATATCGAATCCCTTTGCGGAGACACTTCCCTGCTCCACCGCTGCGCGGTTGGAGGAGATGAAGCTGTAGCCTGCCGCCATCAGGGCCTTGCCGTGGATATACGGATAGTCGAAGGTGTTTCCTGCAATCGGGCGGGTCTCATAATCTGAACTTGACGAGCCGAAACCGCAGCTGTCGTCGTCAGTCCAGTCGATATGGCGGCGGAACTCATACTGAGGGCCGATGAATGAGATGTCCCAGCCGTATGGCACGCCTGAGTCAAGCCCGTTCTGGAAGCCTGCGTATGAGGAGTCGCGCGAAGCGAAGCTTACAGGAGCGCTGACCCTGTTGAAGTTGTTGACCACCAGTGCCACAGGGGCATCCTTGGAAACGATGCCGGCTGAAAGTATCTCGCTCGGGAAGCTCTCGCCGCCGTCATTGACAGCGGAGACCTTGAAGCTGTAGATGTGGCCCGGCTCGAGGGTTGCCTTGAAGCTTGTGCCGGAAACCAGCTGTCCGTTGTCGAAGCCTCCCTCATCGATGCGGGAGTAGACCACATATCCTGAAGGGACGGCGGTCTCCTCAGCAGGGTCCGGCGTCGGAGCCCAGGAGAGAGTCAGCTCGCTTCCGCTGAGGCTTGAAGAGAAAGCGGAGACAGGAAGCGGCTGGATGCAGTATTCGAAATTGTTGATGTAGGCCAGATACTTGACCATACCTTTATATATTGAGCGGGAGACGGTGAACCTGAATGAAGGGTCGAGGCCGTAGCGCATATCTGCGAGGTTGTGGTGCGAGAGAAGCTCGAGGAGCATTCCCGGAACCTCAGGGATACGGCTCTCAGCATAGGAGCGGTCCCAGAGCTGGCGGCGCGCCCACTTCGGCTCGTAGCTGGCACGGATGTCATTGACGATTTCGGTCTGGACGATGTCGGCGAGCTCACGCACATTGTTGCGGCTCTCCTTGTTGACATAGGTGTCCTTGTCGTTGGAGAGTCTTGTGTAGATGGAGAGTGTGCCGATGATCGAGTCGTCGAGCACATTGCCGGCGTCTGAATGGAAGGCGAATGAAAGGTCGACAGGGATATTGTATCCCGGAGCCTTAGGGTTGATGTACGATCCGCCGAGGAGGGCGTTGACCCAGCGCGGACGTGACATATAGTCGTCGTTATAGTCGTTGACGCCGTGGCTGTAGGAATAGACGGAGTCGACGTAGCCGGCCCACTGCAGCCAGTAGCGTGAGCCCTCGGTGAAGCGCGGGTATCCGGAAACCTCAGGGAGCGTCTCGAACTCGACAGGGTCGCCGTTGCGGTCGATGTCAGTGTCAGGCTTGCGCGCGATGTTGCCCATTCCGCCGCCGAACTTGACAGCGTCTGCAGTCACGAAGCTGCCTGCGGCCTCTGTCTCGTTGGTGAGCCAGACACCCTGCTCAGGAAGAGCGCCCTCCTCGAACTCGAACTTGCCGAGGAAGATCCAGGTGCCGCCGCCCATCTGCTGGTTGACGCTGAAAGTGGTCTCGCCGCCCTTGTGCCTGACTGTATAGTGAGCTGCAGTCGTGCTGTTCTTCACGGTCTGGTAAGAGACATAGACTGCGACCGGGCCTGTGAGCGATGATGCCGCAGGGATGTTCGGAATCCAGTGGACAGTGCTCTTCGGGGTATCCTTGCCTGCGGCCTTCGCCATACGTGCGGTACCCATCTTGAACGGGTTCTCGCCGAAAGTATAAGTCTCCTTCGGATTAGCGAAGCCCTTCTCCGGAGCGTCGCCCCACGCACCTGTCTCACGGTATGCGCTCAGCGGGTCGTCGTTGTCGACCACCTGCTCGTAGACGTTCCAGTCGCGCTCGCGCGGAAGCATCACGACAGCGCCGGCATTCTCGAGCATAGGCACGAGGAAAGGAAGCACATAGCTCTGAGTGTAGAGGTCCTCCACGGTCTGCCAGCAGCGGGCGCGCTGCCACTCCCAGCGCTTGAGGGAAGTCTCGAAATAGAATCCGTGGCTCTGCCACATAGCGATATGCCTGTTCTGCAGCCCTTTGTCCACGGAATAAGGCTTTGAAGTGTTCTTCACAAGCGGAGCCGCGAGTTTCCTGTGATACTTCTCAGCATACTTCTCGTGCTCCTTGACAGGGGTGGCGTCCCTCTTCTCGGAGTAGAAGTTGCTCTTGAGGTTCTCGAGCGCCACGCCGGCGCCGAAGATGCGGACCTTGCCGGCATATGAAGCATACTCCTCAGGGAGGAGTCCGCGGGCGATGGCATAGATGTCAGCATACTCCTTGTCGCGGATCGGAAAGTCGGAGATTCCGTCGCTCAGATAGATATCAAGAGTCTTCTTGCCCTTCACGACATCTTTCACAGAGACACGTGAACGGACAAGAGTATTGTTCCTGAGATAGTTTGAAATTGAATCGCCCATCGGCTTGAAGGCCTCGGGGGCTTTCGGCTGGGCGAATGAGAGAGCGGCTGACGCAAGCAAGGCCGCGATTGCAACAAGAGTTTTTTTCATTGCGGTTCCAGGTTAGAGTTGTCATACAAATTTAGTATCTTTACTTCATATTTCAATAAAGAGTTATGAAGAAACTGCAACTGGCAAATCTGCCTACCAAAATCACCCGGATGGAGCGCTGGAGCGCGGAAGCCGGAAAGAATATCTACATCAAGCGTGACGACCAGACCGGCAGCGAATGGTCCGGAAACAAGGTCCGTAAACTTGAATTTGCAGTGGCTGAAGCCATTGAGAAGGGGTGCAACCTGCTTATCACCTGCGGCGGAATCCAGTCCAACCACTGCCGTGCCACAGTCTCCGTGGCCACTCATTTCGGGATGAAGTCAGCTGTGCTCCTGCGCATCAGCGACAAGCCTCCTGTGGAGGGCAACTATTTCCTCGACCTTCTGCTCGGTGCAGATGTGAAATTCTGCAACAGAGAGGAATACAGCAACCACCGCGCTGAGATAATGCAGCAGATGGCGGACGAATACGCCGCTCAGGGATACCGGCCGTACATCATTCCTGAAGGAGCATCGTTCGGAGTCGGCACCTGCGGCTACTACTTCGCCCTCAAGGAAATCGTCGAGCAGGAGAAGGAACTCGGCGTCACCTTCGACACCATCATCACGGCGACCGGTTCGGGAGGAACAAGTTCAGGTCTCCAGCTCTCTAACATCATCAACGGCTACGGCAGGAGAATCGCCGGAGTCTGCGTATGCGACGACGAGCCCTATTTCCAGAAGATTTCGGAACGCATCAGCAAGGATGCCCTCCCTTATCTTGTCGAACTCGGAGAGATAAGCCAGGCAAAGGCCGATGAGGCCGCCGCTTCCATCAAGGACACTGATTTCGAGTTCATCGAAGGTTATGTTGGCCGGGGCTACGCGCTCAGCCGTCCGGAGGAGCTGGAGCACATCAAGCATCTCGCAAAGCTCGAGGGAGTCGTCTTCGACCCTGTCTACACTGGCAAGGCAACCTACGGGATGGTAAACGAAATGCGTCCCGGAGGAAAGCTCCAGGACGCAGAGAATATTCTTTTCATCCACACAGGCGGTCTCTACGGCCTCTTCCCTGTGTCGAAGGATTTCGAATTCTAAAGGCAGCTACATACTGCGGACGAAGATCTCGAGGACTCTGCCCTTGAGATCTTTCCATTTTCCGGCGACCATATTGAAGAAGCTGTCAGTCTGCTTGTTGAGCACCTCGACTGCCTCTTCCCTCCTGCCCTCGCCGATGAGGCTGACAACCTCCTCCTGGACGAGCTTGTCCTGCTGGAGCATCATCTTCTCGAACTGTGCCTGGGCAGGCTCGAGGAGCCGGCGGGTCTTGTCCCAGTAGATGGTGGCGATGCGGTTGGTCTCGCGGAACGCCCAGACTGCGGCTTCAGGACGGTAGCTGTTCTGACCGCAATGGCCCATAGACTCAGGGAGTTGAGTGCAGCCGGCGTAGATCGGGAAGCGCGGGCTCTGCGCAGCATTGTCGTATGCAAACCAGCAGACGCCGCCGACCTCGTCAGGAAGCCAGCTGCGGCACTGTGCGATCCAGGTGTAAGATGACTGGATGACAGCGATGGTGCGTCGGTTGGTTACGATGCCCGGGGCTATGGTGTTGAGCATCTGCCTCATATCAGCAGACATAAAAGGAGAGATCGGAGAGAGGGTCTCGTCATACTCATTGTATGATGCCTCAGGGTAAGGCTTGCTGTCGAGGTCCTTCACGCGGCGGTGGAATGTAGCCTTGAGGTTCTTGGTCATATCGTACTCGGTGCCTTCATAGGTCTCGCGGTAGAGGGCGAACATCATCTCAGGGGTGACAGGCTTCTCAGGCTTGACTGAGAACGGAATCTCCTCGTCGTCGAGGCTGATGTCGAGGCTCGGGCAGAGAGTCTTGAGGATGAAGAACTCACGGATGCTGAAAGGCTTGCCGTCACCGACCACCTTGTAGAACTTGAGAGGGCCCTTGCCGTCCCAGAGACCTAGTGCCTTTGCCCTCTTCTTCAGGTCCTTGCAGTACATGAAGTTGTCAGGGTCGTTGAAGTCGATCTCGCCGATGCGCGCGATGTTGGCGGAGACTCCGACGTGGTCGTCAGGGATTCTCTGCGCAGCCCAGATTGCACCGGGACCTTCCGGACCGGGGCCGTTGATCTCGAACTGCCAGACTTCGTTCTTGTCAGCCACGGTGAGGCACTCGCCCCAGTCGCAGTAGCCGTATTTCTCCGCGAGGCTGCCCATAAGGCGGATGGCGTCACGGGCGTTGTCACAGTACTCGAGGGCGATGCGTTCCAGTTCTTCGATCCAGAAGAGGCCGTTGCGGTTGAGCAGGCTGCGGTTGCCGTCGAATGTGGTCTCGCCGATAGCCAGCTGCTTCTCGCTCATACAAGGGTAAGCGGTGTTCAGGAACCGGTAGGTCTCGCTCTTCGGAGGGACAATCTTCCCGGTCTCTGAGACGCGGCGCGGATCCCACGGTTCCTCCTTGTGGAGCGCATTGAAATAGAGCGGCTCGAGTTCGCCTTCGGCGAAGGTCTTGCGCGGTTCGATAGTGACATAGGTGCGGTAGTAGGAGTCGCAGGCGTGGGCTGTCATCACTGAGCCGTCGGAAGATGCCTTCTTTCCTACCATTATGGAAGTGCAGCTGCCCTCTCTGTCGAGGTCGCTGTCATAAGGATAGAGGGCCGTCTGTGCTGAAAGGAGCGCAAAGGATGCCGTCAGAAGCACGACAGCAGCGGAAAGGTTTCTAATGAGTTTCATATTCGGGGAGTCTGTGGATTTTAAAGTTGAGCGCCGCTATTATGATTGCGATGAAAGGCGCGATAAGGCAGAAGAGCGAGAACGGCAGGTAATCTAATGTAGCTATGCCGAGGACTGTGGACTGCACCACAGCACAGGTGTTCCACGGCACCAGCACCGAACTCACGGTAGCGGAGTCCTGCAGGGTGCGGCTGAGCATCTCAGGCGCCAGGCCGAACTTCCTGTAGACATCCTTGAACATATTTCCAGGAACAAGGATGGCCATATACTGGTCAGAAAGAGTCAGGTTGCAGAAGATGCAGGTCACTACCGTAGTGGTGACAAGCCCGGTCAGGGACTTTATTGACCCTACGAGCCTTTCAGTGATGGAGCCGAGCATTCCGCTGGCAGTGAATGCGCCGCTGAAAGCCATCACGGCGATGATCAGCCAGACTGTGTCGACCATTGCTCCCATTCCTCCCGTGGAGGCGAGCTTGGTGATCAGCGGGCTGACGGTCGAGACGGAAATCTCGTTGGACATCATCGCGAAGGCGGCCTTGATGAAGCCCATAAGGCCGGTCTGGCCGCCAACGATGAAATGCATTATCTGCGGCTGAGCGAACCAGGCCACCACAGCGCCCACGATAGCTGAGAGGAAGAGCGTCAGGAATGCTGACACCTTCTTGTAGATGAGCAGGATGGTCACTACCGGAACCAGCAGCAGCCACGGTGAGATGTTGAAGGTGCTCTTGAGCACCTCGAGTTCCGCGGAGACATCGATCTCGGAGGTCACAGGGGCAAGGAAGCCGATGACCAGGAATGCTATGAAACATATCACCAGCGCCGGAAGCGTGGTGATCATATTGAACTTCACGTGAGTGTAGAGTTCGGCCCCCGCCATAGAAGCCGAGAGGTTGGTGGTGTCGCTGAGCGGGGATACCTTGTCACCGAGGTATGCGCCGGATATGATGGCGCCCGCAAGCCAGCCTGAAGGCAGGCCGACGAATGTGCCGGCGGTGAACATCGCCACACCGATTGTGCCTATTGTAGTCCAGGAACTTCCCGCGAGAACTGAAACTAGGGCGCAGAGAAGGAAGGAGACAAGGATGAAAACCTTCGGGTTGATGATCTTCAAGCCGTAGGCTATCATTGTAGGGACAATGCCCGAGAGCATCCAGGTGGCTGTCAGACAGCCGATTGCAAAAAGAATGAATATCGCGCCTGTGGTCGACTTCATCGTATTTCCCATTGCATCCTCGAATCTGGCCCAGGGAACCTTGAAGGCAGCCATTCCGATGATGCAGGTGATCACTGCCGAAAGCAGCAGCGCTATCTGGGCGGGACCTCCAGTGAGATCCTCGCCGAACAGTCTCACGCCGAGGAAAAGGAAGATAATCAGCGTGAGGATTGGAACCAATGATAAGAATAAACCGGGTTTCTTCATACTAAAGCATTTTTTTCTTGCGGAAGATCAGGAAGACGGCCGCCACGGTCACGAGCATCACCGAGAGCACGAGAATCATATCCCCGCGCCCGCCGATGAGCGGCAGCTGTATATTCATTCCGTAGAAACTGGCCACAAGGGTCGGAGGCATCAGCAGAAGGGAGACAAGCGTGAATATCTTCATAATCTTGTTCTGGTCGAGGTTGATCAGACCCAGGACAGTGTTCTGAAGATACTCCAGACGTTCAAAGCTGAAGTTGGTATGGTTGATCAGTGATGATATGTCTTTTAGCAGCACGTTGAGCTTGCCGCCAATCGCTTTCGGTGTCTTGTCGCTCTTCAGCAGGCTGGAGATCATCCTCTGCTTGTCCACTATGTTCTCACGGACGAGCATAGAGTTCTCCTGCAGCTGGTTGATGTCAAGGATGAACTCCTCGTTGACATCTTCGCCGAGGCTAACCCTCTTGCTGTACTGTCCGATCTCCTTTGACATCAGCTCGATCATATCTGCATCCAGGTCTATGCGGTTCTCAAGGATGCCGACAAGGATATGATAGCCGGTCGGATACAGCTTGCTGTTGAAGAGTATTCTCCTCTGGATGTCTGTGAAACTTCTCAGAGGAACCTGCCGGATGGAGGTTATGGTGTCTCCTGAAAGAATGAAGGACACTGACTCCATAGTGTAGTTGTCCGCGCTCGGCAGCAGGAAGCTGGTGTTGGCGAAGACAGCGCCGGCAGTCTCGGAGAAACGGGAGGAACTCTCGATCTCCTCAGCCTGTGCGCGGCTCTGGAGTGTGGTATGGAGGAACTCCTCCACGGCTCTCTTCTCATCTCCTGTCGGATTGAAAAGGTCGAGCCACAGGGCGTCCTTCAATGAAATCTTCTTTAATGTGTCCAGTGTCTCGGAAACCTCGACCTGGTCTTTTGAGTTATAAAAAATCTGAATCATCCTATCTCGAGTTATCAGTCAATAAATCCGTGAACCGCAAGGGTTTACGACTGACTGGCTCGGGGCTTGGTCTTACCGAAGACGAAGTATTTGGTGATTCTGATCATATTCTATCCGGCAAATATAGTCAAAAAACCTCAAAGTGTACTCTTATTGAGCAATTTGAGGCTTCTTACTGAAGGCCCACATACCGAGGTAGGTCAGCAGGCCGTTGACAATCAGGAGCGTGAAGCCGAGGTCGAATCCGAAATACTTCTTGCCGAGGAAATTGATTATCAGGCAGAGCACAGGAGCGGCAATGGCGATGTAAGGGACAGCGCCGTCGCGGACCTGGGCCTTGGAGAGGATTCCGAAGAAGAACATTCCGAGAAGCGGACCGTAGGTGTACGATGCGAGTTTGTAGACAAGGTTGACCACAGCGTCGCTGCTGGCGATCTGCAGCACGACGATGATGATCAGGAATGTGAGAGCCACACCGGCGTGAACCCACTTGCGGACTCTCTCCTTCTTAGAGGCATCCCAGTCGGATCGTCCGTTGAAATTGAGGTAGTCCACGCAGAAGGAGGTGGTCAGGGCGGTCATCGCTGCACCTGCGCTAGGATATGATGCGGAGATGAGGCCGATGAGGAAGAAGATGCCCACGCCCACTCCGAGATACTGGCTGGCGATTGTCGGGAAGAGGTTGTCGGTCTTGCCGAAGTCGATGCCCTTGCTCTGTGCGTAGACGCAGAGGAGTGCGCCCATCAGCACGAAGAAGAAGTTGACCACCACGATGATGATGCTTGTGGTGTACATATTCTTCTGGGCCGCCTTGATGTCCTTGCAGGCAAGGTTCTTCTGCATCATCGCCTGGTCTAGGCCGGTCATTGCGATTGTCACGAAGATACCGGAGATGAACTGCTTGACGGCATTTGTGCCGTGGCTCCAGTCCCAGTCGAACCAGCTGGTGAAGGCCTTGCCGCAGCCCACTGCGCCGGCGTTGCCGTTGGTGGTGGCGCTCACCGTGGAGAACATCTCACCGAAGGACCAGCCCATATCCTTGCAGATGAAGTAGATGGTCAGGCCCACTGCAAGCAGCATGAAGGTGGTCTGGAGCACGTCTGTCCAGATGATGGTCTTGACGCCGCCCTTGAATGTATAGAGATAGAGAAGCGCCAGGAAGACCGCCGTCACGATGGCGAAGACTCCGAGCGGGGATGACGCGACGAAGTTCTTCGGCAGGAATGCGAAGAACACCACAATCACCACGAAGATTCTGACTGCCGCTCCGAGAAGCCTGGAGACCATGAACACAGTGGTTCCCGTCTTATGGGACTTGCTTCCGAACCGGTCGCCGAGGTATGCGTAGATAGACGTGAGGTTCATCTTGTAGTACAGAGGCAGGAGCACCTTCGCTATCACTATGTAGCCGCCCACGAAACCGAGCACCAGAGGCATATAGAAGAAGTTCTGGACCCATACGTTGCCCGGCACGGAGATGAATGTCACACCGGAGATCGATGCGCCTATCATTCCGTAGGCCACCACCGGCCACGGAGCCTTCTTGTCACCAGAGAAGAATGAATTTGTGCCGGTCTTTCTGGCTGTCAGCCAGGAGATGAAGAACAGCAGTGCCGTGTAGGCTACGAACGCAGCCAGAAACCATACGAAAGGAAATTCGTGTCCCATAAGTTTAAGGTTTGAAAAGTTGTCGGTTTGTAATGGAGCGGCCGAGCGTAAGCTCGTCGGTATATTCCAGGTCATCGCCGAAGCCCACTCCCCGGGCTATGGCGGTCACCTTGACAGGATATCTGGAAATCTGTCGGTAGAGGTAGAATGAGGTGGTCTCCCCTTCCATGCTCGTGCTCAGGGCAAGCACCACCTCGGCGACAGCGCCCTTCCCCAGCCTTTCGCACAGCGATGCGATATTGAGGTCAGAAGGGCCGATGCCGTCGATCGGCGAGATTATCCCGCCGAGGATGTGATACAGTCCGTTGTACTGGCCGGTGTTCTCTATGCTCAGCACGTCGCGCAGGCTCTCGACCACACAGACCACCGAAGCGTCGCGCCTGGGGTCCGGGCAGAACGGGCAGGTCCCGCTGTCGGAGATCATATGGCAGTCCGGGCAGTAGCGCACGTTCTCCTTGAGGGAGGTCATCGCCCCTGCGAACTGGGTCACATTCTCCTTCGGGAGACTGAGGACGTGCAGCGCCAGCCTCAGCGCGGTCCTGCGGCCGATGCCGGGCAGCGAAGCGAACTGGTCCACAGCCTCTTCGAGCAGAGCGGATGAATAGTTGGCGCGGAACACCGTCAGTCAGGTATTTAGCAGAGTCCAGACTTGTATGAATCGACAGCCTTGCGGACTGAGCCGTATTTCAGCAGGAGAGCCTTCGCCTCGCCGTAGTCGTCGATACCGGCCTCAGACATTATCATCTTGGTGCCGCGGTCAACAAGCTTCTTGTTGGTCAGCGACATATCCACCATCCTGTTTCCGCGGACGTGTCCGGTGCGGATCATCACGGAGGTTGAGATCATATTGAGGATAAGCTTCTGCGCAGTGCCGGATTTCATACGTGTGCTGCCTGTCACGAACTCCGGACCCACGACTGCAACGATAGGAATCTCAGCGGCTTCTGCCACAGGAGTGTCAGGGTTGCAGGTTATGCAGGCCGTAAGGAGGCCGCGTGAGCGTGCTTCCTTGATGACGCCGATCACATATGGGGTCGTGCCGGATGCGGCGATGCCCACGATAGTGTCCTCCTTTGTGATGTTGAACTGCTCGAGGTCTTTCCACCCCTGCTCTGCATTGTCCTCGGCGCCCTCTGCAGCCTTGCGGATGGCGCTGTCGCCGCCGCACATCACTCCGTATATGAGGTCATATGGAGCACCGTATGTCGGAGGGATCTCCGATGCGTCGAGCACTCCGAGACGGCCGCTAGTGCCGGCTCCCATATAGAATACGCGGCCGCCGCGTGACATTCTGTCAACTATGCCGTCTACAAGGATTTCAATCTGAGGGATTGCGAGAGCCACTGCGTCAGGAACCGCGTGGTCTTCGCGGTTGATGCCTTCGAGCAATTCCCTGGTGGACATTTTGTCCAGGTTGTCATAGTGTGATGACTGTTCTGTGACTTTCATATTGTCTGGTCTTTACATTTCTTCCTTGTGATACTCCACGAGTCCGTCGATAGGGCCCTTGAGGACCTTGCCCATCCTCATCCCGGCCGAACTTACCGCCTTCTCAAGGATGTCCTTGTAGTAGAACGCGATGGAGCCTACGAAGTTGACAGGGTAGCTGCGGTAGTCGTAGTGGACGATGTTGCGGCGGAGGAACTCCTCGAAGCTGCTCTTGATGAGGTTCGCCATATGCGGATGGTTGCGGAACTCGTTGATGAACGGCGAGAAGGAGGCCAGGAAGCGGCTTGGGAGCGGCTCGCGGTAAACCTTCTGCACGATGCCCATATAGTCGAGGTGGTAGCGTTTCACGAACTCCTTCTCGATTGCCTCAGGGAGAAGGCCCTTGATGAAGTCTGAGATGAGGCGCTTGCCGAGGTATGCTCCGCTGGCCTCGTCACCGAGGATGAATCCGCCGGCCTTTACGTTCTGGGCGATCTCCTTGCCGTCATAGAAGCAGGAGTTGGAGCCTGTGCCGAGGATGCAGGCGATGCCGGGCTTGTGGCCGCAGAGTGCGCGGGCTGCTGCAAGCACGTCGGAGACTGCAGTGCAGACGCACCCCGGGAATACGTTCTGGAAGCAGCGCTCGAGTTTTGCGCTGACCTCTCCGCCCACTACGCCGGCGCCGTAGAAGAAGACCTCATCCACGCCGTTTCCGATCTCCGGAACAAGTTTCTCAGTGAATATGCCTGTAATCTGCGCATCCTCCATAAAAACAGGATTGATGCCTTCGGTCTCGATGGCCTTGACCGAACCGTCATTGAGGATGGCTCTCCAGGCCACCTTCGTTGAACCGCTGTCTGCTATAAGTTTCATATGATTTGGATAATTGATTGTCCTATTCGATTTCGATATACACTCCGTTCCTGATCCAGTTCCTGAGGCCGAATGAGGAGATCACTATGTACGAGAAGTACATCAGCGACATCCAGTACATTCCGCTCATCGCGAAGATGACGGTGGAGATGACATTGATCACCAGCCAGAGATACCACTGGCACATATACGACTTGCTCAGGTAGAATGTCGCAAGCATGCTCCCCACGGCTATGAAGGCGTCCCAGTAAGGCTGGCTCGGGAAGGCGGCGGTGCCGTTCGCCTCGGCGTAAGCCTTCATAATCGGGGCGAGAACCAGGAAGATCACTACTGCAATGACCGCTGCAATAATCCCCACTTTCCAATTGAAATGGCTGATGGCCAGCTTCTTGCCCCTATTCTCCGGACCAGCGCCATATATGGCTATGGCTTCATCCCTCATCTTGAGGAACTGCTTGATGCCGTAAATGGAATTGCCGATATAGTAGAACTGCAGAAGCGCCATCGAAAGATAGTTGTTGTGATAGAAGACCACAAGGTTGAGGATGGCGGAAGCAATGCAGAAGTACCAGAGATAGTGGGACTTCTTCACTTCGAGGAGAACATACACGAACCCGACCGCCATGGCCAGGAACTCCAATGCCTTGTAAATGTCGAAACCTGCGGATACGTCCATACTATAACTCAAAGGTCAGTTTCAGCAGCGCGTTGCAGGGAGCCTGAGGAAACAGTCCTGATTCTGTCCTCTCCCCGTCAGGAGTGAAGCAGCGGTAAACCCAGGCATCCGCAACATAGCGCTTTGAAAGCAAATTATCCACAAATATAGTAATTTTTACCTTTCGCAGTGCATATTCGGCCTTCAGAGAGAACACATCATACGCCGGCAGGGAGCGCTCCAGACTGGACGTATTGTCGATGAACTGTCTTCCGACATATTTCCAGGTCAGTCCCAGTACGAGGGCCGGAAGCGGCCTGAATGTCGCCGCGGCCATACCCACCGCGGACGGAGACATCAGTATGTCAGTGGATCCGTAATGTTCGCTGACCTTTCCCAGATAGTTCCCGCCGGCATCGAGCCGGTCGACCATCAGGGTATAGTCCAGGATTCTGTTCCGGCTTAGGGCGAGATTGCCGTCAAGCCGCAGCCACTCCATAGGCTCCCAGCCTGCGGAGAGCTCAAGACCGCGGCGGTAGCTGCGGGGCACATTCTCCTTTATGGTATAGCCCACATTCGAGATGCGGCCCGTTTCCAGCAGCTGGTCCCTGTACTCCATCAGATAGATCCCGGCACACAGGCTCACCTTCTCCCGCGCCAGCCTCCAGCCGGACTCCACGTCGACCATCCTTTCAGGCAGCATCCCTTCCGCCTGATGCGATATCATCGCCTGCTCGAAATCGGTGCGGCTCGGCTCCTTGTGGCTGACCGCGACTGAGGCATAGAGGGAGTTCCCGCCGGGGAGCGACACCGTGACACCTCCCTTAGGGTTGAAGAAGCAGTAACGCAGCCGCTGGTCCATCGGGAAAGAGTCTTCGTTGACTCCGGAGATGTCGTGGCGGATGAGCCTTAACTGCAGGTCGCCATAAAGCGACACAGGTCCGACGGTGTGCTCACCTCTTATGAATCCGCCCGCATCGCACTTCAAGGCATTGTTGAGATACCAGGGCTCATCCTGCTTGTTGTCAGCATATACGTCATACCCGTACTGCTCTCCGTCATATGCAGAGAAGGAGAGATTGCCTGTCACCTGCGAGCCGCCTCTGCTCCACTTCAGGCTGGTGGAGGCGACATAATATCCGCTCTCCGTGGCGCGCCTCCGGTCGAACCAGAGGCCGTCCGACTCTGTCCGGTTCTCATAGTAGCCGGCCCCGGCAGTGAAGTTGAGAGTAGTGGACCAGTAGAGTTCCGGAGCGATCCGGCGTATGTACAGGCTCTGTATGTGATGCTGCTGGAAATTGTCGCTGTCGCCAGGATAAGCGGGATTGAAGCGCGGATTCTCCGCAACGCTGCCGGCAGGGCAGCCGAGCCAGGTGATGCCGCTCTTCTGCCTGCCCATCAGATAATTGATTTTCACCGAATTGCGTTCATCCATCCAGCCCGCCGTCAGGAAGGCGCTGCCCACGCGTGCAAAAGCGTTGTCAATCCATCCTTCGGTTGTGTTAAGGGAGGCCCTTGCATCGGCGGAAAAGCCTTTCGGGGTTCTGCCAGTGCCTCCGGCAAGCAGCAGCGTCCCGGTCATCCAGGAGCCGGCGGAGGCCTCGATATGGCCGTAAGGCTCACCTGACGGGACAA
Source organism: Bacteroidales bacterium (assembly GCA_045599325.1). Lineage (GTDB taxonomy): Bacteria > Bacteroidota > Bacteroidia > Bacteroidales > UBA932 > Cacconaster. Next base: position 29,402 of record JAZRVT010000021.1, on the reverse strand, counting down.
GGGTCTGCATATTGATGCTCGCCCCGAATGCCCCCGGACCGTTTACCGAAGTGCCCACCCCTCTCTGCAGCTGGACACTCTCGAGCATCGAGCCGATGGCGGGTATGTTCACCCAGAAGACTGTCTGCGACTCTGCGTCGTTCAGAGTTATTCCGTTGAGTGTCACATTGATGCGGGTGGCATCGCTGCCGCGCACACGCATCTTGCTGTAGCCCAGCCCGGTGCCGCCCTCATTGGTCACAACAGCCGACGGCTGGAGGGCAAGCGCCATAGGAAGCGAAGCGGAGGAACTGGCGCCCCTGAGCTCTTCGCGGCTGATCTCGGTATGGGCCACCGGGGTCTTTTCAGAGGCCCTGAAAGCTGATACTACAATACTGTCGATTTTCTCCTGCGCGCCTGCAAGGAACGGCAGCAGAAGCGCTGCCAGAACAAGATATCTTTTCATTTCCTTACGCCGGTATTACCCGGATCAAGTTAAAGGGTATGTTCTCAGCCTCGAGGGCACCCCTATGAGTTTATATTATTTCTTTTCTACAATCCTGACTTTGTACATTTTCGGCCAGTACTTGCCGGTGAGGTAGATGCCGCCGCTCTTCTCGTCATATGCTATTCCGTTCAGGACATCGGTCCTGAGGGAGTGCTGCGCCACCGGAAGCAGTCCCGAGCAGTTGATTGTCCCCTTGACCACGCCGGTCTCAGGGTCTATCCTTGCGATTATGTCGTAGGTATAGATGTTCGCCCATATCTCGCCTTTGATGTACTCCAGTTCATTGAGCAGAGGCAGCTTCTTTCCGTTGTGGGTCACAGTTATCTCGCGCTGCTCGACAAACGTCTCCGGGTCCCTGAAGGTGATCTTCGAAGTGCCGTCGCTCATTATCAGGCTCTTGCCGTCGGTGGTGAGCCCCCACCCCTCGCCCTGGTACCGGATGGTGCCGAGGCGCTTCATCGTCGCGATGTCATAGACGAAGCACTCTCCCTCACGCCAGGTGAGGATATAGAGCCTGCCGTCAAGCGCGCAGCTGCCTTCGACGAAATACCTTCCCTCGAAGCTCTCGCGCTGCAGCACCCTGCCGCTCTTGAGGTCCACTTTCCGGAAGCTGGATTCACCGTACTGCCCGGCAGACTCATAGAGCTGCCCGTCGTAGAAGAATAGCCCCTGAGTATATGCGCTCACGTCGTGAGGCAGGACCTCCTCGACCTTGAAGCCGTAGTTCTTCGGCCGGCCGTTCTGGGCGCCGCTGCTGCAGGCGGTGAGCGTCATCGCCACAAGAATCAAAATGTATGGACAGTATCTGCGCATCGGGAGGCAAAGGTAACGAAAATAATCGTACCTTTGCCCGAAAGGCGGAACGTTTTGTCGCGCCGCGCAAGCGGTGAGGAAAGTCCGGACAGCACAGAGCACTCCCCTGTGGAAAGCACAGACAGGCGTAAGCTTATGGGCAGCGTAACAGAAAACAACCACCGGTTTGGCCCGGACTTGTTCCGGGGCCGGAAAGGGTGAAAACGTGAGGCAAGAGCTCACGACGTGCGGCGGTGACGCCGTGCGGGTACGCACCGGGAGGCTGCAAGGCCAAATATATCGGCGCCAAGGGCTGCTCGCCCGAGCCGAGGGGTAGGCTGCATCAGATAAATGACAGAAGCCCGCAAGGGTACAGAATTCGGCTTACAGGTCCGCCTTTTGTTTGACAACTCATTGAATATGAAAAAGATATTTTTAATTGCAGCTGTCATCTTGAGCGTTAGCTGCAGCGCTCAGAAGAAAGATGGCCTCGAGAATGTGCGCTACACGCCCCAGGACGTTGAGAATTTCAACGCTGTGATGGAAATGCTCCAGCCGATGAAGGACGCCCCTATGAGCGAGATGGTCATCGCCACAGCAAAGCACTTCCTCGGCACCCCTTACGTCTCATACACCCTTGAGACCGAACCTGAGATGCTGACCATCAACACCCGCGAGACTGACTGCATCCTCTTCGTGGAGATGTGCCTCGCTATGAGCCTCACCGCCAAGGACGAGAACCCTACATTCGAGAAATACTGCGACAACGTCCGCAGCCTCCGCTACCGCAACGGCGTGGTCGACGGCTACCCTTCCCGCCTCCACTACACTTCCGAATGGATTCTCCAGGGAGCGGAACGCGGCATCTTCGACGACATCTCCAAGGAACTGGGCGGATCCCTCCTCGACCAGCAGTTCTACTATATGTCCGAGCATCCTGACTCCTACAAGCAGCTGAAGGACGACCCGGGCGCAATCGTCCGCATAATGCAGGCCGAGGACAACCTCGACACTTTCGAATACTGGTATCTCCCTAAGGCCGGGCTCCCTGAACTCATCAAGGGCATCAAGGACGGAGACATCATCGGCTTCAACTGCGCCACCCCGGGCCTCGACATCGCCCACGTGGCATACGCTTACTGGGAGAACGGCTCACTGACCTTCATCCACGCCTCCTACGGCGAGAAAAAGGTCGTCATCAACAAGACTCCTCTCATTGAATACACCAACGGCATCAAGGGTCACAACGGCCTGAGAGTTGTCCGTCTGAAATAAATTTTTGCCGCAAAGCAAGATTTGACTAACTTTGCGGCCCTGTTGCCACTTTAGCTCAGTCGGTAGAGCAGCGCATTCGTAACGCGCAGGTCGCGAGTTCGAGCCTCGTGAGTGGCTCTAGAAAAAAAGAGGTCATAACGACCTCTTTTTCTATTACATCCGACTTCTGACTGGGACAGCAGATGCAGCGCCATTGGCAGGGATGGTGTGAGCCACAGCAGCGGATGCCGCTATTTAATAAAACGTTTCAACAGTCTGCAACCATCAAACATATCGACGGTTGTCCTTGAATTTGACATATCAAAAGCAGATATGTCCAGTTCCTCCAGCTTTACGCAACCTCTGAACATCCCATTGAAAAAGCGGGAGGATGAAGTGTTGAGAGCCGAAAGATTATCAATGCTTTCCAACGAAATGAAATCAGCGAACATATATGATGCGTCAGCATTCGAATAGAAAGCAGCGGCAGGAGTAGTCACAGTGACAGTCCCCTCCTCATCCAACGAAGCATAGACCGGAACGGAAGAGCGGATGTCATCCACGCGGACACCGTCAGTCGAAGGATCATCTGCGCGGAAGGCAATTCTCCTGATTGTAGAATCAACAGATACCACAGTAGCCTCCGCATCAACAAGCTGCTTGAGATATTCATTGAAATCGGAGCCTGCTGCGAGGAGGGCATTTCCTGAAGAGGCCGTCGCAGGAATCTTGACAGAAGGTGATTTCCTGCCCTTCTGGTTCCAGCTGACACTGATGGAATATGGCGAACCGTTGAGCAGCCAGGTCTTACCATAGTATCCGTAGCCGTGTTCACCGAAGTTGCATTCCACACTCTCCTCGCTCTGAACTCCGACATACCAGAGGCCGGAATCAAGGTTGTCGAAAGAAAGTTCCTTGACATTCTCCCCATTCTCAACCTTGTACTGTGCATCCTCACGGAACGCAAAAGTACCGTTTGCAAGGAAAAGGCTCAGATTACATTCCTTCAAAGACTCCAGTCTGACCTTGACGTCTGTGGCGCCATCCGGCAGAGCGAAGACAAAATGGTGGCACTGCCTGTCGCCTATCATAGTGAAGAGAGGATCATCGTCCTCAGTCGACTTATCCATCATCCTCACCTCTCCATTGTTCAGGACTGCCTTAGCCCTGGCAGCCCCGAGGCCGTCCATAGCATAACGCACATAAGATGCCATAAGGTCCCTCCCCTCGCCATCCGGGACCTGCTCAGGATGGCCGCCGCTCGGAATCACGACTCCGCTGAAAGCATCAGCCTTATACGCAATCACAGCTGCCTGGCCGTCCAGAATATAACCCTCGGCATTGTTGACAGCAATGACTTCGGTGCCTTCAACATTGTCCCATTTGGAAAAGAACGGTCCGTTATAGTGTTTCATCACGTCAATGTGCCTGTCACCTCCGAAATCATAATACCTCAACGCAGGGCTCTCTTCAGGAAGGTCATAGGCAAGATTGACAATGTCGTCTGTATTGTTGGCAAATCCGGGCCAGATGCCAAGATACCCGCGCATCGTCTCATTATCCTCATCTATTCCGTACGAAGCCATGAACGCTCCGGCACAGGAGCCGATATATCCTCCGCCGTTCATCACAAACCTGCGGAAATTGTTCCTTCCCTGTGCTCTGAGACTGCGGCCGTGATATGAAGCAAGGCCACCGTTGACATAGACCATCCTGAACCTCGGTTCCCCGTCAGGATAGAGCAGCACTCCGTTCAGATCCTCATCGCTGCCGCATATTGCCTGTTCCTGAAGGGACTGATTTGTATCATTTGGCTCAGGAGCATAGAAATATTCATAATCAAGCGAAAGATAATCTACAACAGGCATTGTCCTGTATTCGGACATCCAGAGACCTGTATCCATAAAGAGGTCTTTGTAGAAGGCTTTATCGGGCACATCTGTCCGGACTTCAAAATCATATTCCCCGCTCTGGCAGCCAGCCGTCAGGATGGCAGCAGCAAACAACGGAGTGAGCCATAACTGTAATCTGCGAGCCATTGTTTCCTATTTTCGGATTTTATATCCCTTATATGCGTAGAACATAATTATCAGATAGAAAGGAACGCAGATCCAGTATGCGTTCTGGCTGCCTGTCCAATCTTTCATCAATCCGAAGATGACAGGAATGACGGCGCCGCCGCCAATGGAAGCGACAAGCAGGGATGACCCTTTCTTTGTGAATCTGCCCAAGTCCGAAATGGCCAGCGGCCAGATGGCCGGATACATCAGAGAGCAGGCAAGACTGAGCAGGGAGACGCACCATATTGACACTGCCGGTGGAGTGAGGACAATCAGGAGAGAGTCAATAACTGCCACCCAGGTGCATATCCTTAAAGCCTTCACCTGGGAGATCCATTTTGGAATAGCGAATATCCCTATCACATAACCGATTGCCATGCATAGGCCAGGAAAGAGAGTATACTTCTCAGGATCAGCCATTCCGAGGTCCTGGGCATAGTCAAGCACCGTCAGAAGGGCGAGGTTTTCAACTCCAACATAGACGAAGAGAGCAAGGGCTCCGAGCACAAGATGAGGGAACTGCCAGATGCTCTTTTTACCGGCTGCATAAGGGCAGTCCTCAGCGTTCTCCTCCCCCTCTGCCTTTATTTCTTCAAGAGGTGCGAAGAGAGTCACCACGCCCAGAAGGACCACAGCTATGATAATTATCACGAAAGGCAAGTCCAGGTCGGGAAGGACTACCTGATCGATATTCTTGCCAGAGACAGCGGCGATAAAGACAGATGGAAGTGCAAGAGCAAGCGAGTTGCAGATTCCCATAATGCTCATTCTGCTGGCAGCGCTGTCAATAGGTCCGAGAATCGTCACATACGGATTGATTGCTGCCTGGAGCACGGTGTTGGCAGTTCCGCTAAGGAAACAGGCCAGGAGATAGAGTGCTAAACTCTCATTGTGCGCCGCAGGGATGAAGAGCGCGAAAGCAACTGCAAAGAGGAAGAAAGCGAGAGACATCGTCTTCTTGTAGCCTATTCTCACTATCAATGACGATGCCGGGAAACTGCAGATGAGGAATGCGCTGAAAGTGGCGGCTATCACAAGGTAGCTTTGCGCAGATGTAAGGCCGAGGTTAGATTCAAGAAACGGGACGAAATAACCGTTGATGCCGGTGGCGAAACCGACAGTGAAATACATCATCCCGATGAAGCACAGTGGAATCAGGTATTTACTCCTACTCATCGCACTGTTGTTTAGAATGATACTTCACAAGGCCTTCCATAGGCTGTTCCATAATCTTCCCCATTCTCATTCCGAACTCCTCGACAACTTGCTGCAGTTGCTGTCTGAAGTGGAAAGCCACAGAACCGACAGCGTTGAAGCTGTAACTGCGGTAATCCGGGTAATGAGTGACAATCTTCAGGAAAAACTGTCTGAAGGAGTCGGTGACAAGGTCAGTGAAATATGGGGAGAAATCCAGATTTTCATGGATGAATTCGGCATACTGAGCACAGAAGCGGTTAGGGAACGGTCTGGTATATATCCGGTCAATAAGTTCATCATTGCTCATCTCAAGTTTCCGCCCCACAAGGGAATATACATCCGGCGGCATATTATGCCGGATATAGTCTGTTATCATACACTTTCCAAGGTAAGCCCCGCTTCCTTCGTCACCAAGAATGAAACCGCAGGAATCCACATTCAGTCCTTCGTTGCAGCCGTCATAGAGGCAGGAGTTCGAGCCTGTGCCAAGAATCGCAGCAAAACCGGCCTCTCTCTGAAGCAGGGCACGGCAGGAAGCCAGCGTGTCCATTGCAATGAAAACAGTGTCCGCAGAGGTGAAAACGGCTCTCAGGACTCTCTCCATAAGGGGATACTGGAGCGGCGTAACTCCTGCACCGTAAAAGTATATATCAGTAACAGAAACGTCAGGGAAGCCAGAGGGAATACTATCCTTGATATCCTCTACCATATCAGCCTCACTGATATAATTGGGGTTATATCCCTGGCTCACGAATGAAATCAGCGGGCCGCCGTCATCCGGAATACAGGACCAGGCAGTCTTTGTCGCCCCGCTGTCAGCAATCAGGATCATAGCCTCTATTCAGTTGGAAGTGAATCAATGACTCCGGTTTCAAAGAGATACTGCTCTGTCTTCTTGACGTTGCCGCACTTGCGGATGACCTCTTCGCAGAAAGCATAGTCCGTCAATGACGGGTTACGCTCCATCAGCATTCTGACAGACCTGTCAACGACCTTGTTGTTGATGAGACGCACGTTCACCATCCTGTTCCCTTCAATGCGGCCGAGGCGGATCAGAACCGTGGAGCTTATCATATCACATACGAGTTTCTGCACAGTTCCGCACTTCATTCTGGTGCTGCCGGTTATGTACTCCGGGCCGCAGACGATTTCACAAGGATAGTCTGAGACTTTGGAGATCGGGGAATCAGGGTTGCCTACTACAGAGCAGGTCGGGATCCCGTTCTCCTGACAATGTCTCAAGGTCTCGAGAACATATGGGGTGGTTCCGCTCGCACTGAGGCCGACAATGATATCCTTTGGCGACACATTCTTCTCCTGCAGAGTGCGCCATCCTTCCTCTACATCATCCTCAGCCTCCTCGAGCGCCAGCACGAGGTTTTCGACGCCTCCGGCCAGAACGCACTGAATCATCTGAGGGTCAATTCCATAAGTATTGGGAAGTTCGACTTGGTCGAGCACAGAAAGACGGCCTCCTGTACCGCATCCGACATAGAACATCCTGCCACCGTTCTTAAGCTGGCGCTCAATTGCGGATATGATCTTTTCCAGTTCAGGCAACGACTTCTCAATCGCAAGAGGGACTTTCTTGTCCTCTTCATTTATGTCGTGAAGTATTTCGGCCACAGATTTCTTCTCAAGATGGTCGTATAAAGATTGCTGTTCAGTAACTCTGAGTGCCATAATCAAAAACGTTTTATTTTAATTTGACCTGTCTGCCTCCCGTTACGGATTGCGACAGCTGATACTATGTTTGATCTGTTGATTACAAAAGGCTGCGTATAGAGAGTGGAAGAGGCGTCCGGCAAAGAGCCGTCGAGTGTGTAACGGATCTCCGTGTCAGGAGCATCGACGCTGATGGTCACCACCTTGTCATATATGGTATCATCGTGGAACTCTATATACGGACTGCGGAACGATTCGCAGTATCCCACTTCAAGTTCATCAAGCCTGGCAAGATGGCTGTCAAGCCTCCTTGTAAAATCTTCCCAATCTTTTTCGGCATTGGTCCAGCCTGTCTCAGCAATTGCGCACATTCTTGGCCAGGCCATATATTCCACACGCGCCGGCGTCGGCATATATTCAGTCCAGACGCATCCCTCAACGCCTATGATGTAAGCAGCCTCTTCAGGGGTCAGCACATCCGGCACAGGGTTGTATTCATACATTGTGCGGAGCATAGTCGGTCCGGACATGGCCAGCGGTTCACTCTCAGGGTCCCCCTGCCAGTAATCCAGATAATACTTTGTATGAGGGGCCATCACCACTTCGTGATGCTGCCTGGCGGCCTTGATACCCCCTTCCTCTCCAAGCCAGCTCATAACCTTGGCGTTAGGTGCGAGACCGCCCTGGAGAATCTCGTCCCAGCCGATGATCTCGTGCCCCTTGGAGTTGATATATCTCTCCATTCTGGTGATGAACCAGCTCTGGAGCTCAAATTCATCCTTGAGTCCAAGTTCTCTGATCAGCTTCTGGCAATGGTCGCACTGCTTCCAGCTTGCCTTGGGGCATTCGTCGCCCCCGATATGGACAAGTGTTGAAGGGAAGAGCTCGAATACTTCATCCATCACATTCTCCAGGAACTCGAAGGTCTCATCCTTAGGACAGTAGACCTGCTTGAAGACTCCCCACCTTGTAGCCGTCTCATAGTTCTCCTCAAGTCCGCAGGAGAGTTCCGGATAGCAGGCAATCGCAGCAAGCGCGTGTCCCGGCATCTCAATCTCAGGAATAATAGTCACGAAACGCTCTTCGGCATACTTGACAAGTTCACGGACCTGTTCCTGTGAGTAATAGCCTCCGTGGGGAGTGCCGTCATATATTCCGGACTTCAGGGAACCCACGACCGTCTCCTTGCGCCATTGTCCCTTCTCTGTCAGAAGCGGATATTTCTTGATTTCGAGTCTCCAGCCCTGATCCTCGGTCAAGTGCCAGTGGAAACGGTTGACCTTGTGCATCGCCATAAGGTCGATATAGCGCTTAAGGAAGTCAAGGTCGAAATAGTGCAGGCATACGTCAAGATGCATCCCCCTGTACTTGAACCTCGGGCTGTCCTTGACAGAGCAGCAAGGTATGCTCCAGCTCACGCCTTTCACCCTCCGGCTTGAGAAGATTTCCGCAGGAAGCATCTGAAGCAGAGTCTGGACGGCATAGAAAGCTCCGGCGGCATCTCCATAACCGACTTTTACAAGGTCCTCAGTCACGTCAATGGAGTAACCCTCTTCAGGCAGTTCAGCCAATGAAAAGATAATAGCATCGGACGATTTAGCCTCACCGGCAATGTCAAGGCTGAAACCGGCTGCTGTTGAGAGTCTGTCATTCAGGAATCCGGCTGTACGCTTCATCTGTCCTGTGCATTCATCAAGCACGATAGAGGTGGAGCGGCTTATCTTGAAAAATCCGTCATTCAGCTGCAGTTCCTGCGGCTGGGGGATGATACTGACAGTCCCGCGCTTCCTCTCATGAGTACAGCCAAGAAGCAGCGCACCAGCACATATCAGTATAAGAAACTTTCTCATATTCCGAAGGTTCTTACCATCATCACACCAACAGGCTCGCCATCCTCGGTGAAACCCTGAGCCTTGATGGTATCACCGCGATTTACTGTGATTGTCTTTGCCGGTACAGGAGAGCCCGCGTCAGGATCGGTGCCGTCAGCAGTATAATGTATTGTTGCGTACGGGTAGTCAAGTTCAAGCTCCACTTCGCGCGGATAATCCGATTCAAGGTCCATATTGACAATCACGTTATAGAAAGCCTTGCTGTAGTTCACCCCCCGGGCGTCAAGGCGCGCCAGTTCCTTGACCATCCTGAACTTGAAATCCTCCCAGTCGCGGACGCTCTCGTCGGACCAGCACAGTTCAGCAACAGCCGCTTCGCGCGGGAAGGTCTGGTGCTCCAGCCTGGATGCATCCGGTATCATCTCCCCCCAGACACAGGCCTGGTAGCCCATAATCAGGTGTCCTTTTGCATTCATAAGCGAATCACCCATCAACGCCCTCGGATTTGTGCTGTATGCCTTCCTGAGTGTGATGAAAAGATGCTGATTGCGTGGAATATCCTCAATCTCATTCTGATGGTAGTCATAATAGAACCACCTGTTGGCGCAGAAGATGACCTTCATATCCTTCTTCATAGCCTTCATACCGGGTATGAAACCCCGGTAGGACATCACCACAGTGGTCGGCACAGCGCTTCCGTCAAGGATCTCATCCCATCCGATGACAGTCTTGCCCTTGTCCCTCAGATACTGGTCAAAGTGCTTCACGAAATAGTACTGAAGATCATCGACGCTCTCCAGTCCGAGCTCCTCTGCCAGATTCCTGCAATATTCGCTGTTTCTCCAGGCAGTTTTAGGACACTCATCACCACCGATGTGGTAATATGGAGACGGGAACAGTTCGACAATCTCATCGAAGACATCCTCAAGGAACTTGAAGGTCTCCGGAGTCGGGCAATAGACATCTTCCATCACGCCCCACCGGGTGCTCACCTTCTTAGGTTCGCAAGGGTTGCAGGAGAGCCAGGGGTAAGCGGCAATAGCGGCACTTGAATGACCGGGAAGTTCAATTTCAGGTACAATGTTAACATGCCTGCGGCTGGCATATTCGACAATCTCCCGGATATCATCCTGGGTGTAGAAGCCGCCGTGACGCACTCCGTCACCGGATCTCTTCTCGCCCAGAGTCATGACATCAGCGCCCCTGGCAGGGGATTCGTCCCTCCATGCGCCGACTTCAGTGAGGAGAGGATATTTCTTTATCTCAATGCGCCAGCCCTGGTCCTCAGTGAGGTGCCACTGCAGGTTGTTCATCTTGTGCATCGCCATCATATCGATGAACTTGAGCACCGCCTCCTTAGGATAGAAATACCTGCAGCAGTCAAGGAGCATACCCCTGTAGCCTACACCGGGAGCATCCTTTATGGTGCAGCACTGCGCTTTCCAAGGAGTCTCTGATTTCACTTTTCCGTAAATCTCAGCCGGCATCAGCTGCCTGAGAGTCTGCAGGCCATAAAAAGCGCCGGCCGCGTCAGATGCCTTGATGACCACTTTCCTGCTACGGACATCAAGCGTGTAGCCCTCCGGGACAATGCTCCTGTCCATCTTAAGCAGTACAGCCTTGCCGAAAAGATGCCTGCTCCTTGGCAGGTCATATCCTGTCGGAAGCGATATATCTTCGCAGAAATCATCCGCAGTCTGCTCGAATTCAGCGCAAGTTGAGACAACGGCAGTCTTCTCGTCCAGCTGGAACGAGCCGTTACGTTCGACCACTGAATTCGGCAGCGGAATAACTGAGACAGTCAACAGGACGGTGAGTAAGAATTTCATTGGATAACCTCCTTTATCGTATTATCAACCGCCTCCTGGAAGATTGCCGGCATCCGGCTTGAGAGAGGATAAGGGGAACCTATATAGACGTGCATCTGTTCCAGTTCATATTCATACCCGTTGCGATATTCGAATGCGTGGACTGAAGGCAGGTACGCGTTCTGCCCGTTTGTGTATCCGGCGAAGAATATCATATTGCTCCGACTGGTCTCCCTCGCCTTCATCTGGAACTCACAGAATGGTTCCCCTTGTGAAAAGAAAAAAGTAATTCCGTCAATGTTGAGTGCCGCCATGCTGAAGTGGAGAGTGTTTTCAACGCCCCCCTCCTCAAAGCGTTCAAGTATATCGGCCTCCCACCTTCTCACGTCATCTGCAAAACGAGGGAAGTCGGTGGATGCCAGGACAAGTGAATCCGCGTGTGACTTGACAGCCTCGGGAGTCACTTCATCAATCATATATGGAAGTTCGGCCTGACCGGTGGCGAACTTGAGGATTTCCTTGCCCTTCACCGGCTCGAACTCCATCCCCTTAAGGTCAGCGGCCAGCTCGGCGCCGATCTCCTCGGCATGGTTGACCATCTGACAGCCGCCCTTCGGGTCCATATTCCCGGCAGCACCGGTCAACTGGAAGACTTCGCAGCCCCACTCCTCCTCTATCGCTTTTCTGGCGACTCCGGAATAGTCAGAAGAGAGCAGCAGGCTCTTGTATCCCATGCAGACTGGATGGCAGGCAATATTGATGGCCGCGCACACAGGCCTGCCGTCGGCGTCCTTCATCCTGAAAGCATATACTGTCCCGTCACGCGGACCGTCCGCCTCGCACCTGTTAGTATTTATTCCGGTCTGACATTCAGCAGTTTCAAGAGTAAAAGGCTTGAATGCCTCCTCTTCGCAGATTGTACGGACTGCATTATCAACGATGGAAGCCACTGTGCGGTTCTTGTACGTATAGTTTGAACTGCCCGGCTTTGTTGAAGCACCTCCCATCCGCGGGGCGCTGTGCGTATGGATGCAGTGCATCAGAATCTTCTCTCTGGCAAGACCGCTGCGTGCGCTGATGCTGTCACGCATCTCATCCGCCAGTTCCATTGATATCTCCATCAGGTCATTGGAGATTATGCAGACCTTCTCATTGCCGTCCGTAATGACCAGACAATGACTCCGCAGAGGGAGATGGATGCCCGTGGAGAGTTCTTTTCTGGCGGCGAATCCGGCCAGAATCACCTGTTCGTCTTCAGTAGTGGAGATATCCGTGGAGCTGTAATTGCATCTGAGCTGGCCGGAGCCGTTGCTGCAGGACACAATCATCAGCAGACACAAGGAAAGAAAGAAAAGTCTCTTCATAGGCTGTCAAGTGTTAATAAGCAAATTTACAAAATCCGTTGCGATTTCACAACCTGAATTTTAATAATCATCGCCCGAAAAAGTTTTGTTTCTTATCGAAAACGAAATATTGTAGATTTCGTTTTGGGGAAACCAATTAATAATAGTAACTTTGACTAAAGAACATCATACTATATGGCACATCTGGCAGAACGGCACAAATACATCCTGGACTCGATGGCCAGGAACGACCTCATCAAAGTTTCTGAACTTGCTGAGAAACTCGGCGTCACCCCCACCACCATACGCAAGGACCTAAACGCCCTTGAAAGCAAGGGGCTGCTGTACCGCGCCTATGGCGGAGCGCTTCCGACCACTAAGCAGATAATGGATATCAGCCTGACGACCAAGAAGCTGATAAATTATGAAGTGAAAAGCAGGATCGGGGCTGCAGCCAACCGGCTCATCGCGGAGAACGACTCAATCATCATCGCCTCCGGTTCCACTCTCGCCATCTTCGCGGAGCATCTCTCTCCTAAAGGGCGTCTCAATGTAGTCAGCACATCCGTCAATATCTCATCAATATTGGGAGAGATGCCGGGAGTCACCGTAATGCAGACCGGCGGCCTGCTCTACAGCAACACCCTGTCCGTTCTTGGAATTGAGGCCGTCAATTCCATCAAGAATGTCTATTGCTCGAAATCATTCATCGGAGTTGACGGGTTCGACCCTTCCTATGGAATCACCTGCGCAGCTGTTGGAGAGGCCGAACTGTGCCAGCAGATAATCCGTTCCTCGGAACGCACCATCGTCCTGACAGATTCCACAAAATTCGGTCGCAAAGGGTTCGTCAGGATCTGCGGTATGGATTCAATCCACACCTTGATCACCGATGACGGTCTCCCTGAGAGTGCAAGAAAAGCAATAACTGACCTGGGAGTGGAGCTGATAATTGTCTGAGGTCACCAGACAGCAGACGTAAACTCATCCAATGTCTTTGCCACAGCGTTCGCCGCTTTTGCGCGCTGCGCCGGCGTGTCCCTGTAGGAATATCTGAATTCTACCTGAATGGCGTCTATTACGCCGCCACTGTATGAACCATACTTTTTTGTGGTGAATCCCCCATTGAAGTACGGGGTATTGCCCGGGGTAGTGTTCCCGGGACGTGGGACGCACTCCAGACCGTTTGCATAGAGAATACCTCCGAAAGAGCCGGGACCGCGGAGCAGTTGGGCGAAGTCCATCCCTGCCTTGTTCGTCCTGCTGAGGTGACTTATGCTCGACGAGGCGGCATAACTGCCTGAATTGAGGGCTGCATCAGTCTTGTTGAGGGTGGAAACTGACAGCAGATAGCCCAGATCGATCTGCTCTGAATGGCTCTGGCCGTGGATGTCAAGCAGAAGTCCGTGGCCGAATTTGCCTGAAACCTCGCTGCAGGCCTGCTCCACGTGCGAATGGTAGTATTCATATATCTTGTCAAGCGCTTCATCATCCTCCGGGATTGCATACCTCTTTTCCCTGTTGAAGTCAACGTGATTGCGCTTGATAACAGCTATTATCATATAGGGGTGCTTCCCCATCCTTTCGAAAATGGCCGCATCAATTCCATCGGCAAGCTCCCTGGTGTTATAGTCGAGGTCCGTGGCAAAATCAGGGTCAGGACAGTTGGCGCTTGTACGCTGCTTCAGATCTGTGTCAAGGAGTGTCCCTCCGTGAGGAACACAAAGAATAATAGGACAGTCACCGCTCCTGTACTCGACATATCTTGTCATATCAATCTCTTTCTGCTGTGCTTTCTTCTGAGCATTGATTTCCGCAATCTCCTCTGGCGTCAGGAATCTGGGTCCGTCGTCAGGGTTTTCGCAGGAGAACAGCAGCAATGCTGCGAACAGAAGCGTGTGGAGTGTCCTGAGGGTTTTCATACATATAAAGAAACCTGCGCCTCCGTGGGGTTGGTCCCGGAGGCGCAGGCAGCGCGGATTTAGAGAATTTTCACAACATCGTAATAAAGCGACCACCAGCCGTCGTCTGAACCGTCGTTCAGTTCAGGCCAGGTGAGCACGCCCTTGCTCTCAGTGGAGCACCAGACATAGCACTTGAGTTCAGTGTACCAGTCATCTCCCATTGACATTGTGTACTCCTCGCCGTAATCGGTACCCATATCATAGACATACAGGTATCTTGGCGTAGGGTCGATCCAGAATGTAACCTGCTCGCCCTCGTACATCACTGTGCTTGGAATCTTGATATAATACTCTCCGTCATACGGGCACTCGACGGCAGCCGGACCGGTGATCGTGAAGCCGTTCTCAGGATCCACATTGATCTTGAGGTCGATGCCGGAGTTGATGATGTTCCTGATACGGTAGTCGTTCTTGTTCTCAGTAGATACCTGAAGGACAGAATGGAGCTCGGAATCGCGTGTGAGTGCGCTGTTGAGAGGCTTGTGCCAGAACTCCACAGTAGCATAGTCCATATACTTGGCATTCTCCTGAGGGTTGAAGTCGACGACATCGTAATACAGCGACCACCAGCCGTCGTCAGAACCGTCGTTCAGCTCAGGCCAGGTAAGCACGCCCCTGCTTTCGGTCGAACACCATACATAGCACTTGAGTTCAGTATACCAGTCATCTCCCATAGACATAGTGTACTCCTCTCCGTGTTCGGTACCCATATCATAGACATACAGGTATCGTGGTGAAGGGTCGATCCAGAAGGTGACAGGCTCTCCCTCGTACATCACTGTGCTCGGGATCCTGATGTAGTACTCACCATCGTAAGGGCACTCTTCAGCGGCAGGTCCGGTAATCGTCCAGCCGTTCTCAGGGTCGACGTTGATCTTGAGGTCGATGCCGGAGTTGATGATGTTCCTGATACGGTAGTCGTTCTTGTTCTCAGTAGATACCTGAAGGACTGAGTGGCGCTCGGCTTCAAGGGTCAGGGCGCCGTTGAGAGGCTTGTGCCAGAACTCGACGGTAGCATAGTCCATATACTTGGCGTCCTCCATAGGGTTGAGGTCAATGACGTCGTAGTAGAGCGGCCACCAGCCGTCGTCCTCACCGTCATTGTCTTCCGGCCAGGTAAGGACTCCCCTGCTCTCGGTTGTCATCCAGACATAAGACTTGAGCTCAGTGTACCAGTCGTCACCGATGGACATTGTGTACTCCTCGCCGTGCTCGGTGCCCATATCATAGACATAGAGATACTTAGGAGTAGGATCGATCCAGAAGGTGACAGGCTCGCCCTCGTACATCACCGTGCTTGGGATCTTGATGTACTTCTCACCGTCGTAAGGGCACTCGGTAGGTTCAGGTCCGATGATGGTCCAGCCGTTCTCAGGGTCGACATTGATGTCGAGGTCAATGCCCGAGTTGATGATGTTCTTGATTCTGTAGTTGTTCTTGTCTGAAGTTGAAACCTGGAGGAGCGAATGCTTCTCAGCATCAAGGGCCAGATGGCTGTTCATCCTCGAGCACCAGAACTCAAGAGTAGCATAGTCCATATATTCACCGACAGGCTTCTTTCCGGCCTTGGTGGCTGAACCGCTGATGGAATTGCTGCCTGCCGGGGATTTCATCCTCTCGTCGAAGGAGACGGTGAAATTGTGCTTTCCAGCCGGCACCGCCTCGAAGTCATAGGTCACCTGGACGCTGGCATAGCTTTCACCTGCAGCGAAGGAGACAGTGCTTGAGGAGAGGCTGAATACATTGGCCTCGTCCTGTGAAAGGCTGAGGTTCACTGTGAGAGGCTGGTCATTGACACCTCTGACAAGTCTGATGTCAATTGGGACAGCCTCATCCGTGAAAGAGAAGCTTACAGCACTCTTTTCAAATGTGACGCACTCATTGTCCGGCTGGTAGAGATAGCTCTCCGCCGGGATGCAGGAGAAGGTGCACAGAGCGGCTGCAAGCAGAACAATAAAGGATTTAAATATGTTTTTCATATCGCAATTGTCTTTTTGTCGTTAATATCTGCTAGTATCCGGGATTCTGCTGGCTTCTGATCTGCGGGTTGGAGTCTATCTCTGACTGAGGGATCGGCCAGAGGAAGAACGGATCCGAAGCACTCCTGGTCATCAGTTCAGTGGTCTGGCTGCCGGCGTTGTTTACCACCTGGCTGTCCTGAGCCTCTGATCGTGCCATACCTTCATTCCAGCGCTTGAGGTCCTTGAACCTGAAACCCTCACCCACAAGCTCCTTTGCACGTTCGCTCTTGATCTGCAGCATCAGCTCATCGCCAGTGTAGCTCTTTGAAGCATAACCCGGGATTCTGCTTGCGCGAAGCTTGTTGAGATACTTGCAGGCCTCAGAATCATTTCCATTGGCCGCAAATGCCTCGGCAGCGATAAGATACTGCTCAGCAATGCGGAACGGTTTCACCTTGTTGATGTAGGTTGAGATGCTGACGCCCGGCATAAGTTCAGGATTGCCCGGGAACTTGTTGAGAAGGTAAAGTGTGCTCGACATATTGCCGAAAACGGCCGGAGTCTTGAAGAACCAGCACTTGAAGCGGATATCCTTCTGGTCATAGGCCTCCACTATCCACTTCTCAGGAATGTAGTTAGGAGAATATGTCCCATTTGACTGAAGGGCGACATAATCGTAACAGTTGGAAGCCGGTGCAGACTGATAGTCAGCCCAGTACTGAACGATGCACTCCTTGCCGCTGTCGTTTGTCCAGAGACTGTTGAAGTCATCCTCATTGTCAAGAAGCGGATAATTGCCACCGTCGACGAGAGATGCCGCCGTGCTGGCCGCTGTCTGGTAATCGCCCTTGTTCAATGCCACCCTTGCCTTGAGAGCCTTTACAGCATCGGCAGTTATATATGGAGAGCCCACCTTGCCGGCCACTGAACCGAGCAATGATTCAGCTTTGCTGAGGTTGCTTTCGATATACTGGTATGTCTCAGCAAGAGATGACCTGCCGGGATAAGTGGCCTGGACACTAGGTGTAGCAAATGTCTCGCTGCTGAGCATAACGCCATACGCGGCAGCAGCAGAGGAGGCGCTGTAATTCTGGCAGAAGAGTTCGGCAAGCTTGAACATTGAATAGGCCTTGACAAAAGCACATTCTCCGAGTATTGTGTTGAGTGTGGCCTTGTCAGAGTCGCTGAGACCGGCTGTCTCTATCTGAGGGATGCCCTCTTCCAGGAAGTTGGCGAGCATCACGCAGTAGTAGCTGTAGTGCCACAGGGATTCGACATTGCCGAAAGTAGAGCGCATCTCCCACTTGTAGTACTCACCGTTGCGGTTACCGAAGGTTATTGAAGCGTGGAAGGTGTCGCCCATCAGTTCCATCAGATAGACCGGTGAACCCGAATCAAGATAGTCCCTCATCGTAAGATAGAGGTCGCGGCGGAATTTCTTCGCATCCTGCACTGTCTGAAGTGCGTTTTCAGTGGAGATGGAACTTGTAGGCTCAATGTTGAGGTCGCAGGAGCAGACCAGCATGAGCATTGCAATAAGTCCGAATATTGTCTTTTTCATTTTCGAATCCTCCTCCATTAGAAATTAAGTTCCACACCGATAGTATATTGTTTTGTATTAGGGTAGTTACCCATTGCAGTGATTGCGTCAATTTCAGGGTCCCATCCCGTATACTTGGTAAGGGTCAAGAGGTTACGTCCTGCGACATATATCTTGGCACCGCCGAGGAAACCGGTCTTCTCCATCCATTTCTTCGGGAAACTGTAAGCGATCTGCACATTCTTCAGACGAAGGAACGATGCATCCTCAATGTAACGGCTGTCGTGCTTTGATGCGTCTGTAGGGATGTCGGTGATCTGTCCGGGGGTTGTCCAGATGTTCAGCATCCTCTTTGTCATATTCGACTCATCAGCGAAAGACGGGCTCTCAATGAAGTAACGGTCGTAGTTCTCCATTGACTTGCCGAGGACACCTGCAACTGAAGCATTGAAGGAGAGTCCCTTCCAGCTGAAGTCGAGAGTACTGCCGCCTGACCACGGAGCGAACCTGTTCTTTCCGATAAACACCGCATCGCTTTCTGAATAGGTGCCTGTAATATTGCCGTTGGCATCATACCAGAGAGACTTTCCGTTTGCAGGGTCAACACCGGCGAACCTTACGACATAGAATTCACCGTATGCCTTGCCGACCTGATATTTCAGTCCGGTGTCACCGTCAACGAACTCATCACGTCCGTCATAGAGTTCAGTGATGGTGTTCTTATTGTAGTTCATATTGAAACTCAATCCGAGGTAGATGTCATTCTTCTTCAGGATGTCAAACTTGAGTTCTACGTCAACACCGCGGTTACGCATGGAACCGACATTTCCCCAACCGCCGGAGAATCCTGAAATGAATGAGTACGGAATGTACATCAGCATATCCTTGGTTTCCTTGTTATAGAACTCGACGTTGAAGGTGAACCAGTCCCAGAATGTTCCGTTCAGACCAACGTTGAATGATTCAAGAGTCTCCCAGGTGAGGTTCGGATTGCCGAGTGACGCTATATACCAGGATGACTCGCCGTCATAGGTGTTGCCGGTCGAGGTAAGTCCGAACGCCCTGTAGTTGCTGATCCCGGAGTTTCCCATCGTACCATATGAAGCCTTCAGCTGAAGGTTGTTGACCCAGCCTGCGCTCTGCATGAACTTCTCCTTGAAGATATTCCACATCGCTCCCACTGAGTAGAAGTTTGCATACTTGTTGTTCGCCCCGAAAAGGGAGGAACCGTCGCGGCGGAATGTAGCATCAAGGAAATATCTGTCATTAAAGTCATAGGAAAGACGGGCGAAGAAAGAGTTGTACGCAATCTTCGAATCAGAATAGCTCGGAATGTCAGAAATAGTACCGTGGTTGATGTCAGTCAGACGCTCATCTGTCTGTCCGTTCGTCCAGGCTGAAACATAATTGTCGTCAGAGAAAATCGACTCGTGTCCGAGCAAGAAGTCAAAATGGTTCTCCTCGGCAATGGTGAATTTATATTCAGCCGTATTTGTAGACGTGAGACGGTAGAATCTTTCAAAAGACTCCTCAGTGATAGGAGTGACAGAGATCCTGTCGGTAGGGACAGTCTTGCCGGTATATCTGTAGTCATATCCGTCAAGAGCCTGTGATGCACGAAGGACAAGACCCTTGAACGGAGTGATTTCCTGATACATGTTGCCGTTGATCCTTGCAGTGTGCTTTGTCATCGGGCTGTACTCCATTATTGTGAAGTAGTTCTTCATTCCGAGGTCTGAGATATAGTCCTGCTCAGGACCATAGCCCTGGAAGTTGCCGTTCGCGTCAGTTATGATTTCGTAAGGAGTGGCGTACGGAAGTCCCCATGCGATGATGTTCATAGGGTTGTAGTAGCCAGTGCTGGTAGTCGCATAGCCGGCATTGTGCTGAGTCTGATATGTAAGGTTGAGATTTATGCCGAACTTGAACCAGTCAGTCACCTTTGTATTGATGTTTGAGCGGAGTGAATAACGGCCCATGTCGGAATACGGCATAATGCCATCACGGAAGAAAGCTCCGAGAGAAACATAGTAGTCACTTCTCTGGCTTCTTCCGGAGATGCTCATATCAGCCTGCTTGGTAGGAGCGTTCTCGTTGAGAATCCACTTTCTCCAGTCGGTGCTGATATTGTTCTTAAGCCTGAACTCCTTCAATTCCTGGAACTGGGCATTGTTGAGAAGGCTCGGATCGGCAAGTTCCCTGAACTGGAACCACTCTTCGGCATTCATCAGCTCGATCGGGAACTGTGCGAGCTGGGAGATGCCGTAGTTCGCGCTCACGCTCACAACAGGCTTTTCGCTGGCGCCTTTCTTTGTTGTGATGTAAATGACACCGTTCGCAGCACGTGAACCGTAGATAGCGGTGGATGATGCATCCTTCATAACCGTCACGCTTTCAATGTCGTTCGGGTTCAGTGCGGTGAAGATAGCAACATCAACCGGGGACCCGTCGAGAATGAACAGAGGCGTGGTGGAGGCGTTGATTGAGTTGACGCCCCTGAGACGCATTGAAACAGAAGCGCTAGGCTCTCCTGAACTGGTATAGATCTGAAGACCGGCGACTTTTCCCTGAAGAGCATCACCTGCACTTGCTGTAGGGATTTTTGTGAATGCGTCTGATTTGACGATTGTAGAGGCACCGACTACGGAACTGATCTTCTTCGCTGTTCCGTATCCGACAACAACTGTTTCTTCAAGCATTTCGGCGTCGGGAGCCAGAATGATGTCAATAATATTGCTGACATCAACGTTCTTCTTCTGGGTAACGAAACCGATTGATGAGAATGCCAATACATCACCCTTGGCGGCCTTAATGCTATATTTGCCGTCAAGATCGGTGACTGTGTAAGCGTCACTGGTCTCATTGTGCACAGTAACGCCTATCTGAGGCTCATTCTGATTGTCAGTCACAGTTCCTGTCACCGTCATCGTCTGCGCGTAAAGCGGGACGACCGGCAGAAGGAATGCAAAAGCACAAATGAACGAAACCCATTTCCTGATTGCTCTTTCCATCTTTGAGTGGTTATTGTGTTAGTTAATAAGATTTCATAATGGCAAATATAACTAAAAAACAATAGAAAATTGCGTTTCCACAAAAGAATATTAATCAAATATAGATATTTATGTTTCGCAAACGAAACTAATTTGTAGTAAAACGAAACATTTTAAAAAACCTATAGTCCGGCCCAGACAGCCTTGCCGTAATCCCTGACAACGCTGCGCAGCCACTCCTCGCGGTACTTCGGCCATTCCGGCATTGCCGGGATTCCGCTGCCTGAACCGTTGTCCTTGAATGAGCCGTCTTCGTTCTGCCGCTTGACGTTGCCGTCCATATACTTGACGAGGAGGAACTCTCCCAGGGAGGTCCAGGAGTCGAAGAGATACCTTGAGCGGGCATCGCACCAGCGTGTCAGCATCTCCTTTGCCTGGTTGACGTTGCCCGACTCCAGCATCTTCAGCGCTCTGGCATCCACCTCTTTCACGAGTTCAAGGTTCTCATTCTCATACCGGTCAGCCTGCTGCCGTATGACCGGCGCGACCCTGTCATAGAACAGGTATGCGAAATGGGTCACCTTGGTGAAAAGCCAGTAGGCTGAAGTGGGGCTGTATGTCATCATATTGCCGTTGCCTTCGGCAAAGCATTCAGGGACAGATTTGACCGTCGTATAGAAAGGAGTCAGCGCACTGGTAGCGGCATCGTCCACCCCGAACCAGCAAAGCCCTCCGATTTCGTCAGGAAGCCAGCTGCGGCTCTGGCAGATATACCAGAAGCCTGTCTGCTGGGTGGCTATCGGCCTCTCGAATTCATAGTCCTTGCCGTCAACCTCAAACGAGATCGGACGCCAGCGGTAAGGAAGCCTGAAAGGTCCGGCGGCCACATTGTCCCTCATATCCATCGGCGTGCCTTCATAATGGTCCCTCATCACGTCAGCGAGCTCCTTGAGACCGATCTTGTGGTCAGGTTCCACAAACAGCGGCATCGAGCTGGCCGGATTCTGGTCGAACCCCATAGCGAAGCTGCAGTATCTGTCAGCATCGAAGCCTTTGCCGCAAAGCAGCCTCAACGCAGCCCAGGTGCGTGACTCACAGCCCCTGAGACCGTCCCAGGCAAGCGGGCAGTAGGCCTCGCGGAAACTGAACTCCTCATCGCGGCCGCTGAACCAGCCCTTTTCACGTGCGAAACTGATCACGTCCGGAGAATAGAGGCAGTTCTCAGGGTCGTCAAGAGGGAAAGTGGTGATCCTGCTCTGGTTCGCGTGGACACAGATGCAGCCGTCAGGCACCCTGCGGGCAACCCATACACCGCCTTTCCTCCCCTCGCCCTTGCCGACGAGCTCCATTATCCAGCACTCATCCTTGTCAGCGATGGAGAAAGTCTCCCCTTCGTCCATATAGCCGTAGTTCTGCAGCAGTCCGTCAATGACCTTTATTGCCTCGCGGGCGCTCTTTGCGCGCTGGAGAGTGACGTATATGAGAGTGCCGTAGCCGGCGACCGCATTAGGGTTCGCGAGTTCCTCGCGTCCTCCGAAAGTCGTCTCACAGATAATGAGCTGGTGCTCGTTCATATTGCCCACCGTCTGATAAGTGTGTGCGGCCTGCGGGATCTGCCCGCCGTAGAAACCTGAGTCCCAGTTGTAGATGTCAAGCATCGAGCCTGCAGGCCAGTCTGCGGCCGGATGATAATAGAGCTCTCCATAAAGCTGATGGGAATCGACAGCATAGGAGACCATCACAGAACCATCGGCAGAAGCGCCTTTGGTGACAATAACATTAGTGCACGCCAGCACCCTGTAGGAAGGGACGATGGCCGCAAGGAAGCATAAGGCTGAAAAAAGGACTTTCTTCATAGCAAACGGGCATTTTTCGTCAAATATACAAAAATGAATCATCCTTGTGAAAAAAATGCCGCTGCGGCCGGCGTGATTATCACGCCTGTCAGGTTTCATCTCTATGGCCATACGACCGGAAGCACGGAAGGATTATGGCGAAAGGGATACTTCAATGACCACGAAGTCTACGACTGATCTATCATTGTTCAAGCGCCTTGCTGACATCCCCCAGGATCTCTTCGTCGGCGGGAAGCCACTTCACGCTGGAGAGTGAGTCCCTGTCAAGCCAGCGCGATGCCTCGTGCTCATTGAGGTGGAGCGCCGGGGAGGCCAGTTCACACCAGAAACAGTGCATCTTCAGATGGAAGGCGGGATAGTCGTACTCGACAGTGCTGACAAGGTCCCCCACCCTGATTCCGGCATCCAGCTCCTCGCGGATCTCGCGCACGAGAGCCTGCTGCGGTGTCTCTCCGGCCTCTATCTTGCCGCCAGGAAACTCCCACCAGTCCTTGAAATCGCCGTAGCCGCGCTGCGTAGCGAAGATCTCCCCGCCCCGCCGTATCACAGCCGCCACAACTTCAATCTGCTTCACAGCGCCACTTTTCATTAGCATTTTCAGAAACTCCATTTCACCCCCGCTGCCAGGGCTCTGCGGTAATAGTAGATGGTTTCAGTGCTGCTGTAGTCGCGGGTCGCAGAAAGGGTCTCAATTTCCAGAACGTCATCGAAGAGGTCGCGCCCCTCGACAAAGACAGTGATGCCGTGGGCGAAGGCCTTGGTGAGCCTGAGTGCGGCGTTCACATAGTCGTCATAGCGGGCATACGCCGTACGCAGCTCGCTCTGGTAGGATGCCCGTGCGGAGATGGTGAACTGCAGCGGGAGCCCGAATGAGGCGCCTCCCTCCACTTTCCAGTCCAGCGCTCTGGAAGGGTCCGAGTCGCGGTACTCGAAGATGTTGCGGTTGATCTTTCCGGTGAGATCGGCGTTGAACCAGTCCCCTTTCCATCTGGCCTCCAGCACATAGTGATGGGCCCACTGCCTGGCCGAGTTGATCCAGGTATAGACTGAGATGTTTTCAGCAGCGCTGCCCAGTTTCTTCCTCTGTTCGGGGGTGAGGACATAGAGCACCTGCTCGAACTTGCCTGGCATATATTCATAGGAGATGGACGGCCTTATCTCGAGCGCTTTCCAGGCAAGCGAGTAAGCGAGTGTCAGACGGTTTGTCGGATATGGCCTGAGCTCCGGGTTTCCGATATAGTACTGGTTCTCGGAAGGACCAACGGTCAGCATTCCGGTCAGTTTCCTGTATTCAGGGCGCTTCATGAACCGGAGGTAGCCAAGGCTCAGCCTGTGGCCTTCTGCAATCCGCCAGGCAGTGCCGAGTGTCATTCCGAAATCGAAGTCTTCGATAATGTCACTGCCCGCATCGATTTTCGACACAAGCTGGACAATCTCTCCGCAGTGCCCCCCCCTCAGGTCAAGCAGGAAATCGAACTTCGGAAGACTGTATGTAGCAGTGACGAAAGGCACGATTGACACCGCCTCATAGGAATAGTCGGCAGTGATTCTGGTGCTGTCGCGCCATTGCCCAGTCTGCGGGTCCAGGACCTCGCCGCCATAGTGGTCCAGGGTGGAGATACCTTTGAAATCGATGCCCGCAGCTCCTTTCAGCCGGCTTACGCCGAAAAGCATCGGGTCTTCATAGCGTACACCGGCGATCAATGAGTCAGTGTGCGTGAATGGAGTGATCCTGTAGTCGATCTCCTTTGAAAAATAGTCGCCCATCAGGGTGCGGCGCTCTTCCTTTTCATTCGGTTGGTACTCCAGCGACAGATATGCTGAGACTGAGCTTCCGTGATTCAGGAATTTGTGGATGTAGCGCAGTCTTGCTATCCCGCTGCGTTCCGAATTGTCGGTGTCGTTCTCCTGCAGGCCGGACTCCATACGTCCTTCCACCTGGTTGAACGGCAGAGGGTCCTTTTCTTCGCCGTCATCCTCAAAGTCCTTGACATATATGGCCGTGGAAGTGGTTTTGACCCGTTTGGAACCGTATTGGAGAGTTAGGCTGAGGTCATCCTGTTTTCCGGGACGGAAACCAAGGACCAGATTGGACCCAATCTCCCTCGTGTCCGGACGCTGGTAGTTCACCGTGACGGCGGAAATCAGTTTTCCGGTGCGGTAGTCGGTGATGGCATCGAGGATATCCTTCTGCTCTTTCTTCAATGACTGGCTGAAGTCGAATGAGGAGTAGAAGCGTCCCTGTCCGTCATATGCGATGTTGAATGAGGTCTTTTCAATCCAGTTCTCGTCAAAGTTCCATCCCCCTTCAACACTTACGTCTCCCTTCCACTGCGCATACGCAGGGACAGAGAGGCATAATGCGAGGAATGCCAGGGTTATGGACCGCAGCGTCCGCATCACTTGAGGATGCTGTTCAGAATTTCAGTAGTGACTTTTCTTGCCGCGCTGTTGGCCGCTGACTGTGCGGCCTTGCCGAGGATGGAGTCGTTGGACTTCTTGGTGGAGGTGCTCTTCTTGGTGGAGCTTGACTTGGATGTGCCCACCTTCTTTGCGACCTGTGTGCCCATACTGCGGGCGAAGCTTGTCGCCGCAGCTCCGATCAGGGTGCCGAGAATCGTGCGGCTCAGACCGCTGCCCTTCTTCTTGGATCCGGACTTCTTCTCAGCCTTTTCCTTAGCGGCCTGTTCCTTCTCTTTTGCCTTGGCCTCTTCTTCTGCAGCCTTCGCCTTCTCGAGCTCCTGGTTCACCTCGGTGAGGATTTCGTAGGCGCTCTCGCGGTCGAAGAACTCCTTGTACTGCTTGATCCTGGCAGGAGCGCTGTTCTGGACATCGAGTCTCTGGCCCTCTGAAATGGCGCCTATCTGGCTGAGCGGGAAGAGAATCTTTGCACGCTGCACGACGCTTGGAGCACCCTTCTCGTCGAGGAATGATACGAGCGCCTCGCCAGTGCCGAGGTCCATAATGGTATCTTCAGTATTGAAGTTAGGGTTCACGCGGAATGTCTGGGCAGCAGCGCGGACTGCCTTCTGGTCCTGTGGAGTGAAGGCGCGGAGCGCGTGCTGCACCCTGTTGCCGAGCTGGCCGAGCACATTTGCAGGGACGTCGCTCGGGACCTGGGTGATGAAATATATGCCCACACCCTTGGAGCGGATGAGACGGATGACCTGCTCGATCTTGTCCACCAGCGCCTTGGAGGTGTCTTCGAAGAGCATATGGGCCTCATCGAAGAAGAACACCAGCTTCGGCTTCTCGAGGTCGCCCACCTCAGGCAGGCGGCTGTAGAGTTCGGTCATCAGCCAGAGCAGGTAAGTCGAATAGAGCTTCGGGTTAAGCATCAGCTTGTCCGCTGCAAGCACGTTCATCACGCCGCGGCCGTCCTCCACTGCGAGCAGGTCCTCGATGTCGAAGGAAGGCTCTCCGAAGAACTTGTCGCCGCCTTCGCTCTCTATCTGGAGCAGCGAGCGCTGGATGGCACCTATGCTGGCCGGGGCGATGTTGCCGTATTCAGTTGTATACTTGGCCGCATTCTTGCCGACGAAGTCGAGCATCAGCTTGAGGTCCTTGATGTCTATCAGCAGCAGGTTGTTGTCGTCAGCTATGCGGAAGACAGCGTTGAGCACGCCCGCCTGCACCTCTGTCAGACCCATAAGCCTTGCGAGCAGCTGCGGCCCCATAGCCGAGACCGTTGCGCGCATCGGCCAGCCCTGCTCCCCGAACACGTCGAAGAAGCGGGTCGGACAGCCCGCGAACTGAGGGTTCTCTATTCCGAATTCAGGGCAGCGCTTCTCGATGAAGCTGCTCATAGCGCCTTTCTGGCTGATGCCCGAAAGGTCGCCCTTCATATCGGCCATGAAGCAAGGGACTCCTGCCTGTGAGAAACTCTCCGCAATCACCTGGAGAGTGACGGTCTTTCCGGTACCGGTCGCACCTGCGATCAGACCGTGGCGGTTTGCCATATTGCCAAGAAGATAGATCGGCCCCTCGTTGCTGTGGGCGATATAGAATTGCTGTTCGTCTGTATACATATCGAAACGGTTTTAGTCATTTATCATCTTACAAATATACAAATTTGATTAAATTTGCACAAAGACTTGAAATTATGACCAGAAGAAACATTGCCTCACTGATCGTTCCGCTGCTCGCCGCCTGTCTCCTGGCAGGAAGCTGCGGCGCCTCCGCACAGAGCTCAGCCTCTCAGAAAGGGCCGGAATGGGACGCCTCCGGATTCGTAGTGCTTACAGATGTGATACCTGACGCCATCCTCGAGATCCGATACCACTCCACATTCAATTTCGTCGGCGCACGTGTCGACGGCTATGACGAGCCGGTGGCGCTGATCACAAAAGAGGCAGCAGCCGCGCTGAAGAAGGCCAGCGACGACCTCAAGTCGAAGGGATACCGCATAAAGATTTACGACACCTACCGCCCGCAGACTGCGGTCAACCATTTCGAGCGCTGGGCAAAGAATCTCACGGACACCCTCACAAAGGCCTATTTCTATCCTGACGTCGACAAATCCATACTCTTCGACATCGGATTCATAGCCCACCGCTCAGGCCACAGCCGCGGCAGCACGGTGGACCTCACCCTGTTTGATATGGCCACAGGAAAGGAGGTCGATATGGGAGGCGTCTTCGACTATTTCGGCGACCGCTCGCACGATGACTTCCCGGACCTCACGCCCGAGCAGAAGCGCAACCGCGAAATCCTCAACGAGGCGATGTTCGCGGCAGGATTCAAGACAATCCCTGAAGAGTGGTGGCACTTCACGCTCAAGAACGAGCCGTACCCGGGCACCTACTTCACCTTCCCTGTCAGAATTGATTCCGTAAAATAGCCTCGCGCAGGTTATCCGCACCGGTGAAACGCACGCCGCTCAGACCGAGCGCGCGCGCAGCGTCCACATTATACTGATTGTCATCGACAAAGAGAGTCTCCTCAGGCTTCACTCCGAAACGGCTGACCGCCAGTTCGAATATCCGCCTGTCCGGCTTCATCAGATGCTCCTGGCCAGAGACAACCATATCCTCGATCAGAGCGATTATCGGATAGTCGTTCCGGACCAGCGAGAAAGTCTCATCAGACCAGTTCGTCAGGCCGAAGATGCGGTATCCCCTCTCCTTCAGCTCCCTGAGCAGTTCCTCCATACCAGGGATCTGTCCGCCCATCATCTGCTTGAAGCAGCCGTAGTACATCCGGATCTCCCTCTCCCATTCAGGATAGAGGTCCACAAGCTCCTGCGTCCCCTCTGCCACAGGCTTGCCGTTGTCGTGCTGCTGGTTCCACTCATAAGTGCAGACGTTCTTCAGAAACCACTCTGCCTTCTCCGCGCTGCCGAAAACCCCGTCGTAGAGATAATGCGGGTTCCAGTCAAGGAGAACGCCGCCGTAATCGAATATTATATTTTTGACCATTGCGCCGCAAAGGTATGAAAAAACTCGATTTTTTTTTGGTTAGTCAAAATTAATGCATACATTTGCAGTCCCAAAACGAAAGGACGCTTCCTTAGCTCAGTTGGTAGAGCACGACACTCTTAATGTTGGGGTCCAGGGTTCGAGCCCCTGAGGGAGCACAGGAGATGATTCGAAAAGAGTCATCTCCTTTTTTTAGCACGGATGAATGGCGGCAGCCAGTCGCGAAGCGGGCCGCTTTGCAGGTCTATGACAGACTCTGCCAGATTCATCTCACGCATTGCAGCATATTTAGGCGCCCGGCAAATATTTCCGCACTTTCCGACGGATGATGCCGGGCTCCGCTTTGCTGCCTCACCATTGTCTATTGCCGGGCCGGATGTTTTTGCCAGGCCGGCGGCTTTGCCAGACCGGGCGGGGCGATTTTGCCAGGCCGGGCGATTTTGCCTTCAAATTCCCCCGAATCACTGATTTACAAGCATTTCTGGGGAGTATCAGGCCAAAGCTCCCCCGATTGAAAGGCAAGAAGTGCAAAACCGGCGTTTCTGCACCTCCGGAGCAGCACAGGAAGTGTAAAATCGGTCATTCTGCACCTCCGGCGCACCCCGTAGGCCTCAAGAAGTGCAGATTTGGTCTTTCTGCACCTCCCGCAGTTCCCAGACCATCTGGGAAGTGCAATTCAGGGCTTCCTGCACTTCTTGCCCTGATGTGGGCGGCGCTTTGCCGTGGCGCTCCGCTGGTTTGCGTGCCGGCCGCTACAAACGCGGCCATGTCCCGCAAACGCAGGCTCGCTCCACCAGGCCTCCGCACGCGCCGCCCTGGGCCAGACCGATCAAGGCGGCTCAAGAAGTACAGATTTGCTCATTCCGCACCTCCCGCGGTTCCCAGACCATCTGAGAAGTGCAATTCGGGGCTTCCTGTACTTCTTGCCCCGTCGGAGCGTATCACGAAGTGTAAAACAGCGGTTCCTGCACTTCTTGCCCTGATGTGGGCGGCGCTATGCCGTGACGCTCCGCTGGTTTGCGTGCCGGCCGCTGCTAACGCGGCCCGGTCTCCGCTACTACCCCAAGCCGAGGGGGTAGTAGCCGGAAAAACTTATTGACTCCGTCGGGTGCGGCGCTCTGCCCGATTTTCGCTGCATCGTCCTCAAGCAATTATTTGACAATGTATGTTCATACAACAATTTGCCGCTTTTGTTGTTTTTTAATGAAACCTGTTATATATTTGCGCTATGGAGAG
>JAZRVT010000020.1:0-18581 GCA_045599325.1 Bacteroidales bacterium | reverse complement strand
GACGAACGCCAGCGGAAACAGGCAACGAACAGTCTGATAGGCAAGGTTGATTGGAAAGGGACAACCCCTTTTGCGGGAGAAGTTGCACAAGCCCGTACCCGCCAGCTCAGTGACGAGATGATTGTCACTAAAGAAATTGTTGCAGGTTTGCTACTCGCAGCTAGCGGTAGAGGCATCTCTGGCTCAGGCGGGGATGGTTCCAACAGCGACCTTACCAACTGGGACGGCTCAAAGAAAAAGAGCGGGTGGGGCAGGTAGAAATCATACCCACCCTTCTCTTCACATTATTAACGGCAACAATAGAATTCGATGTTGTTCGCAATTTTAGCGATTTGCACCCTTCTAGATTCCATATAGCGATTAACCCAACCGGGGTTTCTATGAAGAGGATTCGGTAAACAGCAGGCTAGGGAAGTGGCATCGGCCATGGTGAGGTCAGATGCGTGAATGTGATAATATTGCCTCGCAGCAGCTTCTGCTCCATATATTCCCGGGCCCATTTCTGCGACGTTCAAATACACCTCCATGATCCTTCTTTTGCCCCAAATCTTTTCTATCAGGACGGTATAATAGGCCTCGATTCCTTTTCTTATCCAAGTGTGCGTGCAGAAGGTGAAGCAGTTCTTTGCTGTCTGCTGGCTTATTGTGCTGCAGCCACGAATGGGGCTTCCGTCAAACATGTGTTCTTCTTTCATCTTGGCGATCTCTTCAAAATCGAATCCGTTATGAAAGAGGAATTTCTGGTCCTCTGATGCTATCGCGGCCTTTATCATTTCGTCTGAGACTTCCTCAATTGGAGTCCACTTGTATTTGACGGTTACCCCTTCGTTGCTAACGTTTTGAATCCCACGAAGCAGCATCAATGGCGTGTTCGTGACTGGTATCCATTTGAGAAGGGTGACCAGCAGAACGCTGGCCACCACAAACCCAGCAGGGATATACGCAAGAAGGATTGTAAGTATTCTTTTTCTCATTTGAAGTTACTTCATTACATTGCCCTTGGCATCCAGGATGACTTCGGAGTAGTAATCAATCAGCGTTGCACGGAACATGTTCATGTCAACGGCTCTGATAGATTTATACAATGGCTCAGTCAGTCTATGGCAATTGGCGTCCATCAGCCCGCACCTTCCACCGACACGATATGAGAATAAGCCGGTGTCTATTTCCTTGTCAATGTATTCGAGCTCTCCGTCCTTGTTCTCGAAACGCTCTTTAACGGTATATGTCAGTCTTGAGATGTCATCAAGGACAAATGAATTCATTACGGTCCCATCATAACCGACTTGCATTCTGATGCCTGCTTTCGACACAATTACATATTCTTCATAGGCACTAACGTTGTCGTATTTTGGCTCAATGACCCAGTTGCCCGCTTTGTCAATAACACCGCATTTTCCGGTAGTGTCTGCGACTACACAATGGCCGTGATCAAATGTGAAGCTGCTGAGTGGATTCCCGTGATAAGGATACCGAAATGGAACGACTGTATTGCCTTTGTGGTCAATGAATCCTATCATACCATTCTTCTGGACAGCAGCCAATCCTTCGGAAAACACCCAGGCTCTCCTATATTGCGCTTCGACAGCAATTTCTCCTGTATATGCGTTGTAATATCCTCTTTTCCCTTCAGTACAATAGACCGATAGGGAGTCGTTAGGAGATGACGTCGTCCAGTCAAGTTTTATGTCCTTGATTGTAACCTTTCCGGTGGCAGTGTTCTTGATTGACACTTTGCCGTCGGACGACTTGACGGCGACAAGATCGTCTCCTAGAAGCAAACCCTCATCGGTGGCTCTTTCGATGATTCTGTCTTCTTCAGATGAACAACTTGTGACAACGGGAGGGATGGCGATAAGTCCGATTGCTGACCAGGCGGCAACGGCGATGCTGACTTTGAAAATGGTTTTCATAAAATGTTTTTTTATTGTTGTTAATATCGTTTTCTGAATGCGAAATTCCTCCTTTTTTGCCTGATTACCAAGTATTTTGGACGCCAATGTATGAGCTCGAAGAATGATGTATGTCTTGGCTCACGACCCCACTGTTCATACATTATTTTGTCATTTCATACAGTTGCCAAAAGTTCTGTTCTTTCGATGGGATTATTTGTCTATATTTGCCATTGGCAGGTTGAATTGATATCGTGAAACACATTGTAATATCCAAAGGAACCGAACTTCTGCGGGTTCCACAGGACCGTCTGATGTATATCTCATCGGATGGCAATTATTCCAATGTCTTCACTGCGGATGGCCGGTGCAGGCTGGTGTGCCTGCAACTTGGACAAATTGAAGATTTGATTGGTGATCAGCTTGGAGATGATGGCGGGAATTTCCTTCGCCTTGGCCGCAGCCTGATTATCAACACCGACTATATTTATCTGATAGATATTGCCAAACAACAGCTGGTCCTTTCTGACTGCAAGGGAAGCTGGCACGATTTGACGGCGTCCCGCGAAGTGCTGACCAAGTTGAAGGCATATATTGAATCACTAATGAAAGAAGCCAATGATTAAGAGGATAGATGAAATACAGGATGATGAGATAAGAGTCATCGGACATTCCGAAGGCGGTAAGCCCACTTCCGGAAAGAATAGGTGGCTTATTATCTTGATTGCTGCAATCTGTTGTATAGCCCTGGGGGTTATACTATGGAAGGTAATTTCTCCAAAAGAGGAAATTGATGTTCCTGGCGTATTCGAACCTGAAAATATCGATTCGTCAGATAACAGTGTTCGTGAGCCGCTTGTTTTTCTGGGTGATTATTCCGATGACACTTCTAAAGCTTATACAGAGCATCTGAAGCAAAAAATTAACGATATTCCATTGGACATATACATCCCTCATAATGCCAAAGCCAGTCTCTCCATAGGGACGCCGGATATCTATGACAAAAGCATTGTTCTGGTAACTCAGGCTGCCGATATCAGGGCAGACAATGGAAAGATCAATGGTGCATTTGTCCTGGCCGGCCAGCCAATGGCATGGGGCCTTTCGAAAAAGGGATATGTCGGGATTATTGATGACAAAATCACTGTGGGCGTCGCGGACAACTCGCCGCTATTCGAGGAGGCCACAGAGAAGGGTGGATACTTCTTCCGCCAGTACCCGCTTGTCGATAATGGCTCCCTGGTCGAGAATGAACCTAAGAACAAGTCTATCCGAAAGGCCATCTGTGATCGTGGCGGAGAAATAATGGTTGTTATGTCCGAGACTCCGGAGTCATTCCACGATTTCGCCCAGGCGTTAGTCGATCTAAGGGTTGACAATGCGGTGTATCTTGTAGGTTCAGATTCATACGGTTATTTCAGAGACAAATACGACCACTTTGCTCAAATCTACGAGAAAAGAAGAGGCGGATACAAATACGAGAACTACATTAACTGGAAAGTCGAATAAAGAAACATGTAACCATTCATAATATTGAAAAATATTTTGGAACATTATTTTATTTGAATGATGGGAAATTTAAAGATTCTTCTTTGCGTTGCATTATTTAGCACTCTAATCACGGGATGCAATCTTTCAAACACAAAAATGACGAAGGATTCCGATGACCAGGTTATTTTTGCTGTTAATGCTGGCGGAATGGGCTATTTTGCTAATGAACAAGGTTCTCTTTTGTTTGGTAAACAATATGAATATGTTAATCCATTCTCATAAGGCCTTGCTTCTATAGTAATGGATCGAAAATATGGATACATAGACACTAAAGGACAAGTGGTTATTCCTTGTATATATGATGAAACTTTCCACTTTTCAAATGGTTTTGCTAGTGTTGATATAAATCATAAATGGGGTTTCATAGATGTTAAGGGACAATTAACTATCCCTTGTGTATATGAATGGGTCAGTCCTTTCTCAGATGGTTTTGCTGGTGTTCGCTCCAATGGAAAATATGGTTTTATAGACACCTTGGGGAATATGGTTGTTCCCTGCATATATGATAATTTTATTTTCGCAAAGGTTATGCTCGAGTTAAATCCAATGATAAATGTGGGATAATTGATGTTAACGGCGAACTGGTTGTTCCTTGTATATATGATGATTCTGCTGATACTTTTTCAGAAGGCCTTGCAGGTGTAATGGTAGATCCTTTTGCCGGCATTGTCCCTGATTTGCCAATTCCATTGTCATCAGGCAAGTGGGGATTTGTGGATACTACAGGACAAGTAGTTATCCCTTGCATATTTGATGATGTTTACAGTTTCTCTGAAGGTCTTGCCTGTGTTAGAGTTAATGGTAAATGGGGATACATAAATGCCAAAGGCAAAATGGTTATTCCTAGCAAGTATGATGATGCTTGCAGTTTCTCTGAAGGTCTTGCCTGTGTTGAGATTAATGAGAAATGGGGATATATAAATACCAAAGGTCAAATGGTTATTCCTTGTATGTGTGAAAATGCTGGAGATTTCAATAGGGGCTTTGTCCATTATGAAACCAATGAAAAATGGGGAGTTATTAATAAGAAAGGGGATATAGTTATTCAGCCATACTTTGAACGTTTTGATATCAATTGGTAATTATCCTATAGTACTTCAATGTAAATCTGTGGAGACAAGATTACTGCTTACTCGGGAAGATATGAAAGACTTCTAAAAAAAACCATTAAAATACTTTTGATTTACAACAGTATCCTTCCCCCCCAATTTTTAGTTTAGAACTCCCAACACATAATCACACAACGATATTATGCTTATTTTTCCTTTAGTATCCTATGATAGCGGTGCAGATGCATTAGTCCACGGTCTTGCAGGAGGTCTGCTCACATTCATTTTGTATTATTTAATCAGGGCAATAGTTCGCTGGTCAAAGCGTTCCGCGCCAAAGATGAAGGCCAAAGTAAGCGATACAATCAATGAGGTACAAAAAGAAATTGAATGGAGAAAAAGTATTAACTATCATTCAGACCTATTAAAATTGATGGAAGAAGGTTTTACGAAACGACAAGCTGAAAACATTTTGACTGAACGCCACATTCTTGAAAAGAAAATACTCTCTTCAGCAAAAGATTTTACGAAAGAAACAGATCTTCCTCTGACTACTTCAACACATTTAGCGCCAGAACAAGAAACTAAGACTAATCAGTCAGAGACATCCATTAAGTCTGACATCAACATTTTAACCAACAACCATCAGTATGATGATGAGAATGCCTTGCTGGGTGACGTCTTAACTGCTTTCTCTAATCAAGGTTTAGATTTGGCAATTCAAATTCTAATGGAACACGGATTTAACCATGATGAGGCAATGGACTATATTAGCGAATATGTCCATAATGTCTGAAGTGAAAAATAGAGCGCACATTCTTTCCAACCTAACCCGCAATTGCGAATCTGCATTTCAGCTCGGAATAGAGAATTATCCTTCACCGATAGTTGCTCGCAGTCGAGCAACTATAAATGATGAATTCCGACCAAAATTGTCACACTTTTTGGCACACTATTAACGAAAAATGGCCCTGAGATATCTCAGAGCCATATCAGCGGAGAGGACGAGATTCGTATGTACGGCTCCGCCGCCCGGTATGGTTAAAGTGCCTTGAATTTGAGATGGTACTCGCCCTTGCGGTCCTTTGTAAGCTTGATGATCAGGTTGCGCGGACCGGTGCCGTCTGCGTTGCGGCAGAACGGGAGCTCGTTCGGGTGGAAGGAGTCGAATGAAACCACAGCCCTGGAGCCGTCAGGATACATCTCCATAGTGCGGCAGCGGAATCCCCACATTGCATCAGGGGAGAGGCCCTCTCGTCTTTCGATATCCATCACCTTGATCATCTTCTCCGCCTTGATGTCGTAGAGATAGACCGGCAGGAGGTTGTATTCCTTGCCTCCGCCGTCCCATCTGTCGAGGAAGAGAATCACATCATATTTGCTGAAATAGATGTTGCCGTAGGTGGCGCGGCTGTCAATCTTGAAATAAGGGAACTTGTAGAGAAGGGTGAGGGTCTCGGGATCGATCACACCGTCCTCGCCGCGCTTGCAGCGCCAGAACCTGTGGTTCTCGGTCCAGTCGTCAGAAGCCCACCAGACATAGTCCTTGGTGAAGACCGCGTTCAGCATACGCCACTTCGCCCTGTCGTTCTTGTCCAGCTGGACGAAGTCCGTGCCGTCCTTGCCGGCATAGATGCCCGCGTTTCTGTCGCCGGTGCTGTAGTAGACCACTCCTGTGTACGGGTCTTCCTGTGCGATATGGAAATGCTTCGTGCCGGTGTTGTATGGGAAGGTTATAGCCCTGCTTGCCCTCACCTGCCAGTTGTCCGGGTCAGTGAAGTCACCGCTCACCTTCCATCCGTTGCAGGTGCGAAGGTTCTTGCGGGTGTATTCGGCGAAATAGAAGGCATTGTGACGGAATGACCAGTGCTGGCCGATGTTCTGGAGCCAGCCTGTCGGTTTCAGGCGGTCTCCGAACTCGATGACCTGCTGCCTGTAGCCCTCTTTCGCAATGGCGATTATCGGATTCCTGCGGTATCGGTTGTCCAGAGCGATGGAATATGGTGCGAAAGCTTCCTCATCGGTGTAGGCCTGCCCGTCGACGGTTGCCGCGAACTGTGAGTCATAGACAAAGAGCACGTCTCCGCCTGGCAGGAAGGCGGTGGTGTAGTAGCGGGAAGGTATGCCGTCCGGCTGGGTGAATGTGAAGATCTTGTGCGGCTTGCTGTATGGAGTCTCGGACTCGAAGTACTCCTCGGTCTCCTCGTTGTACCAGAGCACTTTTGAATAGGATTCGGAAGATGAACCGTCACCGGGGGCATCCATATAGGCGCGGAGGGTGAGGGGATTCTGCGAAAAAGCGGAGGTGACCGAAGCGATCAGGACCGCAGCTGCGCAAAGAAGTCTTTTTATGTCCATTGCAGATTGAATTTGTCGTATGTATGAAAGGATTTTTCTTATTCCAGGGCGGCAGGCCAGCGGCAGTTGACGAGGGCCGGCTGGCGGAGGATGACCTCGGTCTCTGCTTCGCAGACGGTCTGCCGGCAAGAGTTGAGGACCATTGTGTGGATGGTGTAGGTGTCGGGGGTTTCCGGAGTCCACCAGAAGACATAGTCACAGTCGTCGATACGGACCACCTGCTGTACCTCGGCTTCGCAGCCTGCCTCCACAGTCACAGTTGCCGGTGCTGTGGCACCTATGATTTCCTCACCCTCCCCGGGATTGCATTCGAAGCAGAGCCATTGGATCACAGAGAGTTCAAGGGGTTCTGCGCCGCTGTTGGAAATGACTGTTGTGACAAGGTTCTGGATATTTGTGGCGTAGACAGGGTTCACCTCATACAGGACCCACTGCTCCGAGACGCTTCTGACGGAGACACAGCCGGCCTCAGCGGGAGCCTCCTCTGCGGACGCGGCAGCAATGGATTCCGGAACAGGTACCTGCCTGCCGCCGGCGGAGCCGCTTCCGGAGCAGGATGTGAGAGCCGCAATTGCAGCCAGGGTCAGGAACAGAACAGTCAGTCTCTTCATAATCAGGACTTGGTTTGCAAAGATAGCAATTTGCTGCCTCTTTTTTCGTAACTTCGCTGCTTTAAAGGCAGACTTCGCATATGGCAAGCATAATATTCGATTTTGACGGCACTCTGGCCGACACCAACCGCGGCATCATTGGCACATTCCAGGCAACAATGGACAAAATGGGGCTCCCGCGCGTAGACGAGGAGAAGATCAAGGGTACGATAGGACTCCCGCTCAAGCAGAATTTCACAATTGCGGCAGGAATGTCTGACGAAGAGGCTGACAAGGCAGTCGAAATCTACCGCGAGCTCTTCAACGGGATCGCGATTCCGCTGACCCGGCTGTTCCCCGGGGTGGAGGAGGTGCTGAAGACACTCTCCGAGCGCAAGGTGCCGATGGCGATAGCCTCCTCTCGCAGCACAAACTCGCTGCGCGAACTCTGCAGCGTGCTCGGCGTGACCAGCTACATCAGCGAGGATTTCATCTTCGGAGTGGAGACGGTTGCCCGTCCGAAACCGGCTCCGGACCTTGTCTATGTTATTCTCGGCAAGCTCGGGGCGAAGCCGGAGGAGACGCTGGTGATCGGCGACGCCACCTATGACATCGAGATGGGCAAGGCGGCCGGCTGCCATACCTGCGCAGTCTCCTACGGCAACCAGTCCGCAAGGCAGCTCGCCACTGCGATGCCGGACTACATTCTCGACGACATCAGGAAGCTGATATGATGAAAAAGGCCCTGCTGCTTGCTGTGGCGGCCGTTGTCTGCACAGGTCTCCTGGCCCAGACATCCAAAGGGTGGCCCGGCAGGCGCCATCCGCAGCCCCTCAGACCCGCCGGCATCTACACGCTGGCGATGGTGGGGGATATCCTGACAGGCACTACATTCCCTGAGAACAGACTTCCGGAGAATGGCGGGAAGATGCTCTTCAGTGATGCTGATTCCCTTCTGCAGGGCGCTGACCTGGCGATGGGCAATCTCGAGGGACCTCTCTGCGAGGGCGGCGTCTGCGCCAAGAATCTGGCTGCGGGCGGCCGATATGCCTTCCGGATGCCTCCGGAGCACGCTTCTGTGATAAAGGAGGCCGGCTTCGACTTCGTGGGCATCGCCAACAACCATATCCACGACTTCGGCGATGACGGTATCTCGGCGACGATGCGCACTCTGGAGGAGGCCGGACTGGGGTTTGCCGGTGTCCCGGATGCCAGATACTGGATCCGCGAAGTGCGCGGCAGAAAGATAGGCGTCTGCGCGTTCGGCCATAACGGCTACACCCTGATGCACACCGACTCCTGCCTGGTGGATTCCCTAATCAGAGAACTCCGCACGAAGTGCGATATCGTTGTAGTATCTTTCCACGGCGGCGCGGAGGGCGGAGTCCAGGGTTCTCACGTCCCTTACGGCAAGGAGATGTTCATGGGGGAGGACCGCGGCTCGCTGCGCGAACTGGCGCACCGCTGCATCGACCTCGGAGCCGATGTGGTCTTCGGCCACGGCCCTCACGTGCCCAGAGCAGTCGAGGTCTACAAGAACCGCTTCATCGCCTACAGCCTCGGCAATTTCTGCACCCCGTACGGAATAAGCCTCAAAGGCATAAACGGCTATGCTCCGCTTGTCACAGTCCGGCTGGATGCCACGGGCAGGTTCCTTTCTGGCAGAATCCACTCGTTCATCCAGCACTACGGCCAGGGACCGCGCCTTGATGTCACAAATCAGGCGGCCGGGCGCATCCGCTCCCTGACAGAGGAGGATATGCCTGACCGCAGTTTCACAATCTCCAGTGACGGAGAAATCAGGAACTTATAGTTTGATGAAGAATCAGAGGGCGGCCCACTCCATCGGAACGTCGGTGGTGTGGCCGATGGTGCGGTATCCGCTGTCAGTGATCCTCTGCGCTGCAGCGGGGAAAGCCGCAGCGGCGAGCAGTCGTTTCATATTCTTCCGGTCTGTCATTCAAGGGCCTCTGCCACTGCCTTGCGGAGGTCGCCGTCAGGGCTGTCGGCGTCGTATTGCCAGTACATCGCTCCAAGGAGACCCATTTCGTTGATATACTGAGCCTTGATGCGCAGGGACTTTTCGTTCTCATAGCCGTATGAGAACTCTCCTGTCTTGGAATCAATCATATAAGGGTTCTTGGCCACCTCATCCCAGCAGTAGGTGTAGCCGTCAAGCATATAGACCTTGGTAGGGTCGTTGCGGCGCGGGAAGGCCTTTGTGCCGTGGCCGTAGAATGCGAGGCCCATAACGAGTTTCTCAGGAGGGATGCCGGCTTCGAGGTGGGCGCGGATGCCCTCGTCCACTGACATAGATACAGGGTCGACCCTTTCAGAACGGTAGAGCGCTGAATTGAAGTAAGGGGGGTTGCCGAGGTCGTAGGTCATTGCGCTGGTGTAGTCGACATACTGGTCAACAGCCTTGAAGTCGATGAAGCGAGCCTCCGCGACTGTCGCCTGCGAGAGGATTTTGTCAGGGCCTATTGCGGCGCGGATGTCGCGCATCAGCAGGGTGTAGTTTTCGGTGTCGTTCTCTGAGAAGGAGATGCCTGCAATGCCGGTTCCGGGGTACTCCCAGTCGATGTCGATGCCGTCCAGCCTGTAGCGGCGGACCACCTTGCGGCAGTCCTCTGCAAAGGCGAGCCTCAGCTCAGGGTCTGCGCTCATCTCGCTGAAACGCCCGCTGCCCCAGCCTCCGATGGAGAGAAGCACTTTCAGATGCGGATACTTCCTTTTCAGTTTCGCAATCTTCTTCAGTTTGTCCGGGTTGTCGATGCGCACTCCGTCGAAGGTGTCGTTGACGTGACCGAAGGCGTAGTTGATGTGGGTGAGGCAGGACGGATCGGGGATTGACTCGAAGCGCGAGAAAACATAGGCGATGAAGACCTTGTTCTGAGGCGGCTTCGGCCCTTCGTCACCGGCCGCCCTGGTCTGTGCAGCGGCAGTGGCCGCGATGAGCAGGAAGCACAGAGCGGCTATCGGCAGGATGTTTTTTTTCATAATAGCGGGTTTTGATTGGAAATGCTCTTCAAATGTAGTGATTTCCGTCGGTTTTTGCGAATGAAATTCGTAACTTAGCATTGCTATGAAACGATTCAGATTTTTCCTTATCGCTGCGGCGCTGGTGCTGGGCACAGCCGCCGCCTTTGCTCAGGCCTCAAACCAGTATGTGACAGTCATCGCGGAGCCTGACCACGCTGACTGGACCTATGACTGCGGGAAGAGCGCCACAATGACTCTTTATGCCATCAAGGAGAATGCAGTGATGCCTGGCATCGAGATAGAATACAGCTACGGCCCCGAGAAGCTGGACCCCGTCAAGAGCGGGAAGGTCACCACGGACAAGAACGGGCGCGCCACAATCAAAGTGCCCGGCCGCAAGGAACCGGGTTTCACGACCGTGAATGTGTCGACGGTCTATGAAGGGAGGAAATATTCATCGAGGACCAACCTCGCCTTCGAGCCTTTCAACATAAAGCCGACCACCACTCTTCCTGACGATTTCGAGGAGTATTGGGAGAAATCCAAGGCAGAGGCCGCCAAAGTGCCGATGCTTGTCCGCGAGCGCTGGTGCGAAGAGGAGAGCGACGACCGCGTTGACGTCTACTATGTCCGCATCCAGTCCTACCGTCCCGGCACCTATGTCTACGGTGTCCTCAGCGTGCCGAAGACCGAAGGGCCGAAACCCGCCATACTCCGCCTTCCGGGTGCTGCCGTAAGGAAGTTCAGCGGCCCTAACGACCTGGCATATCAGGGTTTCGTTGTGCTCGAGATCGGTGTCCACGGCATCCCTGTGGACCAGGATGCGGAAATCTACCGCCAGCTGGAGCACGACGGCCTGAGCGGCTATGTGGGCAAAGGCCTTGAGAACCGCGACAAATACTATTACAGACGTGTCTACCTCGGCTGCGTCCGCGCAGTGGACTATCTCTGCAGCCGTGCGGATGTCGATGCTTCAAGGATCGCAACCTACGGCGGCAGCCAGGGCGGAATGCTCTCAATCGTGACTGCGGCCCTCGATCCTAGGATCTCAGCGCTCTTCGCCTATTTCCCGGCATTCTGCGACGTGACCGGATACTATTGCGGCAGGAGCGGCGGCTGGCCTCACCTCTTCCGCTATCCTGACAGTAATATGGAGGCGAAGATTCTGACTTCCAAGTACTACGACACTGTGAACTTCGCACGTTTCATCAAGGTCCCGGGGTTCTACGCCTGGGGATTCAATGACATAGTCTGCTGCCCTTCATCAACCTTCTCGGCATATAATGTGATCACTGCCCCGAAGACCCTCCGTGTCGCACGCGACACCGGCCACTGGCTCTACCCTTGGCAGACTGAGGAGGCCCTGAAGTGGCTGAAGGAACAGTTCAATATGAAATAGTAAAAAGACCCCGCTCGGAGGAGCAGGGTCTTTTTTCAGAGAGCGCGGGAGTTATTCGCTCCTTCTCAGTTTCTCAGTGTAGGAGTCGATGCGCCGCATAGTGTGCGGGATGTTGATCTTCTGAGGGCAGGCCTCCATACACTTGCGGCAGCCGATGCAGTGGTTGGCCTGGCGCAGTTTCTCGACGTTGCGGTCGAGAGACACGAGGAATGCGCGGCGGGCCTTGCGGTACTCTTTCGTTCCGGCCTCATCTTCGCTGACGTAGCCTTCGTTGATGCACTTGTTGTAGTGGGCGAAGACTCCCGGGATGTCCAGTCCGTAAGGGCACGGCATACAGTAGTTGCAGGCTGTGCAAGGCACGAGAGGGAAGTCCACGAATATCTTTGCCACATCTTCCAGAAGGTTCAGTTCATCTTCTGTCAGCGGTACGAGAGGGGAGTATGTCTTGACATTGTCCTTGACGTGCTCAAGGTATGTCATACCGCTGAGCACCGTCATCACGCCAGGGTGGGTGCCGCAGAAGCGGAACGCCCAGGAAGCGATGCTGTCGTTAGGGGTGATGGCCCTCAGCTGGCGGCTTGCCTTGTCGTTGAGAGTTGCAAGCTGACCGCCGAGAAGAGGCTCCATAATTACTACCGGTATGCTCCTCTTGTAGAGTTCGTTATAAAGATATTCCGAGTTCGGCTCCTCGTGGAGGGCGCCGTGTTTCCAGTCAATGTAGTTCATCTGGATCTGGACGAAGTCCCAGTGGTATTCGCCCTTGTCGTGAAGCTTCATCATATAGTCGAACACTTCCTGACTGCCGTGGAATGAGAAGCCGAGGTTGCGGATTCTTCCCTCTTCGCGCTCCTTGACAAGGAAATCGAGCAGTCCGTTGTCGAAGAAACGTTTCTTCAGGGTCTCCATAGGCACTTTTCCGCCGCCGATCGAATGGAGGAGATAGTAGTCCACGTAGTCGACCTGAAGGTCCTCGAATGACTTGTGGTACATCGCAACTCCGTTCTCGAAGGTAGG
Organism: Bacteroidales bacterium; assembly: GCA_045599325.1. Lineage (GTDB taxonomy): Bacteria > Bacteroidota > Bacteroidia > Bacteroidales > UBA932 > Cacconaster. The sequence continues at coordinate 5,746 of JAZRVT010000020.1, read as the reverse complement.
CTCGCCCCTCTGGTTGGAGAGTTTGGTGGCGATGGTGAAGGATTCGCGCGGATGGCGCTTGAGGGCATTGCCGGTGAGTTTCTGCGAGAGGCCGCGGCTGTAGACTGGAGCGGTGTCGAAGTAGGTCACTCCGTGGGCGATGGCGTAGTCCACCATCTCATTGATGGACTCCTGGTCGAAATCCTCCTGGCCGTCTCCGTCGCTGTCCTTTATGGTCGGCCAGCGCATGCAGCCGTAACCGAGGATTGACACGTCCTCACCCTTGCTGTTCTTGCGGTAAGTCATTTCGCCGGACTCCTTCTCCTTCGCTGCGGAAGACACCACCTTGTCCGGTGCGCAGGCTGCAGCAGTGACAGCGGCAGCACCGATGCCGGCAGCTTTCAGGAAGCTGCGGCGGTCCATATTTTTATCGAGTATCTTTTTCATTTCTAGTTTTCTTTGTGGACTTTGTGACCTTCAACATATATTGCGCTCAGCGGGCGCACAGGGCAGAGGTTCTCGCAGGCGCCGCAGCCGATGCAGCGCTCGGTGTTGATGGAAGGGATCTTCAGGCTGTGGTCCTGGCCCGGGAAGAGAGGCATCATCCTGATGGCCCCCACAGGGCAGTGGCGGGCGCAGTTGCCGCATTCCACCCCGTCAGTGTTGACGACGCAGTTGTCCGGGATCCATACGGCGTGGCCTATCTGGATGGAGGACTTCTCCTCGCGGGTGATTTTCCTTATCGCACCGGCAGGGCAGACTTCGCTGCAGCGGGTGCACTCCGGACGGCAGTAGCCGCGCTCGTAGGACATCTCCGGCTGCATGAAGGTCTCAAGCTTTGTCGAAGGCCTGAGAACGTGGTTAGGGCATTCGGCGACGCAAAGCTGGCACGCCGTGCACTTTGAGGTGAAGTTCTTCACGCTCTGGCTGCCGGCCGGCTTCGGGCTGACCTCGCGGGCAGGGATTTTCTTGTCCTCGAGTATTGCGAATCCGCCGTCAACGTGCTCCTCGGCGGCTTTCAGTGTTGCTGCGGAAGCCGCCATCGCAACGATTGCAAGCGAGCTGCGCTTTGCTGTGTCGACAGCAGGTGCGCTTTCTTCATTCTTCCTGCGGCGGACAGTGTAACGGATAGCGCCCTGGCTGCAGTTGTTGATGCAGTCCATGCAGACAACGCAGCGGCTGTAGTCAACAGCGTGGTTGGCGGTGTCTATGCAGGATGCCTTGCATTTCTTGCCGCAGACACCGCAGTTGATGCATTTGTCAGTGTCGATGACAGGCTTGAAGAGGGATATCCTGGAGATGAGGCCGAGGAATGTGCCGACAGGACAGACGGTGTTGCACCATTCGCGTCCGCCTTTCCAGGCCATTATGAATATTATGACGAATACGGCTGCCGCCACAATGAAGGTAGGGAGGCTCTTGATGAATACGTCAACGCTGTAGAAAGCGTAGCTGTCGAAGTGAGAGGTGATTGCGGCGAGCAGGTTGTTGCACCATCCGTAGAGAGGACCGAGGAGGTTGGTCACGGTGCGTCCGAAGGTGCTGTATGGCTCGATTATCATCGCGATGGAGGTGAATCCGAGGACGATGAGGACTATGAAAGCCGCCAGGAAGACATATCTGCAGACAACCTTGACAGGTTTCTTGTAGGAGAAGCGCGCCTTCTTGCCTTTCCTCTTTGAACTGAACCAGTTGATGATGTCCTGAGTGATGCCGAGCGGGCAGATGAATGAGCAGTAGGCCCTGCCGAAGAGCAGGGTCAGGATGACAAGGCCGGCTATCACGGCGGCATTGAGCGCCAGGACTGCCGGTATGAACTGAATTTTCGCCATCCAACCCAGCCAGGTGTGGAGAGCCCCGCTGATGTCGAGCATAAGCAGAGTCAGGCCTGCGAAGAAGATTGCGGCGATGATGATTCTGAGTTTTTTCAGCATGATTTTATAGGTTTTCTTATGCAAATATAACTCAAAAGTTGGTAATTGAGAAAAAGATTCATAACTTTGGGGTTGCTAATTAGGCGAATTGTAAAATAATACTAAATAAAACGTACCAATGAAAAAAGTCAAACTGTTTGCTATCGCAGCACTTACGCTCGTCGCAACATTCTCTGCATTCGCTGCAGACGATTTCAAGTTCGCTTCTGACAAGGCCGTCGTCACAGTCAAGGACCTTGCTCCGAACGCAGATTTCACAGCTCTTGTCACTTGCTACGATGTAGCTGTTGCAGCTGATGCTGTAGACGAGTGCTCATCTCTCATCATCACTCCGGTTGTCAAGAACGGCGACAACAAGAAAGTCCTCGAGGTCATCGTTATCAACGGCAGCTCCAAGAAGGTCAACAGTGAATGGATTCAGAAGCAGTGCTACGGCGTATGCGATCCGAACAATGTCAAGTTCTATACAATGAAGGAAGGCGAAACCCTCCGCGTTTCCAACTGCTCACAGATTGCCTATGAGCCTTGGATGGACAATGGCGCCGCTTTCTATATGACCACACAGAAGGCCACCTACAAGCCGAACTGCATCAAGAATGCTCCGGGTGAGGAATATATCTGCGACATCCCTTATCTCAACAAGGCCCTCGTAGTTGACCCTGTCCTCGCCGATACTCCTGTAGACGGTGCAAAGAACTTCTCAGACCAGCGCGTCATCAAGACCCGCCTCTATTATCCGGTGAATGTAACCAAGAAGGTCGATTCATACCTGGAGAACGAAGAGGCTCTCGCAATCCTCAATACTCTCGATCAGGCTCACTTCGATGTTGAGAGCGTGGCTATCGAAGGCTGGGCTTCTCCAGAAGCGACTGTCGCTTACAACAACAACCTCTCTGCAAACCGTGCAAAGACCGTCAAGAAGATCATCACTGACAAGTACAAATTCCCTGAAAGCGTATTCACAACCAAGGGTAACGGTGAGTACTGGGATCTCATTGAAGAATATGTCGCTACAACTGACGAGCCTGTAGTCGCTGAGAACCGTGCGGCCATCCAGGATGCAATCGCAGCCAATGCTGACCTCGACAAGAGAGAGGCAGCTATCAAGAAGATCGCAGGCGGCAAGCCATACAAGGCAATCTTCGACGCAACATACCCACGCAGCCGTTTCGCTGACTGCATCGTAACCTACAAGTTCAAGGAGTTCAACAACGCTGATGCAAAGGCTATCTACAATGTTGACCCTTCTATCCTCACCGCTGACGAGTATGTCAATATGCTCCAGGATGAGTTTGATGCAAACGTTCTCGCAAAGGCTGTCGAGCTCTACCCGGACGATGCAAACCTCAACAAGATCGCTGCTGAGAAGGCATACGCAAAGGGCGCTTACGATGATGCTATCAACTTCTACAAGAAGGCAGGTGACACTGCTGAGGTTGCAAACAACATCGCTTGCTGCTACCTCCAGAAGGGTGATTCAGAGAATGCAGCCGAATACCTCAAGAAGGCTCAGGACCTCGGTATTGCTGAGACCAACGCTAACGAGCTCCGCAAGGTCGTTCTCAACAACAAGTATTTTGCAAAGTAATTGCCGGCAGGCAAACGAATAATTGAAGAACTGCCCGTCCCGCCGACGGGCAGTCTTTTCAAAGCCCAGGTGGTGGAATAGGTAGACACGCGGGACTTAAAATCCCGTGGTCAGCAATGACCGTACGGGTTCGATTCCCGTCCCGGGCACTCAAAAGGGAAGGCTTGATGGCCTTCCCTTTTTCTTCCCCGCTCCGGGGCTTTCCGCGCTGCACTTGTCAGGTCCCGCCCGGGGCACTCAAAAGGGAAGGCTTGATGGCCTTCCTTTTTCTTCCCCGCTCCGGGGCTTTCCGCGCTGCACTTGTCAGGTCCCGCCCCGGGCACGGAATTAAGAGCTAACTATTTGATTTTCAATGGTTGGCTCTTTTTTGCGTCTCGATTTTTGGCGACATTTTGGCGAGTTAGCCCGAGATTTGCCACAACTAATTCTGGTACTCTCGGACCAATTCTTCCACGATGTAATTGTCTCCGTAAAGATAGAGGCCGGTCTTCTCGTCGTGGAAACGACGGCAGGTATTGCTCTTATAGAAGATATCCAGCGCATCCGTCAATGATATGTGGAAGCGCTCGGACATTTTAACCACGATACAACCTATCCGGTTCCAGCGGATGATATTGCGTACTTGTCTGTGCTCTTCTGCGCTCATAATGCAATCACCTCCTTGAAAGAAAGATACTTCTCAATGACTTCCTGATTAAGAATATAGATCTGGTTGTTTGGCTGATGTTCCGAAAGACGGGAAAGAGCAGTCTCCTCATCCATCAAGCCCAGCGAAAACAAATTGACAGTATCGATGACACGGTCATTTGCTATTCCGCCCTCAATAATGTCATAATCAGCCCAGGGCTTCTGTCCATTCCTGCTGTTGATGATAAAATGGAGCCAGTCCCTGTCGTAAGCCGGGAAAAGAAGATAGCGAAACTCCTTAATGGCCGTCTCCTTGTCAAACTCATAGACATTCAAAACTCCCGGCTCTTTGCGGGAATCTGCCTGACGGGCTGCCCACTCCTCTGCCTGTTCCTGCAAATCCGTCAAATAGAATCCCTTGCCGAAATCCAGATCCGCTCTGCCGACATCACACAGCGGATGCTCCACCCGCATGGTCGCTCCATGATAAAGTATCATCTCTGTCCCTCCCAGCGTTTTAAAGTGTCAATCATCCCGGCAGTCACGCTTGCGCGGCTCTCCGTATGCAGCACATCATAATGCGGAATGATATATTTCTCAATCATCCCGATTGCCTTCATCCGTTCGTAAACCTCCACATAATTCACACCAAGTTTATCTGCGACATCTTCAATACAAGATGCCACAAAGCCCATCAGAATTTCTTGGTCAGTGCGTTGTATCAACGTGCTCATAACGATACAAATATACTTAATAAATAACAACTTAAAAGACAGTCTTGATGTAATCAAGCAGCTGTTTGTTATTGCAATTTGGAATCTCCAACGATTTTCCGCCCTTGAAACCATGCTTGAACATTTCCTGCTCGGAAAGAAGAACTCCGTCATACTCTTCAAGCAGTTCAAGCCTATATGTCTTGTCTGAAGGAGCTTTCTCCACCCAGAATGCATAATCTTCCCGTTCGACATTCTCAGCAGTTACTACCATCTTGAAGCGGATCCTGCGCTCATCGGACATAAACAGATACACAACATCCCCGATAGCGAGGCGTGCCCGTCCCATTCTCCAACTGATGAAGCCGAGGCTTTGGATAGCGTCAGCATGTCTACACCTTTTTCTATTGGTAAAGGCGAGCCAGGTACGGTTGTTAGAATTTGCCATATACATATCTTAGATTATCGCAGGTTTGATAATGACAAATGGTTCCAGTTCGGGCGTAATCAGGGCATGTGTTATGCGGATGTACCTAAACTCGTCGCACCAGAGATTTCTCTTGGGGGCAATTACTCAATCGATTTTGACGGTCCAATCTGATATACCCCTCTGGTTCGGATTTGTCGGTGTACTTAACAAGATAGAAGACCTTTGAATGGCTAACCGGGATATCCTTGCCGGGATGCTCCTTTGCAATTGTCTCTGCTTTCAAAAATCCATGGTCCTGCAGAGACTTGAGATATACCTCGATATCCGTTCCCGGAGGACAAATGACATCCACGTCTATTGAGAGTCTGTGGAGTGAGTCTTTCAGAATAAGCATCAGCGAGCTGCCTCCCTTGAAGGTAAGCGGGCAACCGGCTTCAACAAGAGCCTCAAGCAATGACATCGCCCTCACCACTTT
>JAZRVT010000019.1:0-10823 GCA_045599325.1 Bacteroidales bacterium | reverse complement strand
CAAATGGCGGCTATTATCAACTTGTCGATTATTATACTCATTTCTATCTTGACCACGGAGCAAAGAAAGTCAAAGATTCGGAATATTGGGCTCATATGTTGAATACTCCGGCACAGAATACCTGGTATGGACTTGCTTTCGTGCGTGTCTGTATGGACCACGTTCCTCAGATTCTCCGTTCAATAGGGATTGACCGCATTAAAACTGATTATTATTCCTGGAGGAGCGAGGCATCTACTCCAAAATGCCAGATAGATTTGATAATAGACAGAGCTGACGGTATTATTACTATTTGCGAGTTGAAGTATTCTTCAGACACTTTCCAGCTGACTCAGCAGGAAGCAGGAAAAATCGCCACTAGACTACAGAACTATATTGCAGAAAATACCCCGAAGAAAGGCGTGCAAACTGCATTGGTCACAACCATTGGTTTGAAGCCGGGGAAAAATGCGGATTCAGTGCAGAGCGTTACGGTACTCAATAATTTGTTCAAATAGAGTGAACATTAAACGGGGCGAAAACATTTTACAATTGATGTTTTTCGCCCTCTTGTTTTGCAAACGTCGCCAAAAGTTGGAATTTTCTTGAGCTTTGACGTGTTTGGAGATGATGCATTTCAAGAATGACGAACGCGCGCCACAGAACAAGGCGCTGGCCGCATTGCTTTTGTTCGGCAAGGCGCCTCAGAGATTCCTTCCCGTGATGACGGCCAAGTGCATAAGTTTTGTTGGCAATTCCGTGTGAGGAACGCAGTTCAGGGACAAACTGGACGATTTCGAAATGGAGGGAAATCTCAAACATCAGTTTGAAACGATAATGACGCTGTTCAAAGTGCAAACGAGACAGTTCAAAGTGCAAATTCTGCACTTTGGAAGAAATTGCAGTCCTTCGCGTAGTGCAAATGAAACCGACTGCAACCCAGAAAGAAATAGCCGCCGAGATTGGAAAGTCGGAACGTACTGTCAAGTCGCTGACTGTTGCACTTCAAGGAAAAGGTGTACTTAAACGAGTCGGTAGCAAACGTGATGGGCGGTGGGAGATTGTAACGGAATAGGGTAGTGCTATGAATGAGCCGAAACAAGATAGGACATCGGGGGAGAAATAGCCTCGGATTCCCCCGAAATGGCATTTCAAAGTCAAAACGGGGGAATACTACAGAGTTCCCCGCAGACGCCTCTCGACGAGTGAGAGCAGCCTGTCGCGGAGTTCGGGGCTGTAGATGCGTTCGAGGACTTCGTAGGCGAAGGCCATCTGCTGGAGGATGCGTGCTTCGGAGTCGGGGATGCCCCTGGTGCGCATATAGAAGAGTTCGTCTTCGCGAAGTTTGCCGACAGTTGCGCCGTGGCTGCATTTCACGTCGTCAGCATAGATCTCGAGCTGCGGCTGGGTTATGGCCCTGGCGCTGTCGGAGAGCAGCAGGTTGTGGTTGGCCTGGTAGGCCTCGGTCCTCTGTGCGTCGGGCACAACCCTGATGAGGCCGTAGAAACTTGTTCTTCCCTCCTGGTCCAGGATTCCCTTGAAGAGCTGGTTGCTGGAGCAGTCCGGCACGCTGTGGGTGAGTTCCACTGAGGTGTCCGCCTTCTGGCTGCCGCCTGTCAGATAGAGGCCAGAAAGCCTGCAGTCTGCGTGCTTTCCGTTCAGGGCGGAGTTGATTCGGTTCACGACCTTGCCGCCGTTGAGTGTTATGACCACAAGGTTGAGACTCGCTCCTTCGCTGAGGCTGATGTTGAAGAGGGTTTCGTGCGAGGCACGGCTGTGTTCGTGCTGCATCACCGTGAACTCCACCGAGGCGCCTCTTTCAAGCGTGATGTCCACTTTCTCGGAGGTGACGAACTCAGTCGGGGCGAAGGTATGGCTGCAATGGAGTATCCTGCCGGCCGAGCCTTCCGCAAAATGGAAGCTTTCTCCGAAGGAGAGCTCCGCCGGACCTTCGTCGTTGCGGATGGCGATGATCTGCAGCATCTTGTCCATAGCCTGCCCCTTCTCCATACGGATGGATAGCGGGGCTCCGGCGCCCTGCACTGTGCCGTTGACGACATAGAGCTGCCGCGTCTCCCTGAGCGGCACCCTGCAGCGGAAATCGTCCGGGAGGGCCGGTGCGTATATGAACTCAGGCCTGCTCATTGATGATCCAGTCGTAACCTTTCCTTTCGATTTCGAGTGCGAGCTCCTTGCCTGCAGTCTTGATGATGCGGCCCTTGTAGAGCACGTGTATGACGTCAGGGACGATATAGTCCAGAAGTCTCTGGTAATGGGTGATCACAATGAAGGCGTTTTCAGGAGTCTTCATCTTGTTGACACCTGTGGCCACGATGCGGAGGGCGTCCACGTCGAGTCCGGAGTCGGTCTCGTCGAGGATGGCGAGAAGAGGGTCGAGCATCGCCATCTGGAAGATTTCGTTGCGCTTCTTCTCTCCGCCGGAGAAGCCGACATTGACTCCACGGCTGGAGAAGCTGCTGTCCATCTCCACATAGGCCATCTTCTGGCGCATCTCCTTGAGGAAGGCGCCTGCCGAGAGGGGCTCGAGCCCCTTCTGCCTGCGGTGCTCGTTGACAGCGGCCTTCATGAAGTTGACATTGCTCACTCCCGGAATCTCGATCGGGTACTGGAAACCGAGGAAGAGTCCTGCCCAGGAGCGTTCCTCAGGACTCATCGCCAGCAGGTCGCGTCCCGCGAAAGTGACGGAGCCTTCGGTCACCGTGAAGGTGTCGCGTCCGGCGAGAACGGCTGAGAGGGTGCTTTTGCCCGAGCCGTTGGGACCCATTATGGCGTGGACTTCACCGGGACGGATCTCAAGGTCGATGCCTTTGAGAATCTCCTTGTCTCCGACTGAAGCGTGAAGGTTTTCTATTTTGAGCAGTATGTCCATCAGGCTTTCCTCCTGTAGAGTTTGTTCCAGTTAATGAGTGATATGATGCCGTTCACAAGGTACAGCACGCTGACCGCAGCCATGAACCAGTTGCCCACGCTGAGATGGAGGGCCAGCTGGGTGCAGTTGACCACAAGCCAGACAATCCAGCAGTCCCACTTCTTGAGGGCGCTGAGCAGCTGTGCTATGAGGATAAGGACCGTTACGCAGCAGTCGAGATAAGGGACCGGGTCTGCAGGGAAGAGCCGGTTGATGAGCCATCCCCAGACTCCGGCGGCCACAACCAGGGATGCGAGCGCCAGACCCCTTTCAGACCAGGTGAGCATCGAGACCTTCAGTTCCCCTTTCTTCTCGGAACTCTGTTCGCCATCTTTCGGATGGGTCCAGCGGTAGTGGCCCAGGATGTTGATGCCGAGGGATATCGGCTGAAGCATCAGGGATGCCAGCAGATTCCTTTCAAGGAAGAGGAAAAAGAGTGCGGCCGTGTAGAGATAGCCCACCCAGAAGTTGTATTTCGACCCGCGGCCTGCGAGGAATACGCAGGTCAGGCCGAGGAGTGCAGATATAAGGTCGATCCAGTTCATTATCCTACGCTGCCTTCAAGTGATACCTGTAGAAGTTTCTGCGCCTCGACGGCGAATTCCATAGGGAGCTTGTTGAGCACTTCGCGTGCATAGCCGCCGACGATCAGACCGATGGCGTCCTCTTCCGTGATGCCTCTCTGGCGGCAGTAGAAGAGCTGCTCCTCGCTGATCTTGGAGGTGGTGGCCTCGTGCTCCACAGATGCGCTCCTGTTGGCTGTCTCTATGACAGGGAATGTGTGAGCCCCGCACTTGTCGCCCAGCAGCAGTGAGTCGCACTGGGAATGATTGCGTGCGCCTTCGGCTCCCGGGAGCACTTTTACCATACCTCTATAAGAGTTCTGGCTGTGGCCGGCCGAGATGCCCTTGCTCACGATGCGGCTGACGGTGTCGCGCCCGATGTGGATCATCTTGGTGCCGGTGTCAGCCTGCTGGAAGTTGTTGGTGACGGCCACGCTGTAGAATTCCGATACGGAGCGGTCGCCCTTGAGTATGGTGCTCGGATATTTCCAGGTGATGGCGCTGCCTGTCTCCACCTGTGTCCAGAAGAGACGGCTGTTCTCACCCTTGCAGATTCCGCGCTTTGTGACGAGGTTGTATATGCCGCCGCGCCCCTGTGCGTCGCCCGGATACCAGTTCTGCACTGTGGAGTACTTCACCTCGGCGTCCTTCTCCACCACAATCTCCACCACGGCAGCGTGCATCTGCGCCTCATCGCGCTGCGGAGCCGTGCAGCCCTCGAGATAGCTGAGGTACGAGCCTTCGTCTGCCACGATGAGAGTGCGCTCGAACTGGCCTGTGCCGCGTGCGTTGATGCGGAAATAGCTGGAGAGCTCCATCGGGCAGCGGACACCCTTGGGGATGTAGCAGAAGCTGCCGTCGCTGAAGACAGCGCTGTTGAGGGCGCTGTAGAAGTTGTCGCCTGCCGGGACCACGCTCGCCAGGTACTTGCGCACCAGCTGCGGGTAGTTCTTTGCGGCTTCGGAGAATGAGCAGAAGATTATGCCCTTCTCGGCGAGAGTCTCGCTGAAGGTGGTCTTCACCGAAACGCTGTCGAAGACTGCGTCCACCGCCGTCCCGGAGAGGACTCCGCGCTCCTTGAGGGGTATGCCCAGCTTGTCGAAGGTCTTCTCCACCTCGGGGTCGATCTCACGCGGGGCTTCCGAGCGTTTTTTCGGTGCCGCGTAGTAGATGATGTCCTGCCAGTCGATCTCCGGCATATCGATATGACCCCAGGTGGGGGCCTTCATCTTCTGCCACTGGCGGAACGCCTTCAGCCTGAATTCGAGAAGCCATTCAGGCTCCTCCTTCTTCGCTGAGATGAGGCGGATGATCTCCTCGCTGAGCCCTTTCGGGATGAAATCCTGGTCGACTGCCGTGACGAATCCGTGCTCGTATTCGCCGGAGGTAACCTCCCTGATTATCTTCTCACTCTCTTTCATAAGGACTGCAAAGATATTCAATAATTTGCTAACTTTGCCCAAACTGAATCCAAATTATGAAACTCACAAGACTCCTCACGGCAGCGGCCGCACTGCTCCTTGCAGCCAATTCATTCGCTCAGAACGACTCTCTCGCCTTCGTCTCCGGCGCCTGGAAGACAACTCAGGTAAGCGACGGGATAATCCTGAAGGAGTGCGCTTTCACAGGCGACCTTTTCAACTCGAACCAGTATGTGTGTGTCCTTGAGGTCGCACCCGGCCGCCATATTGACATCGTGGCTTCGGACGAAGCGACTCTTGCCGGAACTACCGTGCTCGCTGAGAAATACGGGGCAGTGGCAGCAGTCAACGGAGGTTTCTTCAATATGAGGGCGCCTTACGGCTCCATCAGCTACATAAGGGTTGACAACGAGGAGATATCCCCTAACAAGTTCGGTAACCCGGCCAACGGCAATGTGGGCAGGGACTCGCGACTGAAAGGTTCTGTGGTCTGCTTCAAGGGCCAGCTCTATGTGGTCAAGGCGGATGACATCAAGACCTGGGAGAAATACATCGAGGCGGAGGATGTCCTTACCACCGGCCCTATGCTCCTCATCGGCGGTGAGGATGAGTTTGTCGCCGACAACTCCTTCAACAAGACCCGCCATCCGCGTACAGCGGCAGGCCGCCGTCCGGACGGCACCGCTGTGCTGGTGACTGTCGACGGCCGTCACGCAGAGGCTGTCGGAGCCTCGATGTGGGAGCTTCAGTCAATGATGCGCTGGCTCGGATGCTGCGACGCCATCAACCTTGACGGCGGCGGCTCCACAGCGATGGTCGTCTCCGGCAATATCGTGAACCACCCTTGTGACAACAAGAAGTTCGACCCTGAGGGAGAGCGCAGAGTCGCCAACGCAATCATTGTGAAGTAGAACCGCCAACGCGATCCTGACGACAGACACCGTCACAGGTGACCGGCTCCGGCGCTCCGTCGCACAAACTCTCCCGGCAGTCAGCCTTTCCTCACTCTGAAACCGCCGTCGGGGGTCTGCTCGATCCAGTCCCCTTCGTTGACGGTGACATAGCCTTCGGCCGTCTCCAGCGAAAGCATCGAGAACCCCATGCAGAAATAGGGCGCAAGGATTCTGTCACCGCAGAAGCGGCGCACTTCGTCGTAGTTCAGACCTGTGTACTGGATTTCCATCCCTGAACTGTTTCCACCCCCGCACTAGAATCCCTGGGCCTTGATCTCGAATTCGGCGCCTTCAGGAGAGACAAGGACCGCTCCGGTCTCGGGACGGGCCATATGGCCGACCACATCGAAGTCGTGGAACTCCTTGCGGAAGGCCTCGTGCTTTTCGATAGGTATGGTGAAGATGAACTTGTAGTCGTCCCCTCCGTTCATCGCGGCGGTGATCGGGTCGAGCTCCAGTTCGTCAGCCACCTCGAAGGTGCGGGTTGAGACAGGCATCTTCTCTATATATATCTTTGCTCCGAGTCCGGTGGCGCGAGTGAGTCTCAGCACGGCGGCTCCGAGCCCGCGGTCGATGAACCATCCCGTTGACGGGATGATGTCAGCCTCGATGAACCGCTCTAGCAGGTTCGGCTTTATCTCAGGGCTGAGGTAGCTCGCCAGCACAGCCTTGTACTTGCTGAGGTCCGGCTGGGTGTCAGTGCTTGTGAACGATATCTTCTCCCTCTCGAGGATGTGGAGGCCCATATATGCTGCGCCGAGATGGCCGCTCAGGCAGATGAGGTCGAGATTCTTGATTTCAGGACGCCTGTCCAGAACCTTCTTCTTCTGAAGTCCGCAGGCGGCTAGGCTGATACAGAGTCCGTTGACAGAGGGGTTCAGGTCAAGGGACACGCTCTTTATGCCGTGCTCCCTGCAGGCGGCCAGCATTCCTGACCAGAGCTCCTCCACGTCCTCGCAGCAGAAGCGGCTTGACAGGCCAAGCGCCACTGAGAGGGTGGCCGGCGCGCGGAAGGCGGCGTAGAGTTCGCCCAGCACGCAGAGCACGGCTTTGTATCCCAGGTGCTTGAGCGGGGTGTAGACCAGATCGAAGTCAACTCCTTCGAGCATTGTCCTGTGGGCCGAGGTGCATTGTCCGGTCCAGTTAATATCGATGGTGCGGGAGTTCGTGAAGCCGCTCTTGTCGAAGAGCCTTGAAAGAAGGGCCTCTTTTCCAACTGATGATATCTCGGTGCGCATTTCTGTCTTTTTCACAAAGATAGACAATTTGCAGACGTGCTGTTGATTTGATGTTGAAAAAAGGTTGTTGAGGGGCAAAACAGATATAAGGTAATACCCTTAACTTCGTACCCTGCAATTTCCACCTATATGAAAACTTATCAATTTGAAGAAGCTTTGGCTGCCAGCACCGCCTATTTCCACGGCGATGAGCTCGCAGCGTCGGTCTGGGTGAACAAATACGCCCTCAAGGACTCTTTCGGAAACCTCTATGAGAAGACTCCGGACGATATGCACCACCGTCTTGCGGAAGAGTTCGCAAGGATTGAGAAGAAGTATCCGAACCCGCTGACCCACGACGAGATATATGCTCTCTTCAAGGATTTCAAGTTCATCGTGCCTCAGGGAAGCCCGATGACGGGCATCGGTAACAACTATCAGGTTGCCTCCCTCTCGAACTGCTTCGTCATAGGCCAGGACAACCCTGCTGATTCTTACGGTGGAATCATGATGATGGACGAGGAGCAGGTCCAGCTGATGAAGCGCCGCGGAGGCGTGGGCCACGACCTGACCCATATCCGCCCTACAGGAAGCCCGGTGCTCAACAGCGCACTGACTTCAACGGGTATCGTTCCGTTCATGGAGCGTTACTCCAATTCTACAAGGGAAGTTGCACAGGACGGAAGACGCGGAGCGCTGATGCTCACAATCTCGATCAAGCATCCGGATTCAGAGCGTTTCATCGACGCCAAGATGGAGCAGGGAAAGGTCACCGGAGCGAATGTCTCCGTGAAGATCGACGACGACTTCATGCGCGCCGCCCTCTCCGGACAGCCGTACACACAGCAGTTCCCGGTCTATGGCGCCAAGCCTAAATATGAGAAGACCATCGATGCGACAGCTCTCTGGCGCAAGATCATACACAACGCCTGGAAGAGCGCGGAGCCTGGTGTCCTCTTCTGGGACACTGTCCTCCGCGAGTCAGTGGCAGACTGCTATGCGGACAAGGGCTACCGTACCGTCAGCACGAACCCTTGCGGAGAGATTCCTCTCTGCCCTTACGACAGCTGCCGCCTGATAGCTGTCAACCTCTATTCCTATGTGAAGAATCCTTTCACACCTCAGGCCGAATTCGATTTCGCCCTCTTCAAAGAGCACTGCACCAAGGCGATGCGACTGATGGACGACCTCATCGACCTTGAGATGGAGAAGATAGAGATGATCCTCGCCAAGATCGAGGCGGACCCTGAGTCGGAGGACGTGAAGCTCACCGAGCGCAACCTCTGGCAGAAGATCCGCAGCAAGTCCCTCGGCGGCCGCCGCACAGGCCTCGGCATTACCGCTGAAGGCGATATGCTTGCAGCCCTCGGCTACACATACGGCACACAGGAAGCCATCGAATTCTCCGTCCGCGTCCAGAAGACCCTCGCCGTTCAGGCGTACGGCTCTTCAGTGACAATGGCAGAGGAGCGCGGCGCATTCCCTATCTTCAATGCAGCCGCAGAGGAGAAGAACCCTATGATCCTCAGGATCAAGGATGCAGACCCTGACCTCTATGAGAGGATGGTCAAGTTCGGACGCCGCAACATCTCCCTGCTGACAATCGCCCCTACCGGCTCCACCAGCATCCTCACCCAGACCACTTCTGGCATCGAGCCTGTCTTCAGGCCATACTACCTCCGCCGCAAGAAGGTCAACCCTTCCGACAAGAACGTGAAGATTGCATTCAAGGACGAGAAGGGAGACTGCTTCGAGGAGTACTATGTCTTCCACCACAAGTTCCTCGACTGGGCTGAGATCAACGGCTATGGCCGTGAGGCTGTCAAGGCGATGAGCCAGTCAGAGCTCGCCGACCTCGTGGCCCGTTCACCATACCACAAGTCAACTGCAGGCGACATCGACTGGGTCTCCAAGGTCAAGATGCAGGGCCAGATGCAGAAATGGGTGGACCACAGCATCAGCGTGACAGTCAACCTCCCTCAGGATGTCACCGAGGGGCTGGTGGCCGACGTCTACAAGACTGCCTGGGAAAGCGGCTGCAAGGGTGTGACAGTATACCGCGAAGGCTCCCGCAACGGTGTGCTCATCTCCAATGAGAGCGACCGCAATGCCGGCGGATCGGCAGTCAAGCCGAAGAAGCGTCCTCAGTCGCTCGAGGCGGACGTCATCCGCTTCCGCAACGGCAACGAGACCTGGATCGCGCTCGTGGGCAAGTTTGCGGGCGAGCCTTATGAGATTTTCACCGGTCTCGTGGATGAAGACACCCGCAGCATCCCTCGCGGCATCGACAAGGGCTGGATTGTCAAGGAGAAGGACATCAACACCGGCAAGAGCCGCTACGACTTCCATTTCCAGGACAAGTTCGGCTATCCGAGCGTTGTGGGCGGCATCTCCCATATGTTCAACAAGGAGTTCTGGAACTACGCGAAGCTGATCTCAGGCGTCCTCCGCAACGGAATGCCTATCGTCGACGTGGTCAACCTCGTCCAGGGGCTCGAGCTTGACAGCGAGTCCATCAATACCTGGAAGAACGGTGTCGAAAGGGCGCTCAAGCGCTACATCCCTGACGGTACAAAGGATGAGAGCGGCAAGAAATGCAAGCACTGCGGCAGCTCCAACCTCGTCTATCAGGAGGGCTGTCTCGTCTGCCTCGACTGCGGCTATTCGAAGTGCGGTTAACGGGGAGGCTGTCAGTTGCTCTTCTATCCAAACGCGAAGATAAACCTCGGGCTCAATGTCATCAGGCGCCGCGACGACGGCTACCACGACATTGAGACCCTGTTCTATCCTGTGCCGGAACTGTGCGACGTGCTGGAGATCCTCCACGCCGACGCTTTCTCGATGAATGTCTATAATGCGCTGGTAGAGGGTGTGAATCTTTGCGAGAAGGCCTGGAGGCTGATGGCGGAGAGATACGGCATACCTCCTGTCAGGATAAACCTCTTCAAGAACATCCCTATGGGCGCCGGACTCGGCGGCGGCTCTGCTGATGCAGCCTTCACCATCTCCGGCCTCAATGAATTCTTCAGGCTCGGGATCCCAGACAGAGAACTTGCAGCCCTGGCGGCACAGCTCGGCAGCGACTGTCCGTTCTTCATCTACAATGTGCCGATGACAGCTTCGGGCAGGGGGGAGATCCTATCTCCTTCAGACTTCTCCCTGGAGGGCCGCACCCTGCGCATATGCCCGCAGGATGTCTTCGTCTCCACAAAGGAGGCCTATGCAGGCATCACTCCGAAGATTCCTCAGATGCGGATAGAAGATATTGTCAAACTGCCGGTCTCAGAATGGAAGGGGCTGCTGGTCAATGATTTCGAGGATACAGTCTTCGCCCGGCACCCTCAGCTTGCCGCCGCAAAGGAGGCTCTTTACGCCGACGGCGCCCTCTACGCTGCGATGTCAGGGTCAGGCAGCGCACTGTTCGCAATCTATTAGATTAAAGATAAGACGCTTATTGAAGCCGCCAGGGCGGCTGACACTTCCCTGGCGGCTGACGAGGACGGCCACCGCTGGAGAGAGGAAGAATATCCTCGCCAGTCTTTTGGCATTCGGCGGTAGCGCTGGACCTCGCCGGAGAACTGTAACCGCCTTGGCGACAAACACCGTCACAGCCTGTCCCTGCTGGAGGGCCTTGCAGGCAGGGTGCCCTGTGACGGTACCGCCCGATTGCCTGCACCGTCACAGCGGACCCCGGGCAGAACACTCTCCAAGGCCGGTCACCTGTGACGGTGTTTGTCGTCAGGGCAGTGTCTGTTTCCGGG
>JAZRVT010000018.1:0-4934 GCA_045599325.1 Bacteroidales bacterium | reverse complement strand
CCCTTGTCTTATGGACTACTATGTCAAATTGCACTAATCAATGAGGAACCGCCGTATGCCGAACGGCACGTACGGTGGTGTGAGAGGTCGGAAAACGAAAGTAGGAGAAAAAACTACTTTTGTTTTCCTCCTACTCGATTTTACAGGGGGTTACGACCCCCTGAAACCCCTGCCGCTCCCGGCCTTGACGTATTTGCTGCGCAAATACACGGCCTCCGCGGGCCGTCTGATGACGGCCTGTTAGGTGCTTTTGCAAAGGTCTGCTGCTTAATTTGGCCACAGCTCCGAGCCTCAGGCAAAGACGACGCAGGTTCACGGGGAATAAAAAAAAAGTCACCGCGCGGTGACTTTTTTGTGATCCGCTTGGGGCTCGAACCCAAGACCCCAGCATTAAAAGTGCTGTGCTCTACCAACTGAGCTAGCGAATCAATACCCTTAATCGGGAGGGCAAAGGTATATATTTTTTGAATAAACGCAAAAAAATATTAGAGCAGGAGGCAGGCTCTGCCAATCTCGTGGAGGCCGTCGATGATTTTGCGCTTTTGAGATTCTCCCGGAATCTTGACAGATGATGCATAATTGCTCAACAACTTCTGGTTGATACCTGTGATTCTGGAAAGATTAGCCATAGATGTATATCTGGATGCTTCTCTCAGCAGCGCGGAAACCTGAAGCAGATACTCAATCTTATAGTCTTTCCTTGCGGTGACAATGACCGCTCCGAATCCGGGGCAGGCCCAGCCGCAGCAATAGTTCCTGTCACTCCAGTGAATATCTGCATCTATTATATGATTCTTCATTTCCATCCTGCCTGCTTGAATTGCCGATGGCCACCGCCATTGCCTTTCATCTCCCTTTTGCAAGTTAGTACACCTCGAACTCGCTGACTGACTTGAGACCCGGCAGGCCGAAGTAGGTTGAGATCACGCCCTTCAGGGCCACCTTCTTTCCCTGGATTGACGGGTTGTCAACCAGATTGAGGGCATTCTTCACAGCTGTCCTCGAAAGTTCCACACTGAAGCATCTGCCGCTTTCGGATTCGGCCGGACTGTCCGCGATAGCGATGTTTGTCTGCTTTGTGAACGGACCGGAGAATGTCACCTTGCCGGTGGAGAGATCCCCTCCGACGACATACCCGCAGACCCAGGCCGTGTCACCCGGATGGTTGGCGGCAGCCGCGACATTGTATGCCGTCACGGCGCTGAGCCCGTTGCCGCTGCCGCTGCCGTCACCTACGGTGATCCGCTCCTCGTACTCCTCGCAGGAGGTGTCAACAGTGATGGAGAAACTCGGCGAGGCGCTGCTGTCCGATGCATCAAGCGTCAGGTGGCGGATCTGGGCCGCGGAGAGTTCCTTGGTGAAGAGTGTCCTCCCGCCGCAGATGAAATCGACCGACGATGCCTTGAAGAATGCGGTGCGGCTTTCCCCATAGCCATAGTCCAGAGATGCACCGGCCTGCGACAGGGTCAGAGGCCCTTCCGGGAACTTCTTCCTGAAATTGTCGGTGAAACTGACCGTCAGCCCGCTGTTTATCATACGGCAGACGAAGGCCACGGCAGCGTTCTCGCCTGCTGCCACGCTGACAGTCAGCTCCTGGCCGTATTGCGGCGAGTCGAAGGCAGG
Source organism: Bacteroidales bacterium (assembly GCA_045599325.1). Lineage (GTDB taxonomy): Bacteria > Bacteroidota > Bacteroidia > Bacteroidales > UBA932 > Cacconaster. The sequence goes on along the minus strand of JAZRVT010000018.1, from coordinate 3,311 downwards.
GATCTCGAACGCGGCCGACACGACAGAGATGTCATAGACCCCGGCAGGCACTTCTAGCTTTGAGGGGCGGCTGCCATAAGGTCCCTCGTAGATGGTCGCGCTGCCTGAGGCGTCGCGGACTGTAAGAATGAAACTGTTTGTGTCAAGGTCGGCCTGGGCCTTCGTCTTGACGAAACTCATAGAAATCTGAGCCAAAGGCTCTTCGCCCGTCTCTTCGGGCATCCAGGTGCAGGCGGTGAGCGCCGCTGCTGCGCACAGAACGATGGAGGCACACTCCATCAGCACAGATCTTTTCATAAAACCTCCTTGGTAAAAATGTTAAACAACTCCGGTCCGTAGGGCGGACCGTTGCTGCAAATTTACCGTGGGGTTCTGAGACCCGGCACTCCCTGAGGCAAAAGTTTCAGAAAAGTGGCGGCTGCATCACCACTTCCATTCGAAGCGTTCGATGTCTTCTTCGACAAGCGGGTTGCCGAACTGGACTTCGATGAACGTGAGGTCGGTGACAGCCTTGATGGCGTGGAAATGCTCTCTCTGGATATTCACTGTATCGCCGGCCTTGACGGTCCTGACAACTCCGTCAAGGACAAAGATGCCTTCGCCCTCCACAATAGTCCAGGTTTCGGAACGGTGGTGGTGTATCTGGTAGGAGATGTTCTTGCCGGGCTTTATAGTGATGCTCTTCGTAAGTGCGTGATTGCCGTCGGCATATACCGTGTCGTCGAGCACGCGGTAGGCACCCCAGCGCCGCTCTTCGTACATAGGCCTCCGGCTGAGACCTTCGACAGACTTCTTTATGCCCTCTGTGGTGTTTTTGGCACAGACCAGAATACCGTCAGGACAGGCCGCAACAACGGCGTCACTGATGCCGTCCACGAAGATAGGGTTCGACAGCTCGTTGATCACGTGGACATTCGTGCAGTCTGGCCCCAGTATGGCGTTGCCCAGCGCCGGCCTGTGGAGCTCGTCCGTGAGTGTGTTCCAGGTGCCGAGGTCTTTCCAGCTGCCTTCGAACGGGACCACCGCAACTGAGGCGGCCTTCTCGGCGACCTCATAGTCAAAACTGATCTTAGGCAGTGCGGAGTAGTTGTTCCGCACGGTTTCGAACTTGTCGGCATTGATATACTTGCGGATAATGTCCATCATATATCCGAGCCTGAATGCGAATACGCCTCCGTTCCAGAGTGCGCCGCGGCCTATCAGCTCCTTCGCCGTCTCCTTGTCCGGCTTCTCGGTGAACCTGCTGACCTTGAGACAGCCGCCGGCAAGCGCTCCGCCGGGGATCACATAGCCGTACTTTTCGGCGGGGTAGGTGGGGGCGATGCCCATCAGGACCAGCTCCGCCGCACCTGCTTCCGCCAGCTCCGCCATCCTGCGTATGGTCTGGAAATAGCCAGCCCCGGTATATGGGTCACAAGGCATTATGACCACTGCCTCGTCGTCACTGCAGCCCTTCTTCAGGCTGAGGTATGCCGATGCAAGTGCAATCGCCGGGAAGGTGTCGCGCCTTTCAGGCTCCGCAACTATCTCCACATTGTCGCCCAGCTGGTTGACGATGATGTCGGCCTGAATGGCATTAGTGGCTATTGTTATCTTGTCTGTCAGATGCTCCTCATATATCTGTCTCACAACGCGCTGGACCATAGACTCCATCGTGCCGTCCCCCTTCTCGAGCAGAGGAAGGAACTGCTTGCTTCTCGCGTCGTTGCTCAGCGGCCACAGCCTTTTGCCGGAACCTCCGGAAAGTAGAACGAGTTTCATAAAGTTTGCTTATCGGATTGCGAGTTCAAATATACCAATTTTTGCGCAATCCGCCGAAGCGGAGGCGGATTGATTGTCAATAGAGGTCCCCGGGCTTGAAGGAGTCCCAGTTGCTGCGGATGAAGTCGCGGTCATTGACTGTCTTGTCAATCTCGAAGCGTCGGCCCTCGACCACCATATTATCGATGAACCACAGCACGTCCTCGAAGTTCTCCATCATCCTTCCCGCCACACCGTGTCCCTCGTCCACGAAGCGGATGATCTCGTGGCTCCAGCCATACTTGGCGAAGCGCTTCTGAAGGTCATTGGAACCGCTGAAGCGGGTGTTGAAGAATGCTATCTTGTTGTAGTTCACCAGTTTGTCTGACATTCCGTGGAGCATCAGCGTAGGAGCCGGCCCGTGGACACGGTAGTCGCATCTGCCCTCTCTGGAAAATACCGCCCCGGCAAAGGAGATTATGCCGGCATAGCGGAACTCCTCCGGCAGGACGGAGGATGCCGGAGTGCGGTTGCAGAGTTCGTAGTCGCACTGCAGCGACGTGATCGCCCCGGCGCTCGAACCGCACAGAATGATGCCGTCCGGGCGTATTTTCAGCCCGTCGGAGTTCTCCAGGACATATGCCGTGGCCTTGAAGATGTCCTCGCTGGCCAGCTTGATGGCGCTGTCCACATATTTTGCCATCCCCAGCGTGCTTTTCATCTTCACTCCTTTGAGCCCGAGCCGGTAGTCAGAGGCTATTGCAACGTAGCCCTCGTCTGCCAGAGCGCGGCAGAACTCGCGGGTGGAAGAGGCGCGCTGGTTGTTGTCGATGAAGCCGCCGCCATATGAGAAGATTACGCAAAGGTGGCTGTCAAGTGTGTCGTCCGGCATATATATGTCCAGGCAGAGAGTGTCGCTGCCGTATGTTGCGAACGGGACAGTGAAGTCCGGTGCCGGTTCTGCCGGCTGGGCTTCTGCCGGCTGGGGTTCCTCGGTCTGCGCCTGTGCCGGAATGAGTGTGCTGAAAAGCAGGGCCGCAATCGCGGCGAGTGGTCTGAACAGGTTCATCTGGTTGAGATTTTTGTCAAATTTACTCAAAAAACGCAAGAATGCGCGGGCTGACGGGCATCGGGAGCATTAAATTTCAATATTCCGATAAAAAGTATTAATTTTGAAAGATATATAATGCCTTAGGTGTGCACTTATATTAGTTTAAAACAATTAGTTATGAAAGTAGTCATTCTGGCCGGCGGATTCGGGACGAGGATTTCTGAAGAGTCTGTCTATAAGCCAAAACCAATGATCGAGATAGGCGGTATGCCTATCCTCTGGCATATAATGAAGGAGTATTCCCATTATGGCTTCAACGAGTTCATAATCTGTGCGGGCTACAAACAGCATGTCATCAAGGAGTGGTTTGCCGATTATTTCCTCCATACCAGCGATGTCACGTTTGATTTCACCAGAGGGAATGAAGTGACCATCCATAACAAGAAGACCGAGCCGTGGAAGGTTACCATTGTCGACACAGGCCTTCATACCCAGACAGGAGGAAGAGTGAAGAGAGTGA
>JAZRVT010000017.1:0-2414 GCA_045599325.1 Bacteroidales bacterium | reverse complement strand
TCATACCGACTTCGAATACATTCACACCCTTGCGCATCATTACACCGTTTCCGGTCTGGAAGAAGTTGTACATAAGTGCCGGATGGGCCTTGATAACCTTTTGGACGGCCTCGGCGAGAGCCATAGGATCGGTTCCTGCAGCGAAGGTGAGCATCGTAGGGATGTTGTATATCGTGGTCTCCGGATTCATCTGGCAGTCCATATAGACGCCCTGCTGTGGGAAGGTGAGAGGTGCTTCCTCAACCTCGCTGACGGTCTCTTCCCCGGAAGAGGCCGCAGGCTTCACTGCGTCTCCCTTCATCCACTTGAGAAGAATCTCGTTCTCTATGCTCTGGAGGGTTCCGGACTTGACGAGATCCCTGGGATTTACAGTCACATCGTATTTCTTGAATACGAGGGCTGCGAGCCTTATGCTTGAGATAGATGTCAGTCCCATATATCCCAGAGCGTCAGTGATCGAGAAGTTATCTGTATTGATGACGGAGGCTATGATAGCCTTCAATTCGACTTCCAGAGCATTCAGAGGGGCGGCATGGGCATCGCCTGCTTCGGCCCTTGTCGTGAGTTCCGGCTTTGGAAGGGCTTTGCGATCGACTTTCTGATTGACATTGAGAGGAATCTTATCGATCCGGACCGTAGCCGCAGGCACCATATATGGCGGCTTGCGGTCGAGGATGAAGGCACTCAGCGCATTGACGTCGATTTCTTTGTCGCTGACTACGTAGGCAGCGATGAACTTTCCTCCGTTCGGATCATCAAACGCCTGAACGGTTACGTCCTTTACACCTTCAAATTCACGGATCACAGCTTCGACCTCCTTGAGTTCGATGCGGAAGCCGCGGATCTTGACCTGCCCGTCCTTGCGGCCCACAAATTCGATTCTACCGTCATTGCGGTAGCGGACGATGTCCCCGCTGTGGTATGCGCGTTCCCCATCAAGGGTGAAGAAAGCCTCTGCGGTCTTGTCGGGGCGGTTGAGATAGCCGCGGCCGACCTGAGGGCCGACGATGATGAGCTCGCCGGCAGCGCCGACGGGAAGCCTGTGGAGATTCTTGTCCATCACATAGCAGCAGAGCTGGCCTACCGGAGTTCCTATTGGAATGTTCGGCTCCTTTTTCAGTACAGGAGCGATCGTTGAGAAGATGGTGCATTCCGTAGGACCATAGGCGTTGTGGAGCATGTAGTTTTCGGAAGGATCCACGCTGACCAGTTTCTCGCCGCCGACGCTCAGATGTTTGAGCGAGCGGTTGTCCGTATTGAGAAGGAACTGGACGCCTACCTGGGTGGTTATGAAGCTGTGTGTTATTCCGTTGGCCTCGAAGTATTCGTTGAGCGCCACCAGATCGAGACGGATGTCTTCGGCGATGATATGCACGGCAGCTCCTGTCGTCAGCGCAGGATAAAGGTCCATCATGTCAGCATCGAAGCCGAACGAGGCATACGCGGCGACATTGTGCTCAGGCTTGAGGTCATAGTAGCTGCGATACCACTTTATAAAGGATACAAGGTTGCCGTGTTCAAGCATCACACCCTTCGGCACTCCCGTTGAACCGGAAGTGTAAAGCAGGATGAACAGGCTCTCCGGAGAGAGGTTCTCCACTGGCATTTCCTGTGGAGCCGCGTCCTTGAGTCCATCGGTGAGGATGACCTCTCCTTCGTATTCGCTGATTATGGGTCTGAGTTCAGTATCGGCGACAAGAAGGACCGAACCGGCATCTTTCACCATGAAGTTCAGGCGTTCCTCTGGATAGCTCGGATCAAGCGGCTGATATGCGCAGCCCGCCTTCATCGCGGCGAGAGGCAGGATGAACATATACTCGTCCCTCGGTATCAGGATGGATACAACAGGTTCTTTCTTCCCGCAGTCCTTCACCTTGCCGTAAATCAGCCCGCCTATCCTGTCGGTCAGGTTGTCAAGCTCCCGGTAGGTGTATTTCTTGTCTTTGAATACAGCGGCGACGTTGTCGGGATACTTCTTCGCAGCCTTGCGGAAAAGGGACAGAACCGTCTCTCCCTCTTCTTCTCCGTCAGAGACAGGGGTCCCCTTCACATTGAAGGTATCCAACAGAGCCAGAGTTTCCTCGTCGCAAATCGTGAGCTCTCCAACTTTTTCGCGGACCATAAGCTCCCTGGTAACATGGCTGACGGCGGCGGCAAATCCACTCATCATATCTTCGGTAAACAGACTGCTGTCATACTGCACCTTTATTGCTCCGCCGGCTTCCTGGCTGCCTTCTATGAAGACTGCGACAGGGAATTTTGCTCTCTGAAGAGCAAGCTTCTCCACCTTGACATCCCCAGCTTCACAACGGCAGCGGTTGATTACGCCTACCTGGTAGGCATACATTATGTTGGCCGCATAGCCGAATTTTTCTGCAATGAGGCTGAAAGGATAGTCTTCGTTCGCCAGGGTG
>JAZRVT010000016.1:0-74814 GCA_045599325.1 Bacteroidales bacterium | reverse complement strand
TCCTTGGGAATATTTGAAGCGATAGCCATCATAGCAATGCCGAGAACCGCCTCTTCGCCTTCGCCTTTCAGAAACTCCGAATTGATTTCGGCAGAACCATCCTGCTTGATTTTTACAATAGCCTCTTTGAGAGATTCGCGTGCCTCGTTTTTTTTTCAACTCCATTTTCAAAAGAGCAGCGACACCATCAAGAGTGTCTTCATCAATTGGAATAATAATTTTAATCATAAGTGTTTGGATTTAAGAAAAATTTGTATATTTGCAACGGGTTTTTACCCAAATCCAGCGTCGCCAGGTTGTTACCTGAATCGTATGACTGGATTTTTTTTATTCTGGTGGTGCCTCCCTTCTTATCGTTCTATCTTTCCAAGTATCATACTCATCAACACAGTATGGCACCATTGTTCCATCTGTTCTTTCTTGTACACAAATTAGAGACTCATCATCTATGATGCGAACTTTATAATAAAGCCACTGCTTTGTGCCTGGATGTTTTGGCTGAATCGCCCCATTTATTTCAATCGTATCATCAGTCGCCCAGCCCTCATATTCAGCTCTCTTGAATAATTTTGGCAAGTCTACAATAGCATTATTCTTCGCAATATAATAACGGTGAGGATGAGATCTCCAGTTTTTTACATTTGCCCTTGATATAGTGACCTGAGAAAGGTGTTCTACATTTTCAAGGCTTATGACAAGAGGATTGCCTGAAGGTATAGATTTTCTAAAAGCCTCTGTTTTTTCTTTAGAGACACGCTTATCGTCGTCCGTAGGATATTTATTGACGCGGAGCATTTCGCATATATCAAGAATTTTAGCGCAACCAGAACAGAGTTCGTTTTGAGTAATATCTGCCCCCAGGTTGAGTTTCGCCTTGTCGCAAGTGGCGCAGCGGGAGATGGTATATGGGTTGTAAGCCGGGAAGACTAGACCTTCCTTGCCGGGGTTGAAGGAGAACATCCCCTTGGTGTCCCTGGTCATAGCTTCGCGGCCAAGGCGCATTGCCTCGTTGTGATCTGTTTCCGGATATTTGTCACGCAGCACCTGGACTACGGTGCATCTGCAGTTCCAGCCGTTGGGCGGAAAATAGGTGTCCCAGAAGCTGTCTGAAGCCGGCAGTGTGACCCCGTGCAGGGCAGCGTGTTCCGGACGGACCGCCCCGTCATTGGCAGTGCGGTACTGCAGCATATATCTGTCACCGTCCTCCTCGAATGCCTCCCACTTGGCGGCCATGTCGGCAGAGGCGTTGGCGAAGTTGTACTCCGCCCGGAGGTAGTGCTCGTAATAGGCACCAGCACCAGAGACAGGATGAAGGAAGTGATGAAGAAACTGAAGGGACAGGGAAACTAGGACCTGCTGCGCGGACGGTTAGGCCAGTTCTTGTCGGAAACAATCAGCCAGGTGATGTATGCACCCCAGAGGAAAGCGACAAATACAAAAGCGCAGGTCCAGGGAGCCATACGGAAAAGGTCCAAAAGTGATGTCCAGAAAGAGGTCCTCATAGCAGTTACAAATATATAGCAAAAAGATCATAATGCCAAGCACGATATCGCTTAAGATTCAGATAGAGGGGAAGGACGGGATCAAGACCATCACCCTCAATGCGAGGACCCCCTGCGGAGGGGTAGTAGCCGGAAAAATCGGAGTTCCGGCGGGCAGCCGGGCTGCTGCGGAAGGGGGCTTACGGCAGGGAGAAGACCACTTCGAGGCCGTCGTGGGCGGCGCGGAGCGGCGACGGAAGGGTTGCGTCGAGCTCAGCCTGGGTGCCGTGGAGAGTGCGCGCGAGATGTGTCAGCCATACATACTGGCCTGCAGCAGGGAGGTATCGTTTTGTCTGCGACAGCACATTGGCAGTGTGAAGCACAGTGGAGATGCTCGAGTGGGTGAAGAGGCGGTAGTCCTCCTCGTCCGCCGCCACAGTGCACTCCATAATCAGTCCGTGGATCGGGTTTGCCTCGCGGCGGTGGATGTCGATGCCGATGAACTGCACGGCGTTGGCAGGAAGCCCTCCGGTGTCAGTGGCATAGAGCACCCTGACCTGATCCTTCTGCAGCAGATAGATCAGCGCCTGCTCGTCAAAATGGCCTGTGCCGTGGTTTGCCGGCAGGGCGGTCAGGGTCACCCCTCCCTCGGAGACGGATGAATAGAGTTCGAGCGGGATGATCTCAGGCATCGCGGTACCGAGCCTCTCAGCGGCAGCCTTGAAAAGAGCGCGTCCGCGCTCAAGCCAGGTGGCGCTCAGATAGACACGGCTGACACCCGCCGCCAGAGCAGCATCAGGATTGAAGTGGTCACCGTGGGAATGGGTGTAGAAAACTGCCTTCGGACAACAACCTTCAGGAATCATATCCAGATCAGAAGGTGTAAGGTCAATCAGGAGTGAGCCCTCGACCAGAATGCTTGTGAGACGGCGCTGTTCACCGCGCCCGTCAACTCCGTTCCAGTCTGCCGCGCCGGTGCCGAGAAAACGCACCTTGAGTCCCTGTGCCGCAGCTGATGGGCCGCCGGCCACAGCACCGTATCTGCTGCAGTTCCCGGCCTGCTGCGCACGCAGAGGAGAGTATGGAAAACAGAGCGAAGCCAGTAGCAGAAATACAGTCAGCAGGGAGATATGTTTCATATTGTCAAGGTGTTATGCGTTTCAGATATTTGATGCTGCCAAGGTTAGTGATCCGGCAGAAGCGGGAGTCAGGGCCGGGCTCCAGTTCGCGGAAAGCGCGGTCACGGTCGAGCTTTTCAATGGAGATGCGCTGCCAGGTATCGGTGTCCACAAGGAATTCCACAGGGGCGCGGCGGCCCGCCTCCACAAACCCCAGAGTGCGGTAGACAGCCCCGTCGGACCACTCCAGGTCGGCATACGACATCACCTCTTCGGGAGAGACGTCGTCGATGAAAGCCTGCAGCAGCTTCCCCATCCCGCCTGTGACACGGAGGTCGGGCAGAGAGGCGTAGCGGACCCATTCATATGACTGCACGGTGCGGTCGCGCTGCATCGGCCTTCCTGCGGAGAAAGTGGCCACGGCCACCAGTTCCTCTCCGGAGAGGAGTCCGTAGCGGTAACGGCTGCGGGCGGAGCCGTAGCTGTGATAAAGGTCGAGGAAGGTGCTCGCCTCGGGTGTGTCAAGCTTTTTCACCTTGCAGTTGCGGGCGAAGAGCGTGCGGCAGCGGCCGAGATGGGCCAGGATGCGGAGACGGACAATCTCCCCTTCCCTGCGCCAGCGGTCCTCATAGAGATGGATAGTCCGGAGGCCCGAAGGGACCTCGGGCAGCGTAACTCCGCCGTCAAATCCGCCGCTGACCGGCACAAGCCTTATGCAGATGTCCCTGCCGGGAAAGAGGAGAAGCCCCGGGGACGGCTCGGAGAAATCCACTTCAGAGGCACCGAGAAAAGCCGTGAACTCCTGCCTGAACTCCACAGCCTAAGCCACCGTCACAACGGTTGATTTCTTGTCCTTTGCCAGAGAGACCTTGAGCGCGGAGCCCGATGCCAGGCCGCCGATGATTGCCTCGGAGACAGGGTCCTCGATATAGCGCTGGATGGCACGCTTCAGAGGTCTTGCGCCGAACTTCGGGTCATAGCCCACGTCGGCGATGAACTTGCGTGCGGCCTTGTCCACCTTGAGAGTGTAGCCCATCTCGCTGATGCGTGAGAGCAGCCCCTTGATCTCGATGTCGATGATCTTGCCGATGTCCTCCGGAGTGAGCTGGTTGAAGTATATCTGCTCGTCGAGACGATTCAGGAACTCAGGAGAGAAGACCTTGCCAAGCGCCTTGTCTATCAAGGCATTGCGGCTGGCGGAACTGTCATCGGAACCGGTGGAGAATCCCACCGACCTGCCGAAGTCCTTCATTTCGCGCGAACCGACGTTGGAAGTGAGGATCACGACTGTGTTCTTGAAGTCCACATAGCGTCCCGCACTGTCGGTCAGACGGCCTTCATCAAGCACCTGGAGCAGCACGTTGAAGATGTCAGGATGGGCTTTCTCGACCTCGTCGAGCAGCACCACTGAATACGGCTTGCGGCGCACCTGCTCGCTCAGCTGTCCGCCCTCGTCGTAGCCGACATATCCCGGAGGCGCTCCAACGAGACGGCTCACGGCGAACTTCTCCATATATTCGCTCATATCGATCCTGATGATGTTGTCGGCCGAATCGAACATATATTCTGCGAGTTTCTTGGCAAGATGGGTCTTGCCGACACCTGTAGGACCCAGGAAGAGGAATGTGCCCACAGGACGGTTCGGGTCCTTCAGGCCGGCGCGGCCGCGGCGGATGGCACGGACCACCTTGCCGACAGCCTCGTCCTGTCCTATCACCACACCGCGGAGGGCATCCTCCATATCGCGGAGGCGGGCGGCCTCGCTCTCGGCGACCTTGCTTACAGGTATGTTGGTCATCACCGAGACAACCTCGGCTATTATGTCTTCATCGACTGTGCGGATCTCCTCTTCCGGGGCTGTCCCGCTGACGATGGAGGACATCTGCTCCTCGCGCCGTTTCTCGATGGAATGGAGCTCGGCGGCACGCTTGAAGTCGCCCTTCCTGACGGCCTCGCGCTTCTCTACGCGCAGCGGTTCGAGCGCGCGTTCTATGTCAGACAGTTCGGAAGAGCATTCCATCTTCCCGAGATGCACCTTCGCGCCGGCCTCGTCAAGCACGTCGATGGCCTTGTCCGGCAGGCATCTGTCAGAGATGTAGCGCTGCGAGAGCGTGATGCAGGCCTTGATGGCGGCATCAGTGTAACGCACTGAATGATAAGCCTCATAGCGGGCCTTGACGCCCTCCAGGATTGCGAGGGTCTGGTCGAAGTTGGTGGGCTCGACAAGAATCTTCTGGAACCTGCGTTCAAGGGCGGCGTCCTTCTCTATGTGCTCGCGGTATTCGTCGAGAGTCGTGGCTCCGATGCACTGTATCTGGCCGCGCGCGAGGGCTGGCTTCAGCAGGTTCGCAGCATCGAGAGACCCCGGTGAACTGCCGGCGCCCACTATGGTGTGCAGCTCGTCTATGAAGAGTATGATGTCAGGGTTCTTCCTGATCTCCGCGAGGATGGACTTGACGCGCTCCTCGAACTGGCCGCGGTATTTTGTGCCGGCCACTAGCGAACCCATATCCAGCGAGATGATACGCTTCGAGAGAAGGGACCGTGCGACCCTTTTCTCAGCGATGCGCAGGGCGAGCCCCTCCACTACAGCGGACTTTCCCACTCCCGACTCGCCGATGAGCACAGGGTTGTTCTTCTTGCGCCTGCAGAGAATCTGAGCGAGCCTCTCGATCTCGGCCTCACGGCCGACAACAGGGTCAAGTTCACCGCTGATGGCGGCCTTTGTCAGATCATAGCCGTACGACTCCACCAGGGAATCCTTTTTCTTCTGCTGGCGTGAGGCGCCGGACCCCTGCGGGGCGGCCTCCCCGCCATCCTCCATCAGGTCGCCGTCATCCTCAGCAGCGGTTCTCCGGGCAATGCTGTCGAGCACATCCTTGAGCACGCCGCGCAGCTTGTCGGGAGAGACGCTGAAGCTCTCGAGCGCGGTGGTGCAGGCGCCGTGCCAGTCCATAAGAATCTGGGCCATCAGGTGGGCCGGGGTCATATTGACGTGGAGCTGCGAGCAGCGGAGCATTATCTCCTGTGTCTTGTCGCTCAGGCTGATGGAGCCGCGCTGTTCGAACGGCACAGGGTTCGGCGAGGAGATCTTCTCCTCAATATCCCTTTTGACCTTCTTCACGTCGACCCCCAGGCTCTCGAGAATCCCGACGGCATCACACTCACGGTACCGGATGATGCCGAGGAAAAGGTGGTCCGGGGTGGCTATGTAGCTGCCGAGGCGGGCCGCCTCCTCAAGCGCATAGTTGAGGACTATCTTAATTTCGTTGGAGTAATTTGCCATAGCTTACTTTGAGGAGTAGAAACTGAAACCTTTTGAAATCCCCTCGACGACAGCATTCCAGCGGATTATGATTCCCAGAATGCATATCAGTCCGATCCACACGAAAGCCTTTGTGGTTTCGTTCTGTCTGGAATACCACTCTTTTATCTTCTTGAACATATTGCAAATTTGGGTAAAAAAATATAATTTTGCTTAATTATCATCTGAATATTTACACATATGGGCAATATATTACTCAAAGGGGTCAGGATTGAGGACAGGCGCGCCGACATACACATCGTGGGTAAGCGCATATCCAGAATCGCTCCTGCAGGGACAATTGCCGAACGCGATGCAGACAAGGTAATCGACTGCAAGAGGCTTGCCGCTATCCCGGGATTCGTAAACCTCCACACCCACGCATCGATGACCCTTATGAGGGGTGTCTCTGAAGACGCGCCGCTGAAAGAGTGGCTCGACAGAGTGTGGCGCATCGAAGCGTTCCTTGACCACGATTCCATCTACTGGGGCACAAAGCTGGCCATTCTGGAGATGCTCAAGACCGGCACCACCTCCTACCTCGATATGTACTGGATGGCCGACCAGTCCGTAAGGGCTGCTGAAGAGATGGGCATAAGGGCCTGCCTCACATACAACTTCCTCGACAACTTCGACTCTTCCATAGCTGAGAAGCAGCGGCGCGAATGCCAGCTGCTCCACGACTTCTCCAAGACCTGGAGCAACAGGGTAAGGTTCGGCGTGTCGGTCCACGCCGACTACACCACCTCCGAAGACACAATACGCTGGGCCAAGAACTTCGCGAACGACAACGGCTGCATCTTCACCGCGCATCTTGCGGAGACCGCATCCGAGACAGAAGATGACCTGAAGAAGTACGGAATGACACCGACAGCGCATTTCGACAGGGTCGAGGCCCTCGACAGCGACACCATCCTCGCCCACGCCCTCTGGCTTACAGAGAAAGACATCGACATCCTCAGCAAGCGCGGTGTCACAGTGGTCCACAACATCAACTCAAACCTCAAGCTCGCCTCGGGCTACCGCTTCCAGTACAACGAACTCCGCGACGCGGGTGTGAACGTCTGTCTCGGCACCGACGGCACAGCCTCGTCCAACAACCTCGACATACGCGAGGCGATGAAGACAATGGCCCTCGTGCAGAAAGCCTGGAGGGAGGACCCGAAGGCGATGCCGCTCAACGAACTGATGGCAGTCGCCACCTCCAACGGCGCACGCGCCCTGAAACTCGACACAGGAAGGCTCGAGGAAGGAGCGCTCGCCGACATCGTGCTGGTGAACACCGACTCCGAGGCATTTGTCCCGAACTTCAATTTCATAAGCAATCTGATCTACTCCGCCAACAGCTCCTGCTTCGACACGGTCATCATCGACGGCCGCATCGTGATGGAGGGGCGGAAGGTGCCGGGAGAAGAAGAGATACTCGAGAAGGCTGAGGAACTTGCCTGGAAACTCTATAAAATGAACTGATATGGATGCAAGAGTAAAGAAAATCCGTGAATCGGCCGATTTCATCCTTGAAAAGATTGGCGGCAAGACCCCCGAGGTGGGTATCATCCTCGGCAGCGGACTGGGCAAACTCGGAGAATCGATCAAGGCGGAGGCCGTGATCCCCTATTCGGAGATCCCGAATTTCTCCAGGTCGACCGCAATAGGCCACAAAGGCAACTTCATATTCGGCAAGCTCGGCGGCAAGCAGGTCTGCGCGATGCAGGGCCGCTTCCACTATTATGAGGGCTACCCTATGGAGCAGGTGACACTGCCGGTACGGGTGATGAGCCTCCTCGGCGTGAAGACACTTTTCGTATCCAATGCTGCAGGCGGCCTGAACCCTGAGTTCAACGTCGGTGACCTTATGATCATCAAGGACCATATCAACCTCCTGCCGAACCCGCTCATCGGCCCGAACTTCGAAGATTTCGGCGAGCGGTTCCCCGATATGACAGCGGCATATGACCTTGACCTCATCAAGCTCGCGGAGAACATAGCATTCAAGAAGCACCTCGACATCCAGAAAGGAGTCTATCTCGGCAACACCGGCCCTTCATACGAAACCCCGGCCGAAGTCAGGTTCTTCCGCCACGTAGGCGCTGATGCAGTGGGAATGTCCACTGTCCCAGAAGTGATTGTGGCACGCCACTGCGGTATGAAAGTCTTCGGAATGTCCATCGTCACCAATGTCTCCAATGCCATCAACAAGGCCGAGACACTGAACAACGGCGAAGATGTCATCAGAATGGCAGACGCAGCCGCAGACAAGATGAAGATCATTTTCACAGAAATCATCAAGTCCCTCTGATGCTCAAAAGCATATTTCCATACGACTCCGTAGAGCTGAGCACAAACGGCCGGGAAGTCATCATCCTCGACCAGACACTTCTGCCCGCACAGGAGAAATTCCTGCACCTGACATCGGCAGAAGAGATATTCTACGCCATCACCCTGCTCAAGGTGCGCGGCGCTCCGGCAATCGGCATAGCCGCATCGTCAGGTCTGGCAATGTGCGTAAACCGCTACAAGGCGAAGTCCCTGAAGGACCTCACCAAGGAGTTCATGCGCGTGAAGAACTATCTCAACATCTCCCGCCCCACTGCAGTCAACCTGGCCTGGGCGCTTGACCGCATGGAACGCTGCTTCTACAATGTTGTGGCTGATTTCGACGAAATGGAGGGCAGGAACCAGACTGCCGTCGAGACGGTCAAGAATGCGCTCACGGCAGAAGCCCGCGCAATCAAGATGGAAGACATCAAGATGTGCGTGGCCATCTCCGAGTACGGTTTTGACCTTCTGACCCCGGGCTGCGGCATCCTGACACACTGCAACGCCGGACACCTTGCAGTCTCAAGGTTCGGCACCGCTCTGGGCCCGGTATACCTGGCCCAGCAGAAAGGCTATGCACCGAAAGTTTTCTGCGACGAGACCAGGCCTCTCCTTCAGGGAGCCCGCCTGACAGCATACGAACTTATGAAGGCCGGAGTGGACACCACCCTCATCTGCGACAATATGGCATCCATAGTGATGAGCCAGGGGAAGATAGATTTCATCCTCGTGGGCTGTGACCGTATCGCCGCAAACGGAGATGTGGCCAACAAGATCGGCACCAGCGGTCTGGCCATCCTCGCAAAGCATTATGACATACCGTTCATAGTCCTCGGGCCGACCAGCACGATTGACTTCTGCTGCAAGACAGGCCACGACATCCCTATCGAGGAACGCGAAGCCTTCGAAGTGACGGATATGCACTACAACAAGCCTATGGCACCTCACGGAGTCAAGGTATACAACCCTGCGTTCGACATCACACCCGCCAGCCTGATCACTTGCATAGTGACAGAGAAAGGGGTCTACAAACCGAGAGAGATCAAAAAGCTGTCAACGGACAAATAATGGTCAAATTCCTCAGTCTGTCAAGCGGAAGCAACGGCAACTGTTACTTTTTCAGCAACGGCCGGACATCCTTTCTCATTGACCTGGGCATCGGGAACCGCACCATAAAGAAGCGCCTTGCCGAACACGGCTTCGACATCGGGCAGATTGACTTCGTGCTCGTAACCCACGACCATTTCGACCATATCAAGAGCCTCGGCACCTTCACGGACCGCTACAAAAGGCCTGTTTACGCCACAAGGACGCTCCACACCGCCCTGCGCCACAACTTCTGCACGGCAGGCCTGCTGACGGGCTGCGAACGCTATATCAAAGAAGGCGTGACCACAGAGATCTGCGGTGTCGGGGTCACTCCGTTCGTCGTGCCGCACGACGCCACCCAGACCCTCGGGTACCATCTCAATTTCGACGGTGAACGCTTCACAGTGATGACAGACCTGGGCGAAGTGACCGACGATGCCGTCCGCTTCGCGGAGGCGGCTGACCATCTCGTTGTCGAGTCGAACTACGACGTTGATATGCTGGTCACCGGCAACTACCCCCCGCAGCTGAAGGAGCGCATCCTTCAGAATCACGGTCACCTCTCCAACGAACAGACCTCCTCCCTGCTCCGCCGCGCCTGCCACGAAGGGCTCCGCGACGTCTGGCTCTGCCACCTGAGCGCCAACAACAACACGCCTCAGACCGCACTCAAGGCCGCAAAAAAAACGCTTGAGAGCATCGGCTCCCAAGCGTCTGTCTATTGTCTTCCGAGATCGGAATCCTCTGAACTATTCACCTTTTAAGAAGTTGTTGTACTTCTCGAACAGTGAGGCGTAGGACTCGTCCTTCTCGCGGAGGCGGAAGTAGATGTTCTTGAGGTATTCAGCGACTGCAGTCTTGACTTCATGGTCATCAGTCATTGTGAATGCCTGCTCGAACGGATTGATAGCCTTTGCAAGGGATTCGTCGATCTTCTCGAGGAGAGCCATATACTTGGCGTCATCGAACTCATTTGCAGCCTCGTCCTGAATCTTGACTGCGTTCTCATAGTAGAGAATGCCCTGTCCGAGTTTGCCGAATACGTAGGTAGGGTTGGCCTCTACTGACTTCTCATAGTACTTGACAGCGTTGTCGATGTCACCGAGCTGCTTGTAGATCTCACCCTCGACATAGAAGAGGCTGGCGTTGGTAGGCTCGTTTGCCTGTGCAGTGTGGAGGAGGTCGAAGAGCTTGGAGTTGTCTTCGCCGCTCTCACGGTAGAGGTTGATGAGGCCTACGAGGATTCCCTGGCTCTGAGGATATGCTGCAAAACCCTTCTCGAGGACATCCTTGCAAGTAGCGACATCACCTGCATCCTTGTAGATTCCGGCAAGGTTGGAGAAAGTGTTGCCTTCCTGATAGAATCCCATATCGATGCACTTGTTGTAGAACTTGATCGCATTGTCCCTGTCACCTGCCATATTTGAAACCATTGCGGTGTAGTAGGTGTTGATGGAATCGACCTTTCCGACTACAGGGTTCGCATAGCTTTCGACTGTCTGCTCGAAAAGCTTCGCTGCTGCAGGGAAGTCACCGATGAGGTAGCAGGAGAGAGCTTCGTTGTTGAACTTGCCGTGAATGTTCTCAACCATCTCGGCGAGGTCCTTGGCCTTGCTGCCCTTAGGATCGACTGCAGCGGCCTTGGAGACGCAGTTGAGAGCCTCGTTGAGGAGGTCGCCTTCTGCTGCCGGCTTTGTCACCTTCCACATCTCAAGGATGCCGTTCTCGTTGTAATAGAGGTCCTTGTCAGCATAATGGTCTACTGTATATACAGATTCAGTTCCCTTGAACTCTTCTGAGCCGAGTACTTTCTGATCTTTGAGGAAGAGCTTGACCTCCATCTGAGGAGTGTTGACGAGAAGGTTCTTGGTCGGCTGCTCGTATGCATCCAGATAAGCCTTGGCAAGATTGATCCAGGTTGCAGGCTTTGCTGCCTTCTTTGCATCCTGAGAAGCAGTTTTAGCCTTTTCGATGGCCTTGACTGCATCCGATGCTGACTTTGGCTGCGCGCTTACCGCAGTGATTGAAAGGATAAGCGATACTGCTAAAAGAATTCTTTTCATAATTGATGTTGATATTGTTTAGTTATTGTATTATTCGTTCTGCGGTTCAGTTGTTTCAGCCGCCGGCTCTGCAAGTTCAGCAGGTTCAGGCTGATTTTCCGGATGTACGCTCTCGGCGTCCTCCTCGTGGTCCACAATGCATACTGCCGCGATGCTGTCGCCTTCTCTGAGGCTTATCAGTTTGACGCCCTGTGTCGCCCTTCCCGCCACTCTGATATCAGAGACCGGCATCCTGATAGTAATGCCGGAACGGTTGATGATCATCAGGTCGTTCGCGTCAGTGACAGCCTTCAAGGCAATAAGCGTACCAGTCTTCGGAGTGATGTTGATTGTCTTGACGCCCTTGCCGCCCCTCCTGGTCTTCCTGTACTCTTCGAAATCGGACCGCTTGCCGAAGCCGTTCTCGCTGACTGCCAGGATTGTCTTAGGGTCTTCCAGCTGCTCGTCAGGGTCGATGCAGACCATTCCGACCACAGCGTCATTCTCTTCAAGGCTGATACCTCTTACACCTGTCGAGTTGCGCCCGAGAGGTCTTGCGTCCTCTTCGTGGAAGCGGCAGCACTTGCCTTCACTTCCGGCAGCGAGCAGGATGTCGCAGTTGCCGCTGGTGAGGGTTGCACCGATGAGGGAGTCGCCCTCGCGGAGGTTGACTGCGATGATACCGTTTGCCCTAGGGCGTGAGTATGCTTCGAGAAGTGTCTTCTTGATGACGCCCTGTGCTGTAGCAAGGACCACATAGTGGCTGCCGGTGAACTCTGTGTCGTCGAGGTTGCGGACGTTGATATAGGCCTGGATGCGGTCCTCCGGAGTGAGGTTCATTATGTTCTGGATGGCGCGGCCCTTTGATGCCTTGGCCATTTCAGGAAGTTCGTATACCTTGATCCAGAAGCACTTGCCGCTCTGGGTGAAGAGCATCAGGGTGCTGTGCATATTGGCCACATAGATATGCTCTATGAAGTCTTCGTCGCGGGTGGTGCTGCCCTTGGAGCCCACACCGCCGCGGTTCTGTGCCTTGTATTCGGAGAGCGAAGTGCGCTTGATGTAACCGCAGTGGGAGATGGTGATGACCACGTCCTCGTCCTTGTAGAAGTCCTCCGGATTGAAGTCCTCTGCTGTCGGGGCGATTTCGGTGCGGCGCGGGTCGCCGTACTTCTCCTTGAGTTCCTGGAGCTCTTCCTTGATGATGCCCATCTGGAGGTCGACGTTTGCGAGGACTTCCTGGAGATGGAGGATGAGCTTCTGGAGTTCGTCGTACTCTGCCTGGAGCTTTTCCCTCTCGAGGCCGGTGAGCTGGCGGAGCCTCATCTCGACGATGGCGTCAGCCTGCTCAGGGGTGAAGCCGAACTGCTCTACGAGTCCGTCGCGGGCCTCTGCAGGAGTCTTGGATGCACGGATCAGGGCGATTATCTCGTCGATGATGTCGAGGGCCTTGAGGAGACCTTCGAGGATATGGGCACGCTTCAGTGCCTTGTCAAGCTCGAACTTTGTCCTGCGGACTATCACATCGTGGCGGTGGCGGACAAAGTATTTGATCAACTGCTTGAGGTTGAGCTGGCGCGGACGTCCGTCCACGAGTGCGATGTTGTTTACAGAGAAGCTTGACTGCAGCGGGGTGAGCTTGAAGAGGCTGTTGAGCACCACATTGGAGGCCGCACCCTGCTTGAGCTTGATCACGATTCGCATGCCGTCGCGGTCAGACTCGTCGTTGATGTAGGAGATGCCCTCGAGTTTCTTGTCCTCAACAAGCTCGGCGATGCGCTCGATGAGCTCGCGCTTGTTGATGGTGTACGGAATCTCGGTGACGACGATTGTCTCGCGTCCTGAAGGGGCCACCTCGATATTTGTCCTGGACCTTATGACAATCCTGCCGCGGCCTGTCTCGAAGGCTTCGCGGATGCCGCGCACGCCCTGGATGATGCCGCCCGTAGGGAAGTCCGGACCTTTGATGTGCTGCATCAGACCGTCAAGGTCGATGTCGTTGTCGTCAATGTATGCGCAGATTGCGTCGCAGCATTCGCCGAGGTTGTGAGGGGCCATATTTGTGGCCATACCCACAGCAATGCCGTTTGCGCCGTTCATCAGGAGCAGCGGAGCCTTGCAAGGCAGCACTGTCGGTTCCTGGAGGGATTCATCGAAGTTAGGCTTGAAGTCGACAGTGTCCTTGTCGAGGTCCGCGAGGACCTCTTCTGCAAGTTTCTGAAGCTTCGCCTCGGTGTATCGCATCGCAGCGACCGGGTCGCCGTCGATGGAGCCGAAGTTGCCCTGACCGTGAACAAGAAGATATCTGAGATTCCAAGGCTGCGCGAGTCTTGCCATTGCGTCATAGACGCTTGCGTCGCCGTGCGGATGGTATTTACCGAGCACGTCACCTACGATGCGGGCGGATTTCTTCACGCCCTGGCTGAAGGTCACTCCGAGGTTGTTCATTCCGAACAGCACACGGCGGTGGACTGGTTTGAGACCGTCGCGAACATCCGGAAGAGCTCGGGCGACGATGACGGACATAGAGTAGTCTATGTACGCCGCCTTCATTTCATTTTCTATGCTGATGGGGATTATTCTGCCATCATTCTCTTCTTCAATATCCATCTTACAAATATTCGCTTATAAAACGCGTAAAGATACGAAATAATATTGAGAAATCAATATTAATAGGTATTAAATGCCGGAGCCTCGCTTTATGCTCAATCAGCGGTGGGATGAGCCCGAAGGGCGAAGCCGCCCTGAGAAAACCTGCCCGAGCCTCAGGCGAAGCCGCAGGCAGCGTGATTCGTAAAGCTCTCATTATTAACCATTAATGCAATTTGGCTTCCCGTTTTTCGGGAAGCCAAATCACATAAATTATTAGATATCAGCGATTTACAAATCACGCTCAACATCTGCAGGCGGGGAAGGCCGTCGGGATTCTGTGCCGGGGCGGAGACGATCGCAGACGGAGCCGGACGGTCAGGCCTTGGCGTCGGGGGTGAAGTTCGGGAGCATTGCCGGTGGCATCTTGATCTGGCCGAACTGCGACTCGTACTTGTCGATGTTGTCCTTGAGGGCACCGAGAAGTCGCTTTGCACTTTCGGGAGTCATAATGATGCGGCTGCAGACAGGCACCTTCGGCACACCCGGCATATTCTCAGCGAAATCCACGATGAACTCGCTGAACGAGTGGGTGATGATAGCCAGGTTCGAGTAGTGGCCCTGCGCGATGTCGGGACGGAGTTCAATCTCGAGTTTCTTCTGTTCCATAGTCAAATCCCCCTACTTAGCGAAAGCGACAGAACGGGTCTCCCTGATGACAGTGATCTTGATCTGTCCCGGATAGGTCATCTCATCCTGGATCTTCTTGGCGATGTCAGTCGAGAGTTCCTCGCACTGCTGGTCAGTGACTTCCTCTGCGCCGACGATGACGCGGAGCTCGCGGCCGGCCTGAATTGCGTAGGTCTTGGTCACGCCCGGATGAGAGAGAGCGATGTCCTCCATATCCTTGAGACGCTTGATGTAGGACTCGATCACCTCGCGGCGTGCGCCCGGACGGGCACCGGAGATTGCATCGGCCACGAGCACGAGCGGAGCGATGAGAGACTGCATCTCGATCTCCTCGTGGTGTGAGCCGATAGCGTTGCAGATATCAGACTTCTCCTTGTACTTCTCAGCCACCTTCATACCGAGGATAGCGTGAGGGAGCTCAGGATCCTCCTCACACACCTTTCCGATGTCGTGGAGAAGGCCGGCCCTTTTGGCAGCCTTGGCGTTGAGTCCGAGTTCAGAAGCCATAGTGGCGCAGATATTCGCAACTTCGCGCGAGTGCTGAAGCAGGTTCTGTCCGTATGAGCTCCTGTATTTCATTCTGCCGACGAGGCGGATGAGTTCAGAATGGAGTCCGTGGATGCCGAGGTCGATGCAGGTGCGCTTGCCAGTCTCCATTATCTCGTCCTCAAGCTGCTTGGAAACCTTTTCCACCACCTCCTCGATGCGTGCAGGGTGGATTCGTCCGTCAGCCACAAGCTGGTGGAGCGAGAGACGCGCCACTTCGCGGCGGACAGGGTCGAATGACGAAAGGAGGATAGCTTCAGGAGTGTCGTCGACCACGATCTCCACTCCGGTCGCAGCCTCGAGCGCGCGGATGTTGCGGCCCTCACGGCCGATGATGCGGCCCTTGATCTCGTCGTTGTCGATATTGAAGACTGTCACAGCATTCTCGATGGCGACTTCAGGGGCAGTGCGCTGGATAGTGTTGATGACGATGCGCTTCGCCTCCTTGCTTGCGTTGAGACGGGCCTCGTCCATCACGTCGTTGATATATGACATCGCCTGGGTCCTGGCCTCGGCCTTCATCTGGTCGACGAGCTGGTTGCGTGCCTCAGTGGCAGTCATCCCTGCAACCTCCTCCAGTTTCTCGATCGCCTTGCCGCGGAGCTTCTCATACTCCTCGATCTTCTTGTTGACGACCTCCATCTGGCTCTTGAGATTCTCTCTGGTCGATTCTATCTCCTTTGACTTGCGGCCAAGTTCGGAGTTCTGCTGATTGAGCTGCATCTCGCGCTGCTTCAGTTTGTTCTCAGTCTGCTGGACCTGCGCGTTACGTTCGTTGATATATGCCTCGTGCTCGCTCTTCAGCTGGAGGAACTTCTCCTTGGCCTGGAAGATCTTCTCCTTCTTGATGGCCTCCCCTTCGGCTTCAGCCTGCTTGAGGATCTCGTCCTTCCTGTTTCTGAGTCTTATTTTGCGGACGGCATAGCACGCCGCGACAGCGATTGCCGCAGACACGACTGCCGTGATGATGATGATTGTTATTGTTGCCATAGTGCAAGTATATATATTGAGTTTAGTGTCAATCTGATACTTGCTCTTGAAAGAAAAAGCCGTTAGCCTGGTCTATCGAAAATCTTAATGAATAAGATTTGAGCTCCGATTTACGCCGCAGACTTCCAACGTCCTATAAAATAGAATCCCCCGAAGGGTAACCCAGGCCTGTCTTTAGCTGTCGAGTTGGCTCGTTTTAGTTTTTAGTGTTGATTTTGGCAAAGAGCAAACTAACGGCTGAGGTATTGTCCAAGGCTCTCGTCCAGCTCTTCGAGCCGGCTGAGCAGGTTCTTATTCTTATCGCTGCTGCCATTCTCATAATCGATGAGCTTCTTCTCCTCAGAGAGAAGCACTATGCTGAGTATCTCTGTCAGATCCTTGTCCCTGTAGTCAAACCGCAACGAATCGATCTCCCTGTTGATCCTCTCCACCGCTGCACGAAGCACCTCCTCCTTCTCAGGTTCGATTACGTGGGTCGTCTCCTTCCCCGCTATCTTGAGTGTAATCCTCTGTTTCATCACTGCTGACCGAGCATTGCCAAGCAATCGTCGATATCTTTTATGAGTCCGGCAACTTTGCGTTTTGCCTGCGCGGTGTCGCCCGACGCTCCGGCAAACGCTTCTTTCAATCGCAAGTCACCTATCTGTTTTTCCAGTTTAGTTATTTTTTCCTGTTTAGTTCTTAGTTCAGCTTCACCCGTCTCAATTCTCGCCCTCAGAGCAGCATTCTCCCTCTCGAGAGTCTCATATCTCGAAACCAGCTGTTCTATCTTGGCTCTGAGCCTGTCGACTGCATCCTGGGGCATAACGGGTATATCGGTGCAAAAATACTAATTATTATTTAACAAATTTCCAATTGTCAGAAACTTTCGGACGAACAACATCCATCTGACGGAAATAATCGCCGACAAGTGTGCGGATATCAGGCAGCTTGTCGACCACGACCAGATCGTCAGGGTCAATCTTCGCGCCACGGGTGAGCAGGTCCCCGCCGCCGCTGGCACGGTACGAAGTCATCGCAACCCGGTATGTCTTCGATTCGTCGAACGGAGTGCCGTCGCTCATCGACTTGATGCGCACGCGGCTGCCCCGCTTCGCGCTGCGGCTGACCTCATACCTGATGCCGGCCGCCGAATCATAGTTGTAGGATGCGCCCTTGCGGTTGACCCAGAGGTCATAGGCATCTTCCAGATAGTCCTTGACCTGACGTCCTGTCATCTCGACGACATATAGGCTGTTCTCGAAACGGTAGATTGTAGTCAGGTCGTTGAAGCGCACCTCGCCCTTGTGGATGACGCCGCGTGAGGAGAGAGGGGCCGCGAAGGAGATGTCAGCGCCGGTGGAGGCGAGCTGCACGGTCTGGATCAGGTTGATGTAGGATGAAGGTCCGTCGAGCGCATCGGCGAGATAGATATTGTCGGAGATATGGCCGACAGGGGAGTTCGCGAATGCATACACTGCATCATAATCCGGCTGGAATTCAGCATCATATTCAGGATCGGCGGGATAGTCCTTCATAGGGACAAGCCGGACGGAGGTCTTCTTGTCCACGACCCTGCCGCCCTCAGTAGTGACAGTGATGTTGACCTGGCCCACATTGGCGGCCTTGTTGCCTTCATTCACAAGCACGACCTTGCCGCCATATTCATTGTCGACATTCTGGGCCACAGGCGAATGGTCGTGTCCCGAAAGGACCACGTCGACGTTTTTCAGATGGCCGGCGAGATAGAGTCCCTCGTTCTCGAAGTCAGACTTACCGCGCCCGGTGCCGCTGTGGACCGCCAGCACAACAATATGCGGATGCTCGCGGAAGATGACCTCGTCTACCTGCTCCTGAGCGAAATCGGAGATCTGAAGGAAGTCGATGCCACGCCACTTGCTCTCTCCAAGCCAGCTCTTGATGTTGGCGTTGGTCATACCGATCACAGCAACCCTGACGCCTTCGCGCTCAACGATGCAGTAAGGCAGGAAATAGGAGTCTGAGACCGCTGGCGAGCCGTTCTCTTCAATGTCGGCCACGCCGTTCTCATCCTTGTCGTTGGCTGCGTTGGCCGCCAGATAAGGGATATCCATCTCTTTCCTGACGCGGTCATAGACCTCGTGTCCGGCCTCTATGTCGTGGTTGCCGAGGACAATGGCGTCATAGCCGATGTACTTTGCGATGCGCGGGAAGATGTGAGGCTCCTCTGTAGCGCAGTAATTGAAATAATAGGCCGCATTGTCGCCCTGAAGGTTGTCGCCCACATCCACCAGCACAGGGTCGTTCCCGGAAGCCCGCAGTTCCCTGACGTATGCGGAGACATTCGACAGGGACGTGGCGGCAGGGGTGCCGTCGCAGTTCCTTGAGAAGAATGCTCCGTGGAGGTCAGTGGTCGCGCAGATCACGATTTCGTGGTCTCCGTCAGCCACTTGCGGGAGACATCCGGCAAGCAGCGCCGCCGCTATGAACGGCAGCAGAAAAGCAAATATCTTTCTCATATACACTATGTCCTGATGTTATTTCTGAATTTCGAAACAGTCAGCGTCCTTCCAGGCCGGGAACTTTTCGCGGTAATGCGCGAGCGCTCCGCTGTCCAGTTCCGCAGAGAGGAACCTCACTCCGCACACTGTGTTCGAGGCCGAGACACTCTGGCCGAACCAGTTGAGAATGGCGGACCTGCCGTTGTAGCGGCAGGTGGCGTCCTCGCCCACCCTGTTGCAGAAGATGGCATAGCAGCAGTTCTCGATCGCCCTTGCGCGGATAAGCGCCTCTGCAGCCGCAATGCGGACATCCGGCCAGTTTGCGATGTTCACGAGAAGGTCGTAGCGGTTGCCGGTGTTGCGGCTCCAGACCGGGAAGCGGAGGTCGTAGCAGACATTGAGCTCGATGTTCCAGCCCTTGTAGGAGACTGTGGTGCGGCTCTTTCCCGGAGTATAGGTCTTCCCTTCCCCGGACGGGTTGAAAAGATGCCTCTTGTCGTAGCTGAACTCTTCTCCTTCAGGGGTGATGAAGAAGCATCTGTTGTAGCGGCTGCCGTTTTCCAGCACCGGCACTGAGGCAATGACTGCGGCTCCGGTCAGGCGTGCGGTCTCCCTGAGCCAGGTGACCGACAGACCGTCGGCGGGCTCGGCCACGGCGGGATTCATAGTGAAGCCCACGGAATAGGTTTCGGGGAATATCAGAATATCAGGTTTGTGTGACTTGCAGAATTTCCGCACTGCGGGTTCGATGGATTCGACTGTCGCCTTGGCATCTTCCCAGACGATGCTATGCTGGCACAGAGCTATTTTGAGGTTTTCCATTTTTTATTCTATTGATTATCAATGCTATTGCACCGTCGCCAGTGACATTGCCGGCGGTACCGAAACTGTCCATCGCAATATAGAGGGCAATCATAAGACCCTGCAGGCTGGCGTCAAAGCCAAGCATCGAGGAGAGGAGCCCGAGGGCGGCCATTATCGCGCCGCCAGGAACGCCCGGGGCCGCCACCATAGTGATGGCGAGCATAAAGATGAATCCGATGTAGGTCGAGAGACCGAATCCCATATCGAGCGTCAGGGTGATGGCATATGCGCAGGCCACGATCTTCAGCATGCTGCAGGAGAGATGGATGGTGGCGCAGAGCGGGACCACGAAGTCTGCGACCTCCTTGTCGACGCCGTTCTTGAGAGCCTGGGCGTGGGTCACGGGAATCGTGGCCGCGGAGGACTGGGTGCCGAGTGCAGTGGCATAGGCCGGCAGCATCGTCACAAGGGCCTTGAACGGATTCTTGTGGGCGACGGCCCCTGCGATGCAGAACTGAAGCACGAGGACTGTGACATGGAGGGCCAGGATAACCAGGATTATCTTGATGAACATCCCGAGCACCGGAGCCACCTTCCCCTCTGCCCCCATCTGCAGGAATATGCCGAATATGAAGAACGGCAGGCACGGTATGATGACTTTCCTGATGACGAGGAACACGACTTCACGCAGTTCGAGAAAGGCTCTCCTCAAAGTATCCCCCTTTACTGCGATCAGGGCCAGTCCGAAGACGAAAGAGACCGCCAGCGCCGTCGTCACGTCGATGAAGGCCGGCATCTTTATGGTGAAATAGGGCTCGAGCCCGCCCGACATGTCAATTGCCTTGAACGAGTCGGCCGCCCCGGCGAGAAGCGACGGGAATGTCAGAGAGCAGACGCCATAGGAGAAAAGTCCGGCAAGCACTGTCGAGGCATATGCTATGAGAGCAGTGATCAGCAACAGGCGGCCGGCCCCCTTGCCGAGTTCGAAGATGCCGGGAGCGATGAGGCCGATGATCAGTATCGGAACGAAGAGTCCCAGGAAGTTGCTGAATATCGAATTGAATGTCAGGAAGACGCGCGTCAGCCAGTCAGGAAGGAAGAATGAGCACGCGATTCCGAGTGCAATGGCTATCAGGACTTTGGGCAGCAATCCCCACTCTTTGAACCTTTTCATAATGTAAGTGCGTCGACCGCGGTTTTAAGTGAGTTGAGGGCACGCTCGAGCTTGATGCGCGGGCAGCCGGCATTGAGGCGCATATGCCCCTCTCCGCCCGGACCGAATGCCTCACCGTCGTTGAGGGCAAGCCTTGCGCGGTTCACGAAGAGGTCGACAAGGCTGTCGTGGCCGAGCCCGAGGGCCGTGCAGTCAAGCCATATCAGGAAGGAGGCCTGCGGACGGACGGCCGTGATGCGCGGCAAGTTTTCCTTGAGGTAGCTGATCACAAACTCGACGTTCTCCTCAACATAGCGGAGCATCGCGAGCCTCCACCCGTTGGCTCCGTTGTAGGCCGCCTCAGTGGCGATGGTCGAGATGAATGTCGATGAATCGAGCTCGTTGGCCTTGAGGTATGTGAAGAACTTCGAGCGTATCTCAGGGTTGCAGACCACCGTGAAGGAGCTTACCAGACCCGCGATGTTGAAGGTCTTGCTCGGGGCGGCGAAGCAGATTGAATTGCCCGCCGCAGCCTCTGAGACAGTGGCGTACGGAGTGTAGGCGTTGCCGAAAAGCGGCATGTCGCCGTGAATCTCGTCCGAGACCACGAGCACCCCGTGGCGGCCGCATATCTCAGCAACCTCTGCCAGCTGGCTCTTTGACCAGACAACTCCGGCCGGATTGTGAGGGTTTGAGAGGATCATCATCTTCGGCTTCTCCTCGGCACATACTCTTTCAAGGTTCTCGAAGTTCATCGTGTATGTCCCCTTCAGGACGTCAAATTCCAGAGGGTTGAACACCAGCCTGCGGCCGTTGTCACGAGGCAGGTTGAGGAAAGGCATATATACCGGCGGCTGCACGAGGACAGCATCACCTGGAGCCGTGAAGCACTGGACCGCATAGCCGATGCCTCTGACGATGCCGGGGATGAAGGTCAGCTGTTCCCTGGTGAATTTCCAGCCGTTTGTGCGCGCCTCCCAGTCGATGATGGACTGCCAGTAGGAATCAGCAGGAACACTGTATCCGTAGATCTGGTGCTCGAGCCGCTCCTCGATGGCCCTGCGTATGCAGTCAGGTGTTTCGAAATCCATATCGGCGACCCAGAGAGGGATGAGGTCGTCCCTGCCGTAGACTATTTTCAGAACGTCAGTAGATATAGCGCCTGAACCACGACGGTCAACTATCTTGTCAAAGTTATAGTTCATATAATTCAAATATCTTTCAAAGATAACAAACAAACGGCAATTTTGCTACATTTGCCCCGTAAAAATTACCGGAAGCCAGATGAAAAAATATCTCAAGAATCTTGACATCTACACTGAGAACGGGATTGTTCGCGGTGGATCCATCCTCCTTGACGGAGAAAAAATCGCTAAAATCTACAACACAGCCGACGCAGGCGTACAGGCCGACGAAGTGATTGACGGGAAAGGTCTCACCGCCATCCCGGGCTATATCGACAGCCACGTCCACGGCGGAAACGGCTACGATGTAGGTGACGGCTCCATCGAAGCAATCTACGGAATGCGCGACTACTACCAGGAGCACGGCGTGACGATGATCTACCCTACCTTCATGACCAACGAGCTCTCTATCATCAAGCAGGGTCTCGAGTCTCTCCGCAAGGCTGTCAGGACCAACGCACCCGGCAAGGCTGAAATAGCAGGCAGCCACATCGAGGGCCCGTTCCTCAACCCGCTCTACAAGGGATGCCAGGCAGAGTATCTCATCATCCCTCTCGATGACAAAAACATCACTATGTTCGAAGAGTACCGCGACGTCATCGCACGCGCCACGATTGCTCCTGAATATGGCAACAACGTCGAATATTTCGAGGGTCTCGCAAAGCTCGGAATCCAGCTTTCAGTCGGCCACAGCGTGGCAACCATCTCACAGGTGGCGGAAGCTGTCAAGAAGGGCGCGACTTCCATCACCCACCTCTACAACGCCCAGAGCCAGACTCACAAGGAAGGCCCTTACCGCATCGGCGGAGTCACTGAGGCAGGCCTCACATTCGACGAGCTCTATGCTGAAACCATCTGCGACGGCTACCACCTCCCTAACGAGCTGGTGAAGATAGCTTACCGCTGCAAGGGTCCGAAGAAGATGCTCATCGTATCAGACGCATCCCTCTGCTCCGGAATGAAGAGCGGCACAGTGGTACGCACCTCAGGAGTCAACTTCTATGTCGACAACGGCATCGCAATGAACGAGGCGCGGACATCATTCGCCTCCTCAACCTCTCCTATCGACAAGATGGTCCGCCACCTGATCTTCGAAACCGGACTCCCTGCAGAAGACGTCGTCGAGATGGCATCTGCCACCCCTGCACGCCTCCTCGGAACTTTCGACCGCAAGGGATCCATCGCCGAGGGCAAGGACGCCGACATCAACTTTGTTGACGAAGGCTTCAACGTCGTGCGCACTTTCTGCCGCGGAGAGTAGCAGATACCGCAATTTTTGCTTATCTTTGATAGATAAACTTTAATACCGCAACGCAATATGGCAGATTACCTCGAAGCGGCCAAAAGCTGGCTAGGCTACAGCTATGACCTCGAAACCCAGCGTGAAGTGCTGGAAATGATGAAGGGCGACCCGAAAATCCTCGAAGACGCCTTCTACCGCACCCTCGAGTTCGGAACAGGGGGACTCCGCGGAGTGATGGGCGCAGGCACCAACAGAATGAACAGGTACACTGTCAGCATGGCGACCCAGGGACTGGCGAACTACCTCAAGAAGAAGTTTGCGGGCGAAGACATTTCGGTGGTCATCTCCTACGACAGCCGCAACAACAGCCAGTTCTTCGCGAAGGTCACTTCCAAGGTTCTCATCGGCAACGGCATCAAAGTCTATATCTTCGACAACATACGGCCGACCCCGGAGCTCAGTTTCGCCATCAGGCATCTGAACTGCAAGGCGGGCATAATGATCACTGCATCCCACAACCCGAAGGAGTACAACGGATACAAGGTGTTCTGGGCAGACGGAGGACAGATCATCAGTCCTGACGACAAGAACATCATCGACGAAGTCAACAGGATCACATCGATGGAGCAGGTGAAGTATGATGAAGAAGGGCACGCAGAGGGCATCGGCGCCGAGGTTGACAAGGCATTCCTCGACAGCGTCCTCACCGCTCTCCTTTCGCCGGAAAGCATCGCCCGCCACAGCGACATCAGGATTGCATACACTCCGCTCCACGGAACGGGCGTCAGGCTCGTGCCGGCCGGACTTGCGCAGGCAGGCTTCAGGAAGGTGTATACGGTAGCTGAGCAGGCTGTCAGCGACGGCAGCTTCCCTACAGTGGTCTCCCCTAACCCTGAGGAGCCTGCGGCAATGAAGATGGTGATGGAGCTCGCAGACGAGGTCGGAGCGCAGATCGCGCTCGGCACAGACCCTGACGCTGACCGCGTGGGCTGCGCCATCCGCAATGACGAGGGCAGGCTTGTCCTCCTCACAGGCAACCAGACCGCATCCATCATCACCAGCTATATGCTCACCCGCTGGGCAGAGCTCGGGAAGCTCGACGGCAGGCAGTATGTCGTCAAGACCATCGTCACCACCGACCTGCTGAAGGCCATCTGCAGCAAATACAATGTCGAGCTTTACGACGTGCTGACAGGTTTCAAGTATATCGCCGAAGTTGTCCACCGCAACGAGGGTGTCAAGCACTTCATCTGCGGAGGCGAGGAGAGCAACGGCTTCAATGCCGGCGAATTCGTGCGCGACAAGGACTCGATTGTCACCTGCTCGCTCATCTGCGAATGCGCCGCCTGGCTTGCCGACCAGGGCAAGACCCTCTACGGCTATCTCCAGGAGATTTATGCTGAATACGGATACTTCAGGGAGAGCCTCATTTCTGTGACCAAGAAGGGCAAGGACGGACTCGAGCAGATCCAGCAGATGATGGCTGACTTCCGCCAGAACCCTCCTGCAGAGCTGGCCGGGTCCAAGGTTGTGAAGGTCATCGACTACAACCTCCCTGAAAAGACCGGTCTTCCGAAGTCCAACGTGCTCCAGTTCTTCAGCGAGGACGGGTGCAAAGTCACTGTCCGACCTTCAGGCACAGAGCCGAAGATCAAGTTCTATTTCAGCGCCCGCGGCAACGACGCTGACGCGAAGAACGAAGCGCTGCGCCAGCAGTTCTCGTAGATGACATATCAGGAAAAGATCGAATGGCTTTTCTCGCAGTTCCCGACCTACCAGAAGGTCGGGGCGAGGGCCTACAAGCCGGGGCTGGATACTATCAAGGCTTTTGACGAGGCGCTAGGCCACCCGCACCGCAGCTACCGCACCATCCACGTGGCAGGCACCAACGGCAAGGGCTCGACAAGCCATATGCTTGCCTCAGGCCTCGCTGCCACCGGCCTCAGGACGGGCCTCTTCACCTCCCCTCACCTGATCGATTTCAGGGAGAGGATCAAGATTGTGGAAGGCGGCGGCTTCAGGATGATCTCCGAAGAGGCCGTGGAGAGTTTTCTGGACAAATGGAAAGGATTCTTTGAAGAGCACAGGCCTTCATTCTTCGAGATCACAACAGCGATGGCATTCGACTTCTTCGCTGCTGAAAAGGTTGACATCGCAGTGATCGAGACCGGGCTCGGCGGCAGGCTCGACTCCACCAACATCATCACTCCGGCCGTCAGCGTCATCACCAATATCGGCCTGGAGCACTGTGAGATGCTGGGATATACTCTGGAAGAGATTGCAGGCGAGAAGGCCGGCATCATCAAGCCCGGTGTTCCGGCTGTCATCGGGGAGTTCACACCTGAGACAAGGGCTGTCTTCGAGCGGACGGCTGCTGAAACTGGCAGTCCCCTCTCCTTTGCGGCCGACTGCGTGCCCTGGGTCGACTTTCACACTCTCGACCTGCCGGGCGACTATCAGGAGCGCAATGTGCGCACTGTCAGCGCCGCAGCCGCAGCGCTGGGCATAAGTGACCGTGAAGTATTCTGCGACGGAGTCCGCCGTGCCGCCCGCGCGACAGGCCTGCACGGACGCTGGGAGACTCTGCGCGAAGCGGGCGACGGCAAGGCCAAGGTGATCTGCGACACTGGTCACAACGCTCACGGACTGCGATGGGTGGCCGAGCAGGTGGACCGCATTTCCTGCGACTACAGGAATGTATTCTTCATATTCGGTGCCGTCAAGGACAAGGACATCCACGCCATCGCGCCGCTGCTGCCACGCAATGTCAGCTACATCTTCACACAGCCTTCAAGCGAACGCGCACTTCCGGCCGCTGACCTTGCCAACACGATGTCCGACCACGGCATCAACGGCCGCGTCGTGACTCCCGCCGCCTCCGCCGTCGCCTTCGCTGACAGCCAGGCCGGCACTGACGACCTGATCTTCATCGGCGGCAGCAACTTCGTAGTCGCCGAAGTACTGGGAATCTTCCTTTAGCCAAATCACCGTCTCCGCGACTGCGGCACTTGGGCGGTCAGCAGCTTGCCTCTGAGAGGACTCCGCTCACTGACGTTCGCTCCGGCCCCTCCCATCGTCATCTTCGTCATCGCTTCGCGATAACTCGCTGACGACAGGCCCCTCCCCCTGCCCGTGTCCGGGGGTGGACACGCCTCTCAGAGGCAACTGCTGACCGCCTTTGAACGCGCCGCTGCTGTGCGTCCGTAAACTCGGACAAGGCTTTCGCATGCGCTTTTGCTATGGTTTCGCGTGCAGCGAAGCCGGCAAAAATTACTTCAGATATTTATCGAGTTGCGGGACGACAGGGGTGAACGGGCCTTTGCCGCTGCGGCGGGCGGCGATCTCGGACTTCAGCCACTCTTCAGCTGAAGTGTCGACCTCATCGTCATACGGCTTGCCCACGCCGAGGCGCTCAGGCCAGAGGAGAGCCTCCTCCACAAGCGACCCGGCCTTGCTCAGCCTGCCCTTGTCCACAGCCTCAGCCGCCAGCTGAAGCTTTATGCGACGATACTTTGCGTGACTGTCCTCAAGCCCTTCGAACGGCAGATAGACAATCTTGTCCACCACCTTCTCAGCCTTGGCGTACTGACCCGAAGCAATATATGCGTCAATCAGCGCGTCACCTATCTGAACATTGCCAGGATGGCGGGAATAGAACTTCTCAAGCATCTTCACAGCACGGGAGGCCTCGCCGTCCGCGACAAGGTCAGAAGCCAGCATCCTGCAATAACGCCACCCTTCCGGATCGAGAGCGAGAGCCTTCTCCAGGTCTGAACGCTCCTTAGTGAATCCGTACCTGTAGGCATAGAACGGAGCATAGTCTGAACCGTCACCGGCAAGGAGCCCGGCAGCACGGGAAGAGTTGCCGCGGAAGTCCTCAAGCATAGCAAGGAGATACCTCGGCTGCCATCCCTCATAATTGCTCGCCGCCCATTCAAGCGGTGCCCGCGACTCGCTCCTGAACGGGAAGACGAAACTGACGTCACCCGAGCAGGCAGCAGGCAAAGCATCAGCGTCACCGGCCAGATATGCCTTCCAGATTGCCGTCAGCGCATTCTGCGAAGGCATCGCTTCGAGAATCCTGACAGCATCGCCGTCCAGCCCGAGGCTGTGATAGAAGACCGCCAGTTCAAGATAATCCTCCCACGGAATCTCAGACTTGAAGCAGGCGGAGAAATCAGCCGCGGACATTTTTCCTCCGAGGAACCGCTCAGCATCTACAAAGTGGCAGAGAGGGTCCGCAGCGGCAACTGCATCGAGTCCGTCACCGGTGACCTTATGGAGAATGCACATCGCTGTGACATTGCCGCCGTTGCAGGAGAGCGCCTTGCGCGCATAGCCGGCCGCGAGGTCCAGACCGCCGCGGCGGAAATGGAGCCGCGCCAGTTCAGTGAAGGCAGCAGACCTCAACGGGCCGTTGGTAATGGTGCAGACCTCGAGGCGGTCCATAGCATCGGCATACTTGCCGAGCGCGATGGCAGCAAGACCTCCGACGTATCCTCCCTCAGGGTCATACTGGTCGATGGAGAGAGCCTTGTCGGAGAAGCCGTACGCACCTGCGTAATCCATCCTGCGGTAGAGCAGGAACGCCTTCAGGTCTATTGCCTGGAGCATAGCCGGGTCCGCAGCGAGAGCCTTGTCCACGAGTTTCTCTGCCTCGGCATACTTCCTCATCCCGAGATAGTCCCGGGCAAGCAGGAAGAGTCCTTCCGGCGATTTCGGGTCAAACTCCGGATTCCTGGACTGAGGGCGGTCGACAGTCTCATCTTCTGAGCGCCATATCACACGCCCGCCTGCACGCACGACAGCAGGGGTGCCATTGACATTCAGTGTCACAGGCCTTGCCGTACTGAGACCGGAAGCGTCACTGAATAGCAGCCTGCCGGCCTCGTCCTCAACAGCGACCCCGCCGCTCAGCGGACGCAGCGGATAGATGCCGATGACAGCGCCGGCGCCGTCAGTCGATACTGATGTGACTGCATCAGGCGTCACATTGTCTGCAGGGCCTATCCCTTCGAACGGAAGCCAGTAATCAGACCAGCTTTCAGTCCCGAACGGACTGAAAAGCATCTGTCTGTAGGAAGAATTGCGGGAGCTGCTCTCCATATTCTGATTGAACAGCTTGCCGCTCTGCATCTCAATGTACTGCGTGCGGGTGTCAGTCAGGAGGTCCACCCAGATAGCCCCGCTCCTGCTGTGGGCCCAGCAGAAATATTTGCGGCCGAGTTTCTCATCGCGCACAGACCAGTGCATCACGCCGCGGTCCTCAGAAGGGTAATATGTGCCGAAGAACGGCTTGTGGCTGCCGACCATATGGAACGACTTGCTGCCTCCGGAAGCCTGGCCGGCATAGCGGCTCAGGTCAGTGCCGTCTTCAGAGAAAGGATACTGTATATTCTCTCCTTCGTGGCCGATAGCGTTTCTGGACGGGAATATCAGGACAGCGTCGTCAGTGACTTTCACTCCGGAATTGGCCCAGGAGTACAAAGGCTGGTACTCGCTGCTGCCGTTGTGCCAGAAAGAGGATGTCCGGACGAAGGCAGCGTCCTTCGGAAGGTTGATCTCCACACTCCACCGGCTGCGGCTGAGCATTTCAAGGACTCCGATGAAGCAGCTGACGCTGCCGTCCGGCTTCTCCTCGACCTTCCAGTCCACCGGCGTTGCGCACGACGGCGCGTGGCCGATAACCCCGTAGTTGAACTCTATGCCTCCGCTGGTCCACGGCCCGCGGAGGGAGATGTCGCGGAACTTGACGACATCATTGTCGTAGAACATCTCTCTGCCGGAGCTCTTGTCGCAGATTGACCAGACCTTGCCGCCGATCTCAGGGAATATCCTGACCCTCAGGTAATCGTTCTCAAGCACGACCATCTTCCAGGAGCGCATCTCCGCCTCAGTCGTGAACTGCTGGAATCTCCAGTAAGGATAAAGCTTGCCCGTCTGGGGCACAGGGTCGGGATCCCCGAAAGGATATGTCCTCATCAGAGTGTCCTTCACCGTCACGCTCTGAGCGTATGCCATAGTGCAGGCCATCAGAAGCCCTGCCACCACAGCGGCCGCCGCCTTCGCCGGCAGCCCGGCCGGCTGCATCTTAGTCTTGATCTTCATCTGCCAGCAAGAAATCTATTCAAATATTGCCCACACCCTGCAAGGGAGGCCGTTGGCACGGGCGAAATTCGGCCAGGAAGCATATATCACAGCACCTGCGGCAGGGAGCTTGTCAAGATTGCAGAGAACCTCTATCTGGAACTTGCCGTGTTCAAGGACATACCGCTCACAGGCAAGGTCACCGTGTCTGGCACATTCAGCAGAGCCGTCAGTGTCAAGAGTCTCGTGACCGTTTGCAGCGGCCTTGCAGACCTCGTAGATATAGCGGATGGCCTCAAGAGACCATCCCGGGAAATTCTCGGACCCGTCCTCCTTCAGGCCGGACATCCTGGCCATATCAGGCCAGTTCCTGTACCAGTCTGTGCGGAGAGCGACAAACGCTCCTTCTGGGATTTCTCCGTATTCAGCCTCATACGCCTTGATATCCTCCACAGTCACACAATAGGTGGGATTCTGCTTCACCTTCTCTGTGATGTCAATCACACAGAGCGGCAGGACAGCATCCTTGCACTTGAAACTGTCCGAGAAAACGCCATTCTTGTCAAAATGGGCAGGAAAATCGATGTGAGTGCCGAACTGACCTGGAAAAGTGAACTTCTGTATCTGGCATTCCAGCATAGGATTGCCCCAGTCGAACACCACCTCTCCAAGTTTTACTGACCCGTCAGGGATTCCGCTCCAGTACGGGCTGCCGTTGTCCATCAGGTGAGAAAGCTCCACCCAATTCAATTGTTTCTTTGCCTTAAGGTCTTCCCAAAGCTTGTACATATTATTCCTGATTTTAATGTTAACCGATCTCCGGCGGCAGGTGTCAGATTCTGCCGCGGTACTTTTCAATCAGCCCGGCCGTAACCGCCTTGCTGTCGCCCTGCGGGGTTGCAGGGAATTCACCGGGGAGGTCAGCCCACCAGCTCTTCTCAAATTCGGTGACCTCCTTGTGGTAGAGAGCATAATGGGCGTCATCCCATTTCTCCCCGGAAGCCAGACAGGCCTCGACAGCCTTGAAGAACATCTCCCAGCGGACACGGTACATCGTGCCTGTGAGGCCGTTCCAGGTGCGGGCAGCGTAGTCGTTCAGCAACATATCGCCGTCGCTCCAGGTTGTCAGCAGGTTGCGGGCGTTGCGCTCGAAATAGTCCTTCTCCTCTGGAGTGACACCCCAGGAGCGGGCGTCCGCATTCCACTTGCCCATAAGGAAATAGCTCTGAGTGCCGATAAGACGGTCGATGTCGTCGATCACCTCGAGCATCTCTTCGGAAATCTCCCTGGCTTTCTCGAGTCCGGCCGCCTCGCAGGCCTCCTCATAGCGGACCTTGAGATCCCCGAAATAGTTGCTCAGCAGCTGGCGGGTATAGTTCACAAGGTCGAAGGCATAGGCATTGTTCGAGCCGTCAGCCTTGAGAAGAAGCTCCACAGCCTGCAGCAGCGTGCCGTTGCTGTAGCCGTAGCGGGTGTTGCCGTAATAGGTCTTTGCCCGGCCGAACGAAGGACGCGCATTGACGAACGGTGTCTGTCCCGGGCGTGTCTCAGCAGTATAGATGCTGTCGACCAGCAGTTTCCAGGCAGCACGGCCGTTTTCGTCTGACTTGCCCACCCTCTGGTCCGCAAGAGCCTCGACCCAGGCGGAGAGGTTGTGGTGAGTGTCAAAGTCCCAGGCCTTTTCGAAGACATATTCATAGACGAACGGGTTGCAGTCAAAGCCTTCGAGAGTGGAGCCGATGCCGGCGAAGTTGTCACCGCCGTTGACGAATGTGTTCTCGATGCGCTCGTCGATAAGGTCAAGCCGCCCGGCGAGGAAAGTGTTTCCTCCGAAATTGCCGAGGTAGCACCATATATAAGGCACTCCGAAGAACTTCTCGGTCCTCTGCCATACCTCCTGGCGGTCACAGTAGTAGTCGAGAAGTATCTGGTCCTCAGCGGGGAAGCTGGTGAGGTATGCCTCTACACGCTCGTTGGTCCAGTCCTCGCGCTCATTGTAGAAGAGCCAGCCCATCTGCAGCCAGGTGGCCTCCGGGTCTGCGGCCTTGAGCGATTCGTAGACCTGACGGCTCACGCGGCCGAGGTATTCAGGCTCCCAGGAAGGAGGTGTGAGCTCATTGAAGAGGTCGATGCCGTAGATGTGGTCAGTGCCGTATATCTCGCTCTCCTTCTCCACGAACCTCTTCTGTATCTCACAGTAGAGGTCGCTCATCGGATCGAGGAAGGTGCAGGCATACTCATCCTGATAGCCGGCCCAGGCATCGAGCTGAGTCATAGGGGCATCTGGGTATATGCGCGCCAGTTCGCGCGGGACGTGGCCGGCAAAGGCCGGGAGCACAGGCTTCATATTGAGCTCGCGCTCACGTGCCGTGATCAGTTTCTGGAGCTCCAGCTGGCCGTCCAGCCAGCTCTCCGGGAGCGGACCGCCCCAGCGGTCAATGTTCTGCATACGGTGCCACGGCAGGTGCGCAGGGCCGGTGAAATATGCCCTCACCTCCTCCGGAGAGAGTCCCATCTCTGTCCATATCTGATACCAGATGGACTCCTGGCCTGTGATGGCGAGAGGCAGATTGATGCCGTTGAGAGCCATCCAGTCAATGAAATGCTCCCAGTCCTTCCAGGTCCACCAGGGCATTGTGTAGCCATATGTGCAGTAGTTGAGGAAAAATCGCTTGTCAACGCGGGCGCTGACCTTTACAGGCGACTCGACCACCGGCAGCTTTTCCGGCATCTTGAAGGTGTCGCCGGCCAGCCATCCGTATTCCACGTGGCACCAGTATTTGAGGTAGTGGTTCAGGCCCACAGCCATTGAATTGGCA
Source organism: Bacteroidales bacterium (assembly GCA_045599325.1). Classification (GTDB taxonomy): domain Bacteria; phylum Bacteroidota; class Bacteroidia; order Bacteroidales; family UBA932; genus Cacconaster. The sequence goes on along the minus strand of JAZRVT010000016.1, from coordinate 42,897 downwards.
TTGTTGCCGCCGATCACTATCTTCCTGCCGCGGCTCTCAAGGGTGAAGAAATCAGCATCTCCTGCAGGGGCGGCTTCGAACACGAAGCGGGATGCGTGGTCAGGCAGCACACGGGCTGCAAGAGCATAGGCGGCAGCCTCTTCAGGATTGCCGGAACCTTTCGGGCCGCACCCGGCCGCCGAAAGTATCAGGAGCGCCATAAGCGCGAGGCTGAGAATCCTTTTCATATCAGAGTGACTTTATTGCAGCAAGCAGTTTTTCAACGGATTCCTCCTTCGTCGCCCAGCTGGTGCAGAAGCGGACTGCGGAGTGGTCAGCGTCCGTGTGGAACCAGAACTCATAGGCGAACTCCTTTGAAATACGCTCGAGCTTCGATTTTTCCATTATCACGAAGACCTGGTTGGTAGGGCTGTCCAGCAGGAACTTCACGCCTGCCTCGCGGAAGCCCTCCCTGAGGCGGGCGGCAAGGCGGTTGGCGTGGCGCGAGAGTTCGAAATACAGGTCATCCTCAAAGAGGGCCTCGAACTGCAGGCCGAGGAGCCGTCCCTTTGCAAGCATTCCGCCGTTCTGCTTGATGTTGTAGCGGAAATCCTTCTTCAGAGCATCGTTGCAGATGACTACAGCCTCTCCGAAGAGCGCGCCCTGCTTGGTGCCGCCTATATAGAAGACGTCGGCGAAGCGGGCGAAATCCTCGATGGTGAGGTCGTTCTCCTCGCAGGTGAGGCCGTATCCGAGACGCGCGCCGTCGACATAGAGCGGCAGGCCGTGCTTGCGGCAGACTCTGCTGATGGCCTCTATCTCAGCACGTGAGTAGATGGTTCCGCGCTCTGTGGGGAAGGATATGTAGACCATTCCAGGCTGGACCATATGCTCGAAGCTCGGGTCGCTGAAATGGTCCTCCACAAAGGCATTTATCTGGGCTGCCGTGATCTTTCCGTCAGGGGACTCCAGCCCGAGCACCTTGTGGCCTCCGTGCTCTATCGCACCTGTCTCGTGAATGCCGATATGCCCTGAAACTGCGCTTATCACACCCTGATAAGGCTTCAGAACTGATGAAATCACCGTAGCGTTGGTCTGCGTGCCTCCCACCAGGAAGTGGACATCGGCACCAGGCGCCGCACAGACTTTCTTTATGAGTTCGCGCGCACGGGCGCAGACCTCATCCTCACCATAGCCCGGAGTCTGGCAGAGATTGGTCTCCGCCAGCCGTTCGATTATCCTCGGGTGGGCTCCCTCAAGGTAGTCGCACTGAAACTGAATCATATTTCCAAAATTATCTTGCCTCTTCGTGGAGCCTCGTGTCAAAGCCTTCGAGGGCCTTGCCGAGAGCATCGAAATCAGTGTCGCCGAGATGATACGGGATGAGAACCTCCGGTTCTATCGCAGCAGCGGCGCGCGCGCACTGCTCGGGAGTCATAGTATAAGGCTGGTTGACAGAAAGCAGGGCGACATTCACCCCCTTGCGGTCAGCGAGCTCCACGATATCTTCCGTGTCGCCCGAAACATAGACCTTGAAGCCGTCGAAGTCGAGCACATAGCCGTTGTCCCTCCCCTTCGGGTGGAACTGGGTGTGCCCTTCGGTTATATTGTATGCCGGCACAGCCTCGAGGGAGATGTGCTCATTGATATCTGTGACGCCGCCGTTCTCGATGGCCTCGCCCCAGCCGAGTTTCTCGAAGCCGTCAGGATTGGCGATGACGCGGGTCTCCTCCTCCTTGCAGAGAAAATCCACGGCCTCCTCGTCGAGGTGGTCATAGTGGTCGTGGGTTATTAGGATGAGGTCGGCCTTCGGGAACTCCGACCAGTCGACCTCCTTGTCACCGTTCTTGCCTACTGGGTCGACAAATATCTCGAAACCCCGGTATGAGAGGGCGACGGAGCCGTGGCAGACAGTGGTTACAGAGAGCTGCTCGCCGGCAGGCGTGACGAAAATTTCAGTCGCGGAATCTTTACAGTTGCACGAATTCATAAGGAACAGGATAATTAAAACGTAAAAGAATGTCCAAAGTTGTTTCATATTCACAAAAATAATAAAAAGTATAATCATTTCCTACATTCTGGCAATCACAGGATTTCCTTGTATGAACCAAATTGGCTAACTTTGTTCAACTACCTGAACTGACTTATGCCTTACAAGATCCAACTGCCGCTCCCACAGGGATGGATTTCCTCGAGCGACATTCAGAAAGACGAGGACGGAAGCGTCATCACTCACCTCGAGTGCCAGCTGCCCGACGACAAGAAGCAGACAATGATTGCAATGGCCGACATCTATGTCGGTCCGATGCCGGAGGACTCTTCAGCCGCCGACCAGGCCTATGCGAACTATGTCGATATGATCGGATTCGACGAGGATGATCCGGAAGATCTGGACCCTGTCACCGAATGGCCTTTCAACGGAAAGAAGGCTTACGGATTCGAGGGGCTCAGCGAGGACGACTCCCCTATCCGCGTGATGGCCATAGAGGTGAAGAAAGGTGTGCTCTGCATAATGAGCATAATGGCCTGCGACGACGACAAGCTGGTCGAGACCGTCAAGCTGATCGAAGCGAAACTGAGAGTATCCGCATAAACTCAGGAACAATGGAGACATTGCTCTTCTGGGGCGTCATTGCGGTTGTCGCTGCTGAGTTCATCTACAGCAGCATCCTGACTGCGCTCAATGCCAAAGCCTCCCGGCTGCCGGTCCCTGCAGTCCTCGAAGGGCTCTACGACAGCGGGAAGTATGCGAAGCAGCAGTCCTACTCCTCCACAAAACGCCGTTTCGGACTGGTCTCTTCTGCGACAGGGACTGCAGTCACACTGTGTCTCTTCGCATTCGGCGGCTTCGCTGCCTTCGACACCGCAGCGCGCAGCGCCAGTTCGTCCCCTATAATACAGTGTCTCATTTTCTGGGGCATATTCTTTATTGTCTCCTGGCTGATCTCCATCCCTTTCGACACATATTCCACTTTCGTCATCGAGCAGCGTTTCGGATTCAACCGCACGACCGGGAAGACATTCATCGCGGACCTCTTCAAGGGGCTCGCGGTCAACATTGTCATATCAGGCGCCGTGCTGGCGCTCTGCACCTGGATCTACACCCTCTCCCCGAAGTGGTTCTGGCTTTACGCCTGGATTGCGATGAGCTTCTTCTCGCTCTTCGTCCAGTATTTCTATTCGCAGCTGATCGTGCCGCTGTTCAACAGGCAGACCCCTCTGCCTGAAGGAGAGCTGCGGTCAGCCATCGAGGCCTTCGCCTGCAGGGCGGACTTTGCACTGAATGGAATCTTCGTGATGGACTCCTCCAAGAGGAGCACCCACGCAAACGCATATTTCACGGGATTCGGCCGACGCAAGAGAGTAGTCCTCTATGACACGCTCATCGAGCAGCTCACCACAGAGGAGACAGTGGCGGTTCTCGCCCACGAGATCGGCCACTACAAGCGCGGCCACATCGTAAGGTCGATGCTCCTGGGCTTCGCCACCAACCTTGTGATGCTATACCTGCTGAGCCTTGTCATCGGAAGCCGCGAGATGGCCGCCGCAGCCGGCTGCAGCGAGGCGTCGTTCCACGTCAACCTGGCTGTCTTCTCGCTGATCTACACTCCTATGAACATTCTGCTGGACATCTGCTCCAACATCATCTCCCGCCGCCACGAACGGCAGGCCGATGCTTTTGCTGTAAGCCACGGTCTCGGTCCGGCAGAGAGCTCGGCGCTGAAGAAGATGAGCGCAAAGAGTCTCAGCAACCTTACGCCGCATCCTGCGGTGGTATTCGCAGAATATTCACATCCCACTCTGGCAGAGAGGGTTACATATCTCAATAAATGAAAGGGGAATTGATTTTGAAAAATGCGGAGAGATCGGGATTCGAACCCGAGATACCCTTTTGGGGTATACACGCTTTCCAGGCGTGCCTCTTAAGCCACTCGAGCATCTCTCCTTTTGAGACGGCAAAGATATAAAAAAGTTCAGACTTTATGCAAACGGAAAAGATAATCTCATCCAAAGCAGTAATTCCGGCATACATTGTCACGGCGGCCCTGTATCTGGTTTCCTTGAACTATTCTCCGCTGCTTCAGGCCATCATCAAGGCCATCCCGGTAGCGATTCTTATCGCAGCGCTGGCTCTGCAGCGGCGCGAGGAGCTGAGAATCACAGTATGGGCCCTCATATTCTGCCTCCTCGGCGACATCGCGGGTGAAGCCAAGATTCTTTTCGGAGACAATGCCTTTCTGGTCCAGATAGCCTTCTTCGCCGTTGCCCATATTCTATACATAGTATTCTTCAACAGGTACAGGCTGCCCAAGTCCAGCAGTCTGAGAATCTGGAAAATCGCCGCGCAGGTTGCAATTCTGGCATTCGCTGTCGCAATGGCCACTGTCCTCTTCCTTTCCATCGACAGCACCGTCTTCAAGGCGGCAGTAGCCTTCTATATGTGCGTCATCGTCTGCATGGCCCTCTTCGCAGTGGCACAGAACAGGACTAACTGCTGGATGTATGCCGTCGGAGCCGCTTTCTTTGCAATCTCCGACAGCCTGATCGCACTATATGAATTCGTCATACAGTTCCCTCACAGGCATCTGATGGTGATGGCCACCTACTTCGTGGCATTGCTCTTCATCAATCTGGACCTTATCAAGAAATCGTGATATGAAAAAGGCTCTTCTTCTTTTCGCAGTCCTGCTGCCGGCATTGTCCTGCATCGCACAGGAGGCGCCGATGGTCATCGCCCACAGGGGCGGCGCCCTCATAGGCAACGAGAACTCGATCTCAGCTTTTGAAAACGGAATCGCAGCCGGGGCGGATATGGTCGAGTTGGACCTCCACCTTACCTCTGACGGCAGGCTTGTGGTCTGCCACGACGAGACTCTTGACAGGACCACTGACACCAAAGGGCGCATCGAGGAGATGACTTACGAGCAGGTTGCCGCTGCCCGTATCCTTGACAGGGAGACCGGCGCTGTGACTGATGAGTGCGTGCCGTCGTTCGAGGAGGTGCTCGCCGCTGTCGGCGGACGCTGCGGCATCCTTATCGAAATAAAGAAGACGCGCCGCGGGCAGTATCCTGACATCGAGCGGAAGACTCTCGACGCCGTAAACGCCTTCGGGATGCACGACAATGTGATTCTGCAGTCGTTCAACGACTCTGTCATAGAGAAGGTCCACGAGCTCGACCCTTCCATGAGGGTGGAGAAGCTCATCTTCTGCCGCCTGCCTTTCGGTCTCTGCTTCGACGGCGGCATCCGCAGGTTCTCTTTCAGGAAATACGATTATGTCAACGCCATCAACCCTATGGGCGCGCTCATCGGGAGGCGCTTCATCCGCAAATGCCACGAGCACGGCAAGGCTGTCCGCATCTGGACTGTCAATGACCCGAAGAAATTCATTGACGGGGCTGACGCTGTGATCACGAACCGCCCAGATTTGTTTTAGGCGGCGGAGCCGCCGGGGATTATGCTCACTGCGTTCGCATGTTCCCCTGACCGCCTGCGGCGGGGCGTGCCTGACTGACGCATTGATGACGCCCGCGGCGGAGCCGCCGGGCGATTTTCTATGTGCTGCGGGCCGCTCTGTAAGCTAGCTTACGAGACGGCCGCAGCACATAGAAAACGGCCTGGTTTCCCAGGCCGTCATCAATGCTTGTCGGCGGAAGGAGGGGGATTCGAACCCCCGGTACGGAGTGAACCGTACAACGGTTTTCGAGACCGCCGGTTTAGACCACTCGCCCATCCTTCCCCACTATCCAACAGTTCTGCAAAGATATGAAATATCAAGGTGATTTGTTTTTTTATTTTTAATGTGATACCTTTGTAAGGTTAACGGAATGACTAAACCATTAAAAAATAGAATCAAATGAAAAAAGTTCTCCTCGGCCTCGTGCTTCTCGTATGCGTTTTCGCTATGTCAAGCTGCTCAAAGAAATGTGACTGCAAAGCCAAACTGAACGGTGAGACTATCTGGGAATCAACAGTCGAACTCGGTGACGGTGAAAAATGCTCTGACAAGAACGGAAGAATCTCTGTTGCAGGCATCACCGCTGAGTCAAAGTGCACTCCTATCCTCTTCTAGCAAGTGGATAAATCCGCACATAACTTTAAATATGTATTCCGGGCTCTGCTCGGAATACTTTTTTTATTTTCAGCCACCGCCAAGCTGATCAGCATAGATGCGTTCGAGATATACATCTTCAGCTTCAAGGTCCTGAGTCTGGGCTTCTCGTTCCTGGCAGCAAGGCTCATCATAGCCGCGGAGTATTTCCTCGGCATCCTGCTCCTGGCCAACTTCTGGCCGGAAACCGCATTCTGGTGCAGCGCAGCGATGCTGGCAGGCTTCTCGGTTTTCCTGGGCGTACTGGTATCCACGGGCAGCGGCGAAAACTGCAACTGTTTCGGCGACCTTGTCGAGATGGACCCGAAGCAGTCGCTCGTCAAGAACGCAGTGCTGCTGGCCATCCTGCTTCTTTCCTTCGGCTGCAGGCCGTTCAGCATCAGATGGAAACCGCTTTGGGGCGCGCTTGCAGCGGCAGGCTCCCTGGCGCTCGTCTTCATCGTCTCTCCTCCGGACAACTGGGACTACAGGAAATACAGCGAGCACACCGAGGGATCGCTGAATGAGAGTGCGCTGAGAGAGCGTATCGAAAGCGGCATAATCCCGCCATCGGTCACAGAGGGCGAAAAAATGGTCTGCTTCTACAGCCTCCGCTGTGAGTTCTGCAAGATGTCGGCAAAGAAGATTGCCACTCTGCGGGCACGCGGGGAGTGGCCCGAGATGACGACTGTCATACTGTTCGGCCGAGGCGAAGACACCGACACCACTGAATTCCTTAATGAAACCGGATTCCGGCCCGACGAAGTCCATTTCATCGAACCTGAGGATTTCCTCACCATCACCAACGGCAGCATGCCGCTGATACTGATAATGAACAACGGCGAAATAACTGAAAAATACAGTTATCGCGACATTCATTGATATTTTCTGCAACATTCCTGCTATTTTTTGCATCTTTGACGAAACAAAACGCGCAGAGCCGCGTTTAGAAAGAAACTTTTGTCTGGTATGAAATCTAAGAAGAACCTCAACAGGAAACGCACCGGCCTCGGAGCGCTGCTTCTGGGCATCGTCGGAGCCGTCGCAAGCTGCGACATCATCCCTATCGGCAGTGCGATGTACGGCTGTCCTAACGCTGACTACGACATCAAAGGGAAAGTGGTAGACGAGAACGGCAAAGGCATAGAGAACATAAAAATTGAAATAGGACACGTCCAGACAAGCAATCAGAACGTGATCTACGACTACGAATACATTCCTTTCTTCACCGATCTTAAAACAGACGCTGAGGGCAATTACCATTACATCGGCAATGACTTCCCCAACAATCAGCTGAGAATCAAGGCCGAGGACATTGACGGCGAGGAGCACGGCGGACAGTTCGCTTCTGACAGTGTGGCGCTGAAGGTCGAGTTCAAGGGCGGAAAGGGCAGCGTCTGGTATTCCGGCAAGGCCGAGGCGACAGCTCCTGACATCAAACTCAAAAAAGTATCGGAATAATGTCGCGCGAGCCGGGTCTGGGCAAGCGCATCAAGCTTGACCTTTTTGACAAGATACACGACAGGCTTGTTGAAGAGCATCCTCTCAGGACTATCTTCTGGGAGTGCACGCTGCGCTGCAACGCAGCCTGCCTCCATTGCGGGAGCGACTGCAAGGTCAGCCCGGAGATGAAGGATATGCCTGTCGCCGACTTTATGAAGGCCATCGACTCCATCACCCCTCACGTTGACACCCACAAGACATTCATAATATTCACAGGCGGCGAGCCTCTGATGAGGAAAGACCTCGAGAAGGCGGGGCTTGAGCTCTACCGCCGCGAATTCCCGTGGGGTATCGTGACCAACGGCATCCTGCTGGACCGCAGGCGCTTCGACTCGCTTCTCAGAAGCGGTATCCACACTGCCACCGTAAGCCTCGACGGCTTCCGGGACGAGCACATCTGGATGCGCGGCAACCATCTGGCATTCGACTGCGCTGAGCGTGCCGTCAAGATGATGGTGGAGGAGAAAGGTTTCATTTTCGATGTCGTGACCTGCGTGAACCAGCGCAACTTCCCGTATCTGGAGCAGTTCAAGGAGTATCTCATCTCTCTTGGCGTGAAGGCCTGGAGAATCTTCACCATATTCCCTGTCGGACGGGCAAAGCAGACTCCTGAACTGCAGATCACCAACGCGCAGTTCACGGAGCTGATGGAGTTCATCAAGCGCACGCGAGAGGAAGGACGCATAAGCCTCAATTTCGCCTGCGAGGGTTTCCTCGGCAAATATGAGGGTGAGGTACGCGACTCTTTCTACAACTGCCACGCTGGCGTCACCGTGGCTTCGGTCCTTTCAGACGGTTCGATTTCCGCCTGCCCGAGCATCCGGTCGAAGTTCTATCAGGGGAATATCTACAGCGATGATTTCTGGACGGTATGGAACGAACGGTTCGAGATGTACCGCGACCGCTCCTGGGCGAAGCAGGGCATCTGTGCGGACTGCAAGATGTTCAAGTACTGCAAGGGCAACGGAATGCATCTCCACGACGAGACCGGCAAGCTCCTCGTCTGCCACTACAACCGGATAAAATAAATTCACGCGGCTAGCGCTTCTTTTTCTTTTTTGCCATCGCCTTCTGCATCGGAGCAGCGGCTATCGTCTTCATCGCCTTCTTCGTCCCTTCGAACTGCTTGAGCAGGCGGTTGACCTCAGCGATAGAAGTGCCGCTGCCGTCAGCGATACGCTTGCGGCGGCTGCCGTTGATCAGCGCCGGATTCTGGCGCTCGAAAGGAGTCATCGACTGGATGATGGCCTCGACACCCTTGAAAGAGTCGTTGTCGATGTCCACATCCTTCAGCGCACGTCCCACACCAGGAATCATAGAAGCAAGATCCTTGATGTTGCCCATCTTCTTGATCTGCTGGATCTGAGCGTAGAAGTCCTCCAGAGTGAACTGGTCCTTGGCCAGTTTCTTATGGAGCTTCCTGGCCTCCTCCTCGTCGAACTGCTCCTGAGCCTTCTCAACGAAAGAGACCACGTCACCCATACCGAGGATACGGTCAGCGATACGCTTAGGGTAGAAGATGTCGAGAGCCTCCATCTTCTCGCCGGAGCTGACGAGCTTGATCGGCTTGCCGACCACAGCCTTGATGGAGAGAGCCGCACCGCCACGGGTGTCACCGTCCATCTTGGTGAGGACGACACCATCGAAGTCGAGGCGGTCATTGAAAGCCTTGGCGGTATCGACAGCATCCTGGCCGGTCATCGCATCGACCACGAAGAGAGTCTCAGTCGGCTTGACAGCCTTGTGGAGAGCAGAAATCTCATCCATCAGCTCCTCATCGACAGCAAGACGGCCCGCTGTATCTATGATGACAACAGAGTAACTTTCATTCTTCGCCTTCCTGATAGCGTTCTGGGCGATAGCGATAGGGTCCTTCACACCGTCCTCGCTGTAGCAATCCACAGCCACCTGGCCGCAGAGAGTCTTCAACTGCTCGATAGCTGCAGGACGGAACGTGTCGCAGGCAGCCACCAGCACCTTCATCCCCTTCTTGCTCTTGAGATTCAGCGCCAGCTTGCCGCAGAAAGTAGTCTTACCGGAACCGTTCAGACCGGCCACCAGCACGATGCCCGGACTGCCCTTCACGTTGAGTTCGGAATGCTCGCTTCCCATAAGTTCGGCAAGAGAGTCGTGGACAATCTTGATCATCATCTGGTCCGGGCGGACAGCCTTCAGGACATCCTGGCCCAGGGCCTTCTGTTTCACTTCGTCACAGAAACTCTTTGCGAGCTTATAGCTGACGTCGGCCTCGAGGAGCGCCTTGCGCACATCCTTCATAGTCTCGGAGATATTCACCTCCGTGATCCTTCCCTGCCCCTTTATCAGCTTGAATGACCGTTCGAGACGGTCGGTCAAATTTTCAAACATACTGTTCAGATCTGGTCTGAGTAGACGGCCTTCGCCAGGTCTCTCTGATTATACTTCATAGCCATTACCTGCCCGTACGCACCGGCAGTGTGGATAGCGAAAATATCGCCGCGCTGGCACTGGTTGACCATACGCCTCTGTCCCCAGCAGTCGCTCGACTCGCAGACAGGGCCCACAATGTCATAGCGCATCCTGCGCTTTTCGGAGGTGAGGTTCTCGATGTCGTGGTATGCCTGATAGAGAGCCGGACGGATAAGGTCGTTCATACCTGCGTCGAGGATGGCGAACTTCTTCTCCTTGCCGACCTTGACATAGAGGACACGGCTGATGACGTGGCCGCACTGTGCGACAATCGCACGGCCCGGCTCGAAATGCACCTTCTGACCCGGGCGGACAATGAGGTTCCTGTTTATGACGCTGAAGTATTCTTCGAAATGTGCGACAGGGTCACCGCAAGGGTCCTGATAGTTGACTCCGAGGCCGCCGCCGAGGTTGATGTTGGCGATTGGCACATTGTGCTCGATGAACCACTTCTGAAGTTCCTCGACACGCCTGCAGGTGAGCTCGAAGACCGGCATTTCAGTGATCTGGCTGCCTACGTGGAAGTGGAGGCCGATGAGTTCCACATTGCTGCACTGGTTGATAGTGTCAATGACATCCTGGAAAGCCCACGGGCTGATGCCGAACTTGTTCTCCTTCAGGCCGGTGCTGATGTACTTGTGGGTGTGTGCGTCGATATCCGGGTTCACGCGGATTGAAATCTTCGCCTTCCTGCCCATTCCGGCAGCGAGGTCGTTGATGATCCTGATCTCAGGGACGCTCTCGCAGTTGAAGCTGAAGATGCCTGCCTTGAGGGCTGCCTTGATCTCCTTGTCGCTCTTGCCCACGCCCGCATAGACTATCTTCTGAGGGTCGAAGCCGGACTTGACTGCGAGCTTCACTTCGTTGCCGCTGACGCAGTCTGCTCCGAGGCCGTAGCTTTTGATGGTCTCGAGAATGCGGTCGTTGGCATTGGCCTTCATTGCATAGTGTGCGTTGTAGCCGTACTTGTCAATCTGAGACTTGTAGATGTCAAGAGTTTTCTTGAGAAGTTCCATATCATAGAAATAGAACGGTGTCTCAATGGTCTTGAAGATTTCAATTTGCTGTTTGGTGATCATATCTTGTGCTGTTTATTTTCTGCAATCTGCAAAAATACGAAAAAGGAGCGATTTCCCTACATTTTCTTTCGCTACTCGACCGCCTTGAAAGGCATCTCCCAGCCGGTGAGGGTCGATACATATGGAATCATGCAGCCTGCGACCTTGCGCTGGCCGGAATAGTTCGGATGCCAGGATGCGCCGAGGTCGCTCTCGAGGTTGTGGGCACCGCTCTGGATGGAGGTCCAGCGGACATTCGGAATGGCGGTATGGACAGCCACTTCGCGGACGAACTCGCCCAGCACGTCGTTGGCGTTGGAGGCCACGCAGAGGATCGGCACTTCGTCGCCGTAGTTGTCGCGAATCTCCTTCAGGAGCTTCTCATATTCTGCAGTCCACTTGGCGAGCGTAGGCTGGTTCCCTGTGCTGAAGTCATTGGTTCCCAGATATATTATGACAATGTCCGGGCGGTATTCCCCGGGAGTCCACCTGACCTCCGGGTTCTCGTCGAAGGTTTGGAGATAACGTTCAGGCATAAGAGGCAGTTTCGCCCCGTTGTAGTTGCGTGCGATGCCGAGGCCGGAATGGCTTACCAGCTGCACGTCCGCATCGAAATAGCGGCCGATGATGAAGCCGTACGCGAGGTTGCAGTTCTCTGTCTCAGCCTTGAACGGGTCGTTGCGGCTGCCGCTCTCAGTGCCGTAGCCGCAGGTGTAGGAATCACCCACTATCTCGATGCGACGCTGCTTTGCGGGACGGGCCTGGCGGAAAGCACCGTCTGTCCCGAATGAGGAGACTGTGAAAGTGCCCTGCTCGCCTTCAGTGCGTTTCTGCAGGATCACATTGTGGACGCCCTTTCTGCTGAGTTTGGAAGCAAGAAGGACCCTGCCTCCTTCATCCTTCCCCACCTTGACGGTGAAATCCTCTTTTGCACTCTGCTCCCTGTCCACCCAGACATTGAACCAGTCGCCCTTTGTGTCGCTGCACTCCATCCAGAGTTCAGTTCCTGTGAAACTTACGATGGCAGTCACGCCGCTCCAGTCATAGCTGACGCTGCCGTCATCAGAGACAAGTGTGCGGCCGATATAAGTTACTGAAGGGTCTGAGGCAGGAATCACGTTCTGCGCCGCAGCGGTTCCGAAGGCCGCCGCAAGAATGATGAGGGAAAGAACTATACGTTTCATAGCGTTGATTTGTAATGGCAAAAGTAGCAAAATTGCATCAAAAGATTGTTTATATTTGTACGATAAATCACCCGCAATGAACCATAGATTCCACATTCTGGCAGTTATTGCCGCAGTTTTCATTTCCACTGCAGCCTGGGGCAACGGAGACCCGGTCATCGAGTATTCGGCCGTGAGACGTTCCGCCAACCCTGTCCCTATGACAATCACTGAGATCCGCGTGGCAGCCGAAAGGCTCAGGATAATCCCGGGCCTTCCCTGGTCAAGGATTATTGTCGAATATGACCTGGTGAATGAATCCGACAGATACTTCGAAAAGATAAACTACGGGTTCCCGATTGACTACATCGGTGACTCGAAGCGTCATTTCTTCAATGATGACGGAATAACAGAGACTATGACCGAAGCCGGTTGGAGCGAAAGCAACCTCAAGGACCTGTCATTCTCCCTCAACGGCAGGGAACTCGAATGGTTCTCCGCCGACGAGACAGTCAGGATAGCGAAGGATGTCACACCTGAGGACGACCCGGACATCGAGATGCCATACTACGATCCGGGCCTGACCAGGCTCTGGACCTACACGGCCATCTCGATGAACCCGCGCGCCAAGGCAACACTCAGGGTCGCCTACTCTATCCGCAGCCATCAGTTGACGGGCGTCTATGACAAGCAGCGGTCACAGCTTGGACGCTACTGCGCCAAGGAGCTGGACATCCATTATGACCTGAAGCCCGCCAGGCACTGGGGCGACGGCAAGGCGGGCAGTCTGGACGTCACAGTGGATTTCTCCGGGCTGCCGGCATTCGTGGATGACCAGTGGGACTGGCCGCGCCTCGAAGGGCTTGACTTCCAGCGCAACGGGAATGTATGGACATACCACAGCGACAGTTTTGACTATGCCTCCGCAGAACCGGTGGATATCACTTCCTGGTGCGACGAAAGCGTGAACCGCAAGCCGTGGTGGGGAATCGACTGGTTGAAGATGAACAAGGGCCTCTACACCGTCACTACCTCCGCCTCTCAGCAGAACTATCCTGCCGCGAACCTCCAGGACGGGCTGCTGGAGACAGCCTGGGTCGCTGCAGGCAACGACGGCGGAGCAAAGATCACGATCGATTTCAAGACCCCCCAGAAGGTCTCCGACATACGTCTCTACAACGGCTATCACAAGTCCCCGACCCTGCTCAAGGCCAACAGCCGCATCAAGACTCTCCGCGTCACAATCTACCGTCCTGACAGCGACGAGCCCGAAGTGCTCGACCTCGACCTCACGGGCGACCAGCGCATATACACCGACGCGAAGGAATGGGACTACGGGGCATACCGCGAGCCGATTGGAATTGTGATCACCCCGGAGGAGTACGGAGGCTACGAGGGCCGTGCGGTCAGCAAGATCGTGCTGCAGGTGCTCTCGACAGAGAAGGGCACCAAATACACCGACCTCTGCATATCCGAGATTGAAGTCTACCGGCAGCCGGAAGGATAGGCGCTAATCGGGATTTTCGAAATGCATAATTAGGGAGAAAAAGACGAAGAGTAGGGAGAAAATTATCGCTGCAATCAAAGAAAACGGTCGTCATACAACGAACAGTCTGGCAGAGCTTGCCGGCATAACCCCGAAGGCAGTTGAAAAACATCTTTCAAAACTCAAGCAAGAGGGAGTTATCGTCAGAATCGGTCCGGACAAGGGTGGCTACTGGAAAGTTTGTTGATGGCAGATGAGCTGCGAAAACGTCCCTCCTACAGGTTCTCGTTGCGGTATCGGTATGAGGACCGGAGGCTTTCGAAGGCTTCCGGCGCGGCGCGGAGAGCGGCGTCATCCTCCATTATGTCGTGCGGCTCAAGCGGGATCTCCACTCCTTCAACGCGGAAATCTTTCAGTGCCTCTATCCCGAAATGGCGGGCGACTGCGCGCACAACAGCCTGAGTGCCATTGATTTTCCCCTGTATTGAATAACCGGCGATATGCGGCGTGGCTATGTCGGCGGCATCAAGCAGCCGGAGATTGATGTGCGGCTCGTTCTTCCAGACATCGACAACAAGACCGCCGAGCCGCGCTCTTGCGTCGATCAGAGCATCCTCGTCCGCCACCTCGCCTCTCGAGGCGTTTATCAGCACTGCGCCGGGCTTCATTTCCGCGAGGAAACCGGCATTGATGAAGTCACGGTTCTCCGGCCAGAGCGGGATATGGACAGTGACGATGTCCGACTCTCTGAGCAGGGTGTCAAGAGGCGTCTGGAGCCCGCGCGGGGGGTCGTTCCCGATCACCCTGAAGCCGGCCCCGCGTCCTGCCAGGGCCACTTCCGAACCCACGTGGCCGACGCCCACGACTCCTAGCGTGAGCCCCTCCCCGCTCCTGATTCCGAGAGCCCTCAGAGCAGCGAAGACATACTGCCGCACTCCGCCCGCATTGCATCCGGGAGCGCTCTGCACCTCGATGCCGCGGCGGCTGCAGTATTCCCCGTCGATATGGTCGGTGCCGATGGTTGCAGTGGCTATCATCTCGACCGGAGTGCCTTCGAGCAGAGGAGCGCCGCATCTGGTGCGCGTCCTGACAATCAGTGCGGAGGCGTCGCGGAGGTCATCGGGAGATATCTCATCGCCTTTTTTATAAAGGACCTCACCGAACCACGGCTCGAGCGCCCCTTTGATGAAAGGGACAGCCGAATCCACCACTGCCTTGCCGTAAGCCGCCATATCTTCTCCGGAACTATGTAAGTTTGATACTGTCCACAAGGTCAGCCTGCAGCAGGCTGTTCAGCTGTTTGCGGAGAGACTCCAGATAAGGCCTGAGCTGTGCCCTGGCAACAGATGAACTGATCTTGCAGGTAAGCACTTTGTCCTTGTAGAATTTACTTGAGGTATATCTTTTAACTTCCACTCCCCCAGCGGAAAGTAAATCCCACGCGTCGAAAATCCTCATACGCTGGATTCCCTCTCCGAGACCGTTCTCGGCGATATAGGAGCGGATGGACTCGCCTATTGACTTTGTGGAGGTACGGTTCATCAGTAGAGCGATTGACTGATCTCTCCGCCGGAGACAGTAAAGAACTTGCAGGCCGCGCCTATGCGGCAGGCCACCTGCTCGAGGCGGGTGGTGTTGCAGTCGGTCAGGAAAATCTGGCCGAAGTCGAGGCTGGAGACAATGGTGAGCAGGTCCTCGACCCTCTGCATGTCGAGCTTGTCGAAGACATCGTCGAGCAGCAGGATCGGAGTGCGGCCGTAAATCTCCTTCATCACGCGGAACTGCGCGAGTTTCATCGCAAGCAGGAAGCTCTTCTGCTGCCCCTGGGAGCCGCAGCGGCGGAGCGGGTGGCCGTCGATGTGGAAGAGCACGTCGTCGCGCTGGACGCCAACAGTGGTGAACCGGAGGATGCGCTCCTTCTCCATCTCGCGCTTCAGCAGCTCGTCGAGAGGAAGCACGTCGAGGTCGGAGCGGTATGTGATGGAGACCTCCTCGCCTCCTCGGGAAAGTTTCTCATAGAACTCCTGGATCAGCGGCTGCAGCCTGTCGCACAGCTCCTTGCGGGATGCATAGACATACCGTGCGTGGACAGTCATCCTGTCGGATATGGTTTCGAGAAGGTCGTCCGGGAGAATCTCTGACTTGAGCAGGCGGTTGCGCTGCATCAGCAGCTGATTGTATGCCTGGATATGTGCCAGATACTCGCGGTCTGTCTGCGACAGTATGAAGTTGAGGTACTTGCGCCTCTCGTCGCCGGAATCGTTGACCAGCGAGCTGTCGAGCGGCGACACCATCACTATCGGAATCATCCCCACGTGCTCGGAGAAGCGGTCGTATGGCTTAGTGCCGCGCTTGAAGAGCTTCTCGCCCCCCTTCTTCACGCTTGCCGCTATCTTCTCCTCAGTGCCGTTGTCCATCCTGTACCATCCGCAGAGGTCAGCCTCAGGGCTTCCGAAAGAGTAGACATACTGGTCCGAAGGCGAGAAGAAACTCTTCGTCATCGAGAGATAGTAGACGGCGTCCAGCAGGTTGGTCTTGCCGGCCCCGTTGCTTCCGGAAATGCAGTTTATCTTCGGAGAGAACTCAAGAGAGGCCTCCCGTATATTTTTGAAATCGTGGAGAGTGATTCTGGTTAAAAACATGTTTAAATCTTGGCGTACAAATGTACGAATAAAACTTTGTGATTAACATTTTTGTTGTAAATTTGCGGATTCGAAATATATTCGCGAAAAAGGCCTTGGAAGGGCCTGCAATGAGGAAATAGTAAAAAAACAAATAGTAAAAAAATGGCACAGAAAAATCAACCAGCAGTTCAGGAAGAACAGGAGGTCAGCAACGTCTCCGGTCTTGAAAAATTCGTCAAAGGCAATCAGAAGTGGATGGAATGGCTTCTGGTGGCCATCATCGTCATCATTTTCGGCGTCCTCGCCATCAACAAATGGTACCTCACCCCTGCAAGGGAGGAGGCCCGCGGCCAGATGTTCAACGCTGAGCGTCTCTTCTCACAGGGCGATTTCGAGACTGCCCTCAATGGCGACGGCAACATCCTCGGCTTCAAGGACGTGGCAGAGCAGTACGGAAACAAGGCAGGCAAGAGCGTATGGTTCTATGCAGGTGTCGCAGCTCTCCAGACTGGTGACAATGACAGCGCAGTCAAGTATCTCAAGAAATACAGCGGAAAGGACAAGATCATGAAGGCACGCGCCCTCTGCTGCCTCGGTGACGCTTACGCAAACCTCGGCGACAACAGCAGTGCGCTCTCATATTTCAAGAAGGCCGCAAAGACCGCTGACAACGAACTCGCAGCAGGTTATATGATGAAGGCCGCCCTCATCTGCGAAGAGACAGGTGACGACGCACAGGCGCTCTCACTCTACAAGGAGATTCAGACAAAGTATCCTCAGACCCTCGAAGGCTATGAGGTTGACAAGTATATCTCAAGAATCGAAAACAAATAGCATATGGGAAGAGCTTTCGAATTCCGCAAGGAAAGAAAATTCAAACGCTGGGGCCATATGGCCAAGACCTTCACCAAGATCGGTAAGGAAATCACCATCGCCGTAAAGCAGGGCGGACCTGACGTTACCGGCAACCCTCGTCTCCGCGCACTCATCCAGACCGCACGCAGCGAGAACATGCCTAAGGAGAACATTGAAAGGGCCATCAAGAAGGCGACCGACAAGGATGCCGGCGATTACAAGGAAGTCGTATACGAGGGCTACGGTCCTCACGGTGTCGCAATTCTCGTCGAGACCGCAACCGACAACACCAACCGCACTGTCGCAAACGTGCGAAGCTATTTCACAAAGTTCGGAGGCAGCCTCGGAACATCGGGCAGCGTCTCCTTCATGTTCGACCACAAGTGTGTCTTCAAGCTGAAGAACAGACCTGACATCGACATCGAGGAGCTTGAGCTCGAACTCATCGACTACGGTGCCGACGAAGTCTTCATCGACGAAGTCGAGGACAAGGACGAGAACATCGAGGAGCAGATCAACATCTACGGTGAATACACCTCTTTCAACTCAATCCAGAAGTTCATCGAGGACAACGGCTACGAGATGATCAGCGCCGGCTTCGACCGCTTCCCTAACGGTGAGGTCAAGCACCTCTCCGATGAGGACAGGGCGGACCTGGACAAGCTTCTCGAGAAGCTCGAGGACGACGAAGACGTCCAGAACGTATATCACAATATGGAATAATCATTTAAAATATAAAGCATAATGAACCTTACTCACATCGAACACCTCGGAATCGCCGTCAAGTCACTCGAAGAGGCAATTCCCTATTATGAAAACATCCTCGGTCTCAAGTGCTACTCCATCGAAGAAGTCGCAGACCAGAAAGTGAAGACTGCTTTCTTCAAGATCGGCCAGACCAAGCTCGAACTCCTCGAGCCAACCTGCCCTGAGAGCACAATCGCAGGTTTCATTGAGAAGCGTGGCGAAGGCATCCACCACATCGCATTCGCTACAGACGATGTTGCAGCCTGCCTCGCAGAAGCAGAAGAGAAGGGCGTACGCCTCATCGACAAGGCTCCTCGCGCAGGTGCTGAAGGACTCAAGATCGCTTTCCTCCACCCGAAGTCAACGAAGGGCGTCCTCACAGAGCTCTGCATGAAATAGCATTTATTAATAATAATAAGTATATAAAACCTTTTAGAAATGAGTCAGCAACTTCAGAAAGTCAAAGAGCTTGTCGAACTTAGAGAGAAAGCTCGCATGGGCGGCGGCCAGAAAGGCATCGACAACCAGCACGCAAAAGGAAAATATACCGCACGCGAACGCATCAACATGCTTCTCGATGAAGGTAGTTTCGAAGAATTTGATATGTTCATGACCCACCGTTGCACCAACTTCGGAATGGAGAAGAAGACATATCTCGGTGATGGTGTCGTAACAGGTTACGGTACAGTTGCAGGTCGTCTCGTGTACGTATTCGCACAGGACTTCACTGTTATCGGCGGTTCCCTTTCAGAGACCCTCGCACAGAAGATCTGCAAGGTGATGGATATGGCAATGAAGAACGGTGCCCCTTGCATCGGTCTGAACGACTCCGGCGGAGCCCGCATCCAGGAAGGTGTCAACGCACTCGCAGGCTATTCTGAGATTTTCGAGCGCAACATCCTCTCATCAGGTGTTGTCCCTCAGATCTCCGCTATCCTCGGCCCTTGCGCAGGCGGTGCAGTCTACTCCCCTGCCCTCACTGACTTCATCATCATGTCTGAAGGCACTTCATATATGTTCCTTACCGGCCCTGCAGTCGTAAAGCAGGTTCTCGGAGAGGACGTAACTCAGGAAACCCTCGGCGGCGCATCTGTCCACGCAAGCAAGAGCGGTGTCGCTCACTTCAAGGCATCAACTGAAGAAGATGCAATCGCAGTCATCCGCGACCTCCTCAGCTTCCTTCCACAGAACAATATGGAAGAGGCTCCGATCGTCCCTACCGACGACCCTGTCAACCGCGTCGAGGATTCACTCAATGAAATCATCCCTGACAGCCCTAACGCACCGTACGATATGTACGAAGTCATCAACGCCATCGTCGATGACGGCAAGTTCCTCGAGGTCCACAAGGACTACGCGAAGAACATCATCGTCGGTTTCGCACGCTTCAACGGCCAGTCAGTCGGTATCGTTGCCAACCAGCCTAAGTATCTTGCAGGTGTCCTCGACATCAACGCAAGCCGCAAGGGTGCACGCTTCGTCCGCTTCTGCGACGCCTTCAACATCCCAGTCGTAACCCTTGTCGACGTACCGGGCTTCCTCCCTGGCACACAGCAGGAGTACGGCGGAATCATCGTCCACGGCGCAAAGCTCCTCTATGCTTACGGCGAGGCAACTATTCCGAAGGTAACCATCACTCTCCGCAAGTCTTACGGCGGATCACACATCGTGATGAGCTGCAAGCAGCTCCGCGGCGACATCAACTACGCTTGGCCTACTGCCAACATCGCAGTTATGGGCGCCGAGGGCGCAGTTGCTGTCCTCTATGCAAAGGAAATCAAGGCTGAGGAAGACCCTGCTAAGCAGAAAGAGATTGCAGAGGCAAAGAAGAAAGAGTACAACGACCTCTTCTGCAACCCTTACAACGCAGCCAAGTACGGTTACATCGACGACGTTATCGAGCCAAGGAACACCCGCTTCCGCATCATCCGCGCACTGGCACAGCTCCAGAACAAGAAGCTCACCAACCCGGCAAAGAAGCACGACAACCTTCCACTCTAACAGTATCGCAAGTGAAACGTATAAAAATAATACTGATAGCTGCCGGCCTGCTCACAGCCTTCGTTGCAAGCGCTCAGAGCCAGGGTCAGATGCGTCTGAACGAATACCTGGTAATCAATACGAATGATTACCAGGATGACTTCGGACAGCAGAGCGCCTGGATCGAGATCTTCAACGCATCCTACGGGACAGTCGATATCGGCGGCTGCTACCTTTCAGACGATCCGGACAACCTTACCAAGTATGCGATCCCGGGCGGCGACATCCTGACAAAGATCCCGCCTCGCCAGCACGTGGTGTTCTGGGCTGACAATCAGCCGTTCAGAGGCACGTTCCACACGAACTTCGACCTTATGGACGCTGATGAGATCATCTTCACAAAAGGTGACGGCTCCAGCATCATAGACCGCATCAAAGTCGAGAAGTGCCTGAAAGACTCAACCTTGGCAAATGTCTCTTTCGGACGCCTCCTGGACGGAGAAGGTTCGATCGACGGTGAAGGCGAAGGCTGGGCAGTGCTTGAGAGGACATCCCCAAGCACCAACAACGCTATGATCGACAAGGCTTCCAAGCCTCAGAAGATGAAAGAGATGGACCCATACGGCTGGATGATGGCCATTCTGGCTATGTCAGTTGTCTTCACCGCTCTGATCATACTCTACTTCATCTTCAAGCAGATCGGCAAGATCAACATCAGGAACGCCGCAAAACAGGCGGAGAAAGACAAGCCTGCTGTCCAGAAGATTGCCGCTAAGCCAGGCAGGAAGGATGAATCAGGCGAGACCTACGCCGCAATCGCAATGGCCCTGAACCTCTGGATTGAAGAGAACGAGGCCCACGACGACGAAAGCTATGTCCTGACAATCGACAGAGTCAAGTCTGCTTGGAACGCAATTGACCAGATGCTGCTTAAGGTACCTGAAATCAAGAAGTAAAAAACCACTAAATCCCATTTCAAAATGCAAGAGCAGAAAGTAACAATCGATGGTAGCAAGAGCAATATCACTATCAATATTGTTATCAACGGTATGGATTCTACATCTGCCGGGGCAGCAAAGAGAACCGGTAATGCCGACGAGGAGATCGTCGCAGCCATCGCAGCAGCCCTTGACTTGTGGAACGGGGATTCTGAAGAAGATACAGCTGTCCACGATGTTGAAGTATGCACAGTCCTCATCAACCCGACTGACAGAATCAACTCCCCTTGGGCATCCAAAGCACTCACCTTCCGTCAGATTCCTCTGGTAAGAAAATAAAGTAATCATCAATCAAGAAAACTATGAAAGAATATAAGATCAAAATCAACGGCAACGAATACAATGTAGTCGTCAACGACGTCGAAGAGACAACTGCCAAAGTTGAAGTGAACGGCACCTCATACGACGTAGAGTTCGAGCAGCCTGTTGCAAAGCCAAAGGCTGTCGTTTCCAAACCAGTCGCCAAGGCTGCAGCTCCGGCTGCTGCCGCTGCCGCTCCTGCAGCTGCTCCTAAGGCAGCCGCACCTGCTGGCGGAACAACTGTCAATTCTCCGCTTCCTGGCGTTGTTCTCAACGTGAACTGCAAGGAAGGCCAGGCTGTCAAGAAGGGTGACTGCCTCATCGTTCTCGAAGCAATGAAGATGGAGAACTCTATCGAAGCTACCTGCGACGGCACTGTAAAGAGCATTATGGTCCAGAAGGGCGACTCAGTCCTTGAGGGCGCCGCACTCGTAACCATAGGCTAATCGTATGGACAAAATACTGGAAAACCTCCAAACCTTCTGGACATTCACAGGTTTCCACAATTTCGACTGGGGATACCTGATAATGATATGCTTCGGCCTTACCTTCCTCTACCTCGGTATCAAGAAGGACTGGGAACCGATGCTGCTCGTGCCTATCGGGTTTGGTATCCTCATCGGCAACATTCCGCTCTTCCCTGGTCTTCAGGTCGGCGTGTATGAAGAGGGTTCCGTCCTCAACATCCTCTATCAGGGTGTGAAGAGGGGCTTCTATCCGCCTCTGATCTTCCTCGGCATCGGCGCAATGACTGACTTCTCCGCCCTCATATCGAACCCTAAGCTGCTCCTCATCGGTGCTGCCGCGCAGTTCGGTATCTTCGGCGCATACGCCATCTCGCTCGCATTCGGCTTCGACCCTGCACAGGCTGGCGCAATCGGTATCATCGGTGGTGCTGACGGTCCTACCGCAATCTTCCTCTCCTCACGTCTGGCTCCGGATATGATGGGCGCAATCGCCGTATCGGCATATTCCTATATGGCGCTGGTACCTGTCATACAACCTCCTGTGATGAGACTCCTCACCACCAAGAAGGAGCGTCTCATCCGTATGAAGCCGCCACGTCAGGTATCCCCTACCGAGAAGAAGCTTTTCCCTATCATCGGTTTCCTCCTCACAGCGTTCATCGTGCCTTCAGGTATTCCTCTGCTCGGTATGCTGTTCTTCGGTAACCTCCTCAAGGAAAGCGGCGTGACCAGGCGTCTTGCAAACACCGCGAGCGGTCCGCTCATCGACATCGTCACCATCCTCATCGGTGTGACCGTCGGTGCATCCACTCAGGCTGACCAGTTCCTGCAGACCCGTTCTGTCTGGATCTTCATCATCGGTGCCTGCTCATTCTTCATCGCAACTTTCACTGGTGTCCTCTTCGTCAAGATCTTCAACCTCTTCCTCAAGGAAGGCAACAAGATCAACCCGCTTATCGGTAACGCCGGAGTTTCGGCTGTGCCTGATGCGGCGCGCGTATCGAACAATGTCGGACTGGAATATGACCCGTCCAACTACCTTCTGATGCACGCTATGGGTCCTAACGTTGCAGGTGTGATCGGTTCTGCAGTGGCTGCAGGTATCCTCCTCGGATTCCTCGGATAGTCCAGACCTTTCGCAATGAAAAGCCGGCCAGAAATGACCGGCTTTTTTGCCGTTGCGCGTGATTCACTGCGGGCTCGTTCAGGAAGCAGCAGCGGCGCTTGAGAAAACTGCCGCTCGCCTATAGCACGAAGCCATTCACGAACTCCTCCATCTCGCCGATGTGGTCGAGGGCGCTGTGGAAGAGGGCCATCTGGTTGCGGGTCCTGACAAGGTTGTGCTCAGGGTACTGGATCTTGTAGTAGGTGTCGCCGTTTATATAGTCGGCGAGGAAGCGTACTGCCTGCATATACGGGAACAGCAGTGCAGCGTAAGGGATGTTCTCCTTTTCTGTTTCAGTCAGGAAGCAGGATGCCGACTCGAGGTAGCCCTTGACGAAGGCCTTGAAGGTCTCCATCTTGAACGCCACCTTCCCGGTCTCCGGGCTGTCCTCCGCAACGGTGTTGGCCGCATTCCGGAGGAAATCCCCGATATCGGAGAATACAAAGGACGGCATCACAGTGTCGAGGTCTATGACGCACAGGATGTTGCCATCAGCGTCGAAGAGCATATTGTTGACCTTTGTGTCACAGTGGCAGATGCGCTTCGGCAGAGTGCCTTCACGATACATCCTCTCTGCCTTGCACATATCTTCGTCGTAGCGCGCGATATCTTTCAGGATAGCCTGTATCTCAGGGTCAGACACTCTTCCCGCAGCATCAGCGGCAACCGCCTCCTTAAGCTGAAGCGACCGCAGCTCCATATTGTGGAAGTCAGGGATTGTCTCACCGAGTTTCTCCGGCAGGTCGGCTAGCATCGCCTCGAACTCTCCGAAAGCCCGGCCTGCGAAATATGAGTTCTCCGCATCAGCGGTCTCCCTTGTGAAAGAGTCAGGGATGAATACCGACACTCTCCAGTACTTTCCGTCCTCGAGGAGCCAAGTCCTGTCAGAGCCTTTCGGCCTGACATATCGGAGCACCTTGCGGTCTATGTCCGACTCTCCCCTCGCCTCGAGCTTTGCACGGATATGCGCTGTCACGGCCTCTATGTTGTGCTGAAGTAGTTCAACATCCTTGAATATGGCGTTGTTGATACGCTGGAGCACATAATCAGGTGACCCGTCAGAGGTCATCACTCTGAAGGTGTCATTGATAAGGCCGTTGCCCAGAGGCTCGATTCTGACGATTTCACCCTCTATGTCAAACTCCCCAGCGATGGAGAACAATGTTTCAATACTGGTCATATCTTTCTCTTGAAATGTTTTGGAATACTTCAGTAAAATTAAACAATAATTCCCGTCGGAGCAAATAGATGCTTATCTGGGGCGGTGGCGCTGCCGCCATAGCGCCGCTACTCCATCCTCCTCAGCGCCCGCACACAGAGCGGGACGGCGACGAGGAAAGAGAGGATGTCGGCGGCCGGCTGGGCGGCGACGAGGCCGTTGAAACCGAAGAAAGTAGCACCGACAATGATAGTTGGGATAAGGAAGAGACCGTGGCGGGCGACAGCCACGATGATAGCGCTCCAGACCTGGCGGGTAGTCTGCAGATACATATTTGTCATCACGATGAAGCCCACCAGCGGGAAGAGCCAGCTCTGCGCCCGCAGAGCCATCGAGCCGAGGTAGATGACCTCAGGGTCATCCGCCCTGAAGACACTGATGATGCCGGGAGCGAAGAAAATGCCGAAGAGAGCCACCAGAATGCAGTACGCTGTCGATACAGAGACGCAGAACCAGAAGGCGCGGCGCAGCCGGCCATACATCCCGGCTCCATAGTTATAGCCGCAGACAGGCTGGAAGCCCTGGCCGAAGCCTATGACAGCAGAAGATGCCAGATGCATCACCCTTCCGACAATCGAGAATCCGGCGAGCGCCTCGTCGCCGAAGCCCGCCGCATAGTTGTTCAGAAAGACGACCGCAAGTGCCATAAGTCCCTGGCGCGCCAGGCTCGGCACACCGCCGGCCGTGATCTCCCTGAAACGGACAAAAGTAGGATGGTAGTTCCTGAAGCGGACCCGGATGCCTCCCCTGCGCCTCGAAAGAATGAGCATCAGAGTGAAGCTGGCAGCCTGGGAGACAGCAGTCGCGAGACCCGCACCGCTGACACCCATACCGAGCACAAAAATCAGGATCGGGTCGAGGACAATGTTCAGCAGCGCACCCGACAGGATACCCCACATCGCCACGCCAGCATTCCCCTGATGGCGCATCTGGTTGTTGAGCACAAAAGTGCCCACGATGAACGGAGTGCCGGCAAGAATCCACTTGAAGTAGTCCACAGCATACGGAAGGACTGTCGGCGTCGCGCCGAAAAGCCGCATAACCGGACTGATGAACACCCCGCAGATGGCTGCGATGAAACTGCTGACTATCAGAGCGTCGAAGAAACCCACAGAG
Organism: Bacteroidales bacterium; assembly: GCA_045599325.1. Classification (GTDB taxonomy): domain Bacteria; phylum Bacteroidota; class Bacteroidia; order Bacteroidales; family UBA932; genus Cacconaster. Next base: position 17,696 of record JAZRVT010000016.1, on the reverse strand, counting down.
GCCATAGTCTCCGCCTCCTCCTCTTTCCTTGCCCCAAGCGCGCGGGAGATGAAATTGCCGCTGCCGTGGCCGAAGAAGAAAGCGCAGGCCTGTATGATGCCCATATATGAGAAGACAACTCCGAGAGCAGCTGTCGACTGTGTGTCGAGGCGGCCTACAAAGAAAGTGTCGACAATGTTGTAGATGCTGCTGATCAGCATACTGACAATGGACGGCACAGCGAATGAGCAGACCAGCTTCTCCACAGGAGCAGTTGTCATCTGCACATATTTCGAATCACGCTGATTCATCTGTCAGAATACCTTCGAGAGGACCTCGAGGATATTCTCACCGCGGCCCATAGTGTAGTAATGGATGGCAGGTACGCCGTGGGCGATGAGGTCGCGGCTTTGGAAGATGCACCATTCGATGCCGAGACGGTAGACCGCAGCATCGTCAGCACATTTCTCAATCTCGTGAGAGAGAGTTTCAGGCAGTGTCAGAGAGAATGAGTTCGGAAGGCTCGTGAGATGCTTCTTGAGAGAGACCGGCTTTATGCCCGGAATAATAGGCACAGTGATGCCGGCGGCGCGGCAGCGCGCCACATAGTCATAGAAGCACTCATTGTCAAAGAACATCTGAGTGATGACATAGTCGGCGCCGGCGTCGACCTTCTCCTTCAGATGAGCGATGTCGGCATCAAGGTCAGCTGCCTCATAATGCTTTTCAGGGTAACCGCCCACTCCGATGCAGAAGTCAGTGCGGAACCCGCCTACGATGGCCGGGTCGGCATACTTTCCCTCATTGAGGTCACGTATCTGGCGCACGAGTTCCGAAGCGTGGCTGTGGCCGTCGAGATATGGGGTGAATACGCCGTTGGAAGAGGTGTCACCGCGCAGCGCCATCACATTGTCGATATCCAGGAAACTGAGGTCGATCAGTTCGTTCTCAATCTCTTCGCGGCTGGCATAAGCGCAGATGACGTGAGGGACCACCTCGATCTTGAAGCGCTTCATAATGGCCGCGGCGATGGCCACGGTGCCAGGGCGCTTGGTCACCACCCTGCCGTCAGCGCGCTCGTTGCGGTGGCAGGTGACATTCATATAAGGAGGCTTGAACTCCATCAGCGGGTCGAGGGACCTGTAGAGACGGTTGATGTCTCCGCCCTTCAAAGGCGGGACGAATTCAAGCGACGGAAACGCGTTGCGCTTGAGAGAGAGTATTTCAGCTACTTTCATTTTCCAGAAGTGACATTGATGTATCCGGCCTCAGGATGGCAGATCAGCATTCCGCAGACTGAGGTCACAGGGACCATCGCGTAAGAAGAGGTGAGCCGCAGACCCTGCAGACGCTCAGCATCCAGCAGGTCGAAGGCGGTGCGCTTGAGCGAATGGTCCGGGCAGGCAGGATAGCCGAATGCAGGACGGATCACATTCGCGCCGCAGCAGGTCTCATCCTGGAGCCATTCTGCCGCAGCCTCGGCGAGGCGGGCGCAAAGGCTCTCGCGGAGCAGATGGTCGTAATCCCTGCAGTCACAGCAGCAGTGGTGCCGGTCCTCAACCTTGATGGCGAAGATGCCCACCTTCGAAGAGAGTCCGCTGTCAGAGGGAGCCACATAGTCGGCAAGAGACTCATACCGGCTGCGCGAACCGGCAGCCCTTCCGACATTGAAACGGGTGCCGTCAGAGAGCACAATCTCCTCACCGTCGCCGTTCGCATCAAAGAAGCGGGCGTTGACTGAGACCTCCACACTGCCGTCCGCCTTCATCGAAGCGAGCATCGCAAGCGCGGATTCATAGCATTTGCGCGCCTCCTCATTTTCTGAGACAAGAGCGTCGAAACTGCCCTTGAAACCCCAGAACGCAAGGAGCATCGGCCAATTGATATATTTTTCTATCTTGCTGATTTCCAAATTAGTGATAATATCCCTGCTTCCAAAGCCATCCGGCTGGGCGAAGGTGTTCAGCGCCGGACGGACAGCACGGCTGCGGGCCTCCTCAACAGTCACGAAAGTCTCGTTGCGGCTGTTGTAGAGTTCGATGGTCTTCCGCTGCTTCTCCCTGACTCCCTCAAAGAAAGCCTTGGCGTCGAGACCGATGCGGTTGACTGCTTCAGCACATTCGGAAGCGTTGCCAGTATGGATGACAGGACCGCTGTAGAGCGGAGCGAGCCTGACTGCAGTGTGCAGGTCGGAAGTTGTGGCTCCGCCGAAGAACACAGGGACAGAGAGGCCCTCCTTCTCCATCATCCTGCAGAGTTCCTCCATATGGGCCAGCGACGGGGAGATGAGTCCGCTCACGCCGATGAAATCCGCATTTCCGCTCCTGGCAGCATCGAGGATGGTCTGGTTGCTGACCATCACTCCGAGGTCCTCGACCTCGACGCCGTTGCAGGAAAGCACTACTGAAAGGATGTTCTTCCCTATGTCGTGGACGTCGCCCTCCGCTGTTGCAAGCACCATCTTCCTCCGGCGCGAGGAAGTGCCTGAATTGCCTGACTCAATGTGCGGCTGGAGGATATTCACTGCAGTCCTCATAACTTTCGCGGACTTGATGACCTGCGGCAGGAACATCTGCCCCTCGGCGAAGAGACGTCCCACGTTCTCCATTCCGGAAAGCAGCGGGCCCTCGATGACAGCCATCGGGCTCATCGTCTGAATGGCCTCGGCCAGGTCTGCATCAAGGAAATCGCTGATACCTCGGGCAAGTGCATATTTGAGACGCTCTTCCACAGGACCTTCTCTCCAGAGTTCCTTCTTAGCGGCAGTCTCAGGCGACTGGCCGCTGTTCTTTATCCTCTCCGCCAGTGCGACAAGGCGCTCGGTGGCCTGTGCATCGCTGTTGAGCACCACATCCTCCGCCGCCTTCAGCAATTCAGGTTCTATCTGGCTGTAGATCTGAAGCATTCCCGGATTTACGATGGCCATGTCGAGGCCTGCCCCGATAGCGTGGTAGAGGAATACCGAGTGCATCGCCTCGCGGACAGGATTGTTGCCCCTGAATGCGAAAGAGAGGTTGGATACGCCTCCGGATGTATGGCAGCCCGGAAGGTTCTCCTTGATCCAGCGGACGGCGCGGATGAAGTCCACGGCATAGTTGCAGTGCTCCTTCATTCCGGTGCCCACTGTAAGTATGTTGACGTCGAAGATGATGTCCTGAGGACGGTAGCCGGCCTTCTCCGTGAGGAGACGGTATGCACGGCTGCAGATTGCGGTCTTGCGGTCGAATGTCACGGCCTGCCCCTCTTCGTCGAACGCCATAACTATGGCGGCTGCACCGAGGCGGCGGATCTCGCGGGCCTTGTCGAGGAAAGCCTCCTCACCCTCCTTGAGGGAGATGGAGTTCACGATGCAGCGTCCCGGGGCGTTCTTGATGCCGGCAAGCACGGTGTCCCAGTCAGACGAGTCTATCATCAGCGCGGCGCGCGCGATGTCGGGATCGTTCTCGATATAACGGACGAAGAGTCCCATCTCGGCCGCTGAGTCGAGCATAGGGTCGTCCATATTGATATCAATGATGGAGGCGCCGTCAGCAATCATCTTTCTGGCAATCGAGCAGGCCTCCTCGTAGTTCTCCTCATTTATGAGCCTCTTGAACTTCGCAGAGCCGGCCACATTCGTCCTCTCGCCCACATTGATGAAGTTCTGGAGGCGGCGGTCCACTGTAACGCACTCGAGGCCGGTGACAGTCAGCCTGCCGTCAGCCTCTGCAGGCAGAGGGCGTGGTGCGATGCCTTCCACTGCGCGCCTGATGGCGGCGATATGCTCCGGCGTGGTGCCGCAGCAGCCTCCGGCTATGTTTATGAGGCCCTCTTCAGCCATCGACCTGATGCAGGATGCCGTGTATTCGGGATCCTCGTCATACTGGCCGAGTTCGTTCGGAAGTCCGGCGTTCGGATAGACGCTCACCGCACAGCCGGCGAAACCGGCGATATGCTTGATGATCGGTGAGAGCTGGCTCGCTCCAAAGGAGCAGTTGACTCCGAAACTGAGAGGAGCGTACGGTTCTATGGTACGGTAGAACGCCTCAATCTGCATTCCAGTGAGAAGGCGTCCGTGGATGTCGTTCACAGTGGCGGAGACCATCAGGGGAAGCCTGACTCCCCTCTCCTCGAAAAGTCCCTCTATGGCATAGAGCGCAGCCTTGGCGTTCAATGCGTCGAATATGGTCTCGAGCAGGAGCAGGTCAACGCCTGCATCCAGCAAAGCTGCGGCGTTCTCCCGGTAGATGGCTGCCAGTTCGTCGAAGGTACAGCGGCGGTTCTCCGGATGGAGCGCGTCGTCAGACATCGAGAGCATCTTGGAATACGGACCGAGGCACCCTGCCACATAGACTTTGCGGGAGGCCTCGTCAGCCACCTTGCGCGCCAGTGAGGCCATCTCGAAAGTGTTGTCGTATCCCTCCATTGTGAAGGTGGAGGTCTCTATGATGTCTGCACCTGCCTCGACGTAGAGCCTGTGGACCTGGGCCACGGAAAGACCGCGCTGGAGCATAGTTCCCATCGCTCCGTCGAGAATAAGGATTCTTTTGCCGATTTCTTCCTGAATCATAGCGCAAAAATAGTTATTTTTACATTTGCTTTAAAACACACGCCCTATGAACTGCAAAGCTTTTTTCCTCATTTCTCTTATTTTCATTCTCTGCACAGCAGCGCCAACGACCGCTCAGGTGCGCTTTGACGCTGATTTTGAAGCCGGTGCCCTCGGTGAAGTCACACTCCTCGACTCCGTGAGAGTGGTTGTCGCGCCGGGCGACACTGTCGAGCATCTCTCCTATCTCGTCGGCGGCAGCTACGACCCGATCAACCCGGTCGACGTGGACCTCGAGCCGAGCGCGAACTGGTACTGCTTCAGGATGACAGGCATAAAAGGAAAACAGATATATCTGACAATGCGTGACAACGGTGTCCACCGCACCTCATACTCCTACGACGGAGAGCACTGGGGTCACCTCCCGATCGAGCAGTCAGACCGCCGCAGGCTGGACAAGCGTTTTGACCACGATACAGTGTATATCGCTCTCTATGAGCCATATACCTACACATATCTGCAGAAGCGGCTTGCAGACTGGACCAAGCGGGCCGATGTCGCCCTCGACACTATCGGCTGGAGCTTCGAAGGACGGCCGATGCAGATGCTCCACGTCACCGACCCTTCCGTTCCGCAGTCAGAGAAGGCGCTTGTCTGGATCCACGGCAGGCAGCACCCTTCCGAGTCACCGGGATCATACCTGCTCGACGGACTGATCGACTGTCTGACAGACGACACGCCTGAGGGAGCCGCGCTCCGCAAGGGCATCGACGCATACATCCTTCCTTTCGCTAACCCTGACGGAGTGGCGCACGGACTCTCGCGCTGCAATGTCACCGGCGTGAACCAGGAGATCAACTTCGGCCGCAGCGAGGACAGCACGGTGGTGGAGGTCAAGGCCATCAAGGCTATGTTCGAGAAGCTTACGGCAGAGAGGCCGCTCGACATTATGCTCAACAGCCACTCGCAGCTCGCCGACCACGCCACTTTCTGGATGCACCGCGCATCGGCCACCACCCTCTCCTTCCAGAGGAAGCAGTGGGTCCTCACAGGACTGACCTGCAGTTTCAACCCGTATCTCAAGACCACCGACATGCTCTTCTCCGCCCCCGCTCCGCGCTATGCCGAAGGCTGGTGCTGGGACCACGCGGGCGAACAGACACTCGCCATCACGATAGAGACCCCATACTGCTGCTATTCCAACAATATGGAGGGCGAATGGGTCACCAATGACAACCTCCGCTACTTCGGGAAGCGCACACTCCAGGCGATGGCAGAGTATCTCGGCATCTCCCTGCCCGGACGATACCTTATCGAGACACCTGCAAAGATGAAGAGCGGATGGGAGCCTGCAGGCGAGGAGCTGGCATATATGGGCGACAGCGGCTGGATTGCGACAAAAGCCGGCGCTTCGGTGACTTACTCTGCAGACGGGATCCCTGCCGGCACCTATGACCTCTACCGCTTCGTCCCGGGCCTCAACGTCTCGCCCGAGACCTCGTCAAGCCTCTGGGACCGCCAGAGCAGGCAGTATATGGAGACCGGCGTCCACGGCTGGGTCAAGGAAGGCACCGTCGTCCAGAAACGGGACGGACGTTTCAAATACTCCCTGCAGGCAGCAGCTGCGGGTGAAGTGGCCGACGCCATCCTGCTCCTGAAAGCGGAATAGAAGAACCGGCCATTTCGGTTTTAATTTGTCGTATATTATTGCTATTTTTGTAGATTGCAAAATCAGAAAACAACATATAATATATGGCAATGCAGAACAAAGTTCAGGAACTCACTGACAAGCTCTACAACGAAGGCCTCTCAAAAGGCAGGCAGGAAGCGGACCAGCTTCTCGCAGCCGCAAAGAAGGAGGCTCAGGAAATCATAGCAAAGGCAAAGGAGGAGGCTTCCGCCATACTTTCCCAGGCTGAGAAAGATGCCGAAGGCAGGAAATCCGCTGCCGCAAGCGACATCAGGATGGCGTCAGGCCAGGCGATCTCCGCTCTGAAGCAGACCGCCGAAAACCTGATTGTCGGCAAGGCTGTCGCAGCGCCTGTCGCAAAGACAATGTCCGACCCGGGTTTCGTGGCAGACCTTCTCAAGACAGTGGTGGCATCATTCAAGGCATCGGACGCCGAGGCCAAGGGACTTGACGTGATCCTCCCGGCATCGATGAAGGACGGACTCGAGAAGGCTCTCGGCGGAGAGATCTCCAAGGTCCTCGGAGCAGGTGTCGAGGCAAAGGCCGTGAAGGGCCTTGCAGACGGCTTCAAGATCGGTCCGAAGGAGGGCGGATGGCAGATCAGCTTCACCGCCGATGACTTCACGAATCTGGTCGGAGAATACCTCAGGCCTGCCACCAGAAAGATCCTCTTTGAAAAGTAATGGCCAACTACCACTACATCATCGCGAGTTTCCCGGACCTGCTGCTTGACTTCGAATCCCGCAGCCTGGACAGACAGGCGGTCGTGGAAGAGGTGAAGTCGCAGCTCTCCTCCGGCGACTGCGCGCTGGTCGACCTTCTGGAATTCGGCCTTGATGGGAAGAATCTCTCCAGCCACTTCTACCGCCTCATCGGAAAGAGCGGCTGCTCCTTCCTCAAAGGCTATTTCAGTTTCGACCGGGAGGTCAGGAAGGCAAAGGTGGCTTTCCTTGAGGGAGAGCCGTCCGAAAGCACATCCGACAACTACAGCAGGTTCCAGGCCATATTCAGCGAGAGCAACCTCATCGAACGCGAGAAGAAACTCGACGGGATGATGTGGGACAAGGCTGAGGAGCTCGTCTGCTTCGAGATTTTCAACATCAACACAATCCTCTCACTCCTCACCCGCCTCTCTATCGCCTCCCGCTGGGCCGCTCTCGACCAGGCGTCCGGCAAGAGGCTCTTCAAGCAGCTTGTGGATGAGGTCAGAGGCACATTCCAGGGAATAAACAGCAATAATCAAATATGAAAACTACAGGCACAGTTACCGGCATCATCTCCAACCTGGTGACAGTCCGCATTGACGGCGATGTGGCGCAGAATGAAATCTGCTACATCGACCTTCACGGCACAAAGCTGATGGCGGAGGTCATCAAGGTCACGGGGAAGGATGCATACGTACAGGTGTATGAAAGCACCCGTGGTCTCCGTCAGGGCGACCGCGTGGAGTTTGACGGACATATGCTCGAGGCCACTCTCGGCCCGGGCCTGCTCTCAAGCTGCTACGACGGACTGCAGAACAACCTCGAGACAATGGAGGACGTGTTCCTCAAGAGAGGCGAGTACACCAAACCGCTCGATCACGAAAAGATATGGCATTTCACCCCTATCGCCTCTGTGGGCGACACTGTCTTCGCAGCCGACTGGCTCGGAGAGGTGCAAGAGGGCTGGCTGCCTCACAAGATAATGGTTCCGTTCTCCTTCAAGGGAGAATATAAGATCAAGAGCATCGCACCGGAAGGCGACTACCGCATCGACGACACAATGGCTGTGCTCGTTGACGACCAGGGCGAGGAACGCAAGGTGACGATGGTCCAGAAGTGGCCTGTGAAGGTCGCTGTCGGCGGATATGTCGAGAAGCCCCGTCCTTACCGCATAATGGAGACAGGCGTCCGCTGCATGGATACCCTGAACCCGATCGCCGAGGGCGGAACAGGATTCATCCCGGGTCCGTTCGGCTGCGGCAAGACAGTGCTCCAGCACGCAATCGCGAAGCAGGGCGACGCCGAGGTAATCGTGATGGCCGCCTGCGGTGAGCGCGCGAACGAAGTTGTGGAGATCTTCACCGAGTTCCCTGAACTCATCGACCCGCACACCGGACGCCACCTGATGGAGCGCACGACCATCATCTGCAACACCTCCAATATGCCGGTGGCAGCCCGCGAAGCTTCCGTCTATACGGCGATGACAATATGCGAGTACTACCGTGCGATGGGTATGAAGGCCCTCCTGCTGGCAGACTCCACCTCACGCTGGGCGCAGGCTCTCCGCGAGATGTCCAACCGTATGGAAGAGCTCCCCGGCGCGGATGCGTTCCCTGTAGACCTTTCCGCAATCATCTCGAACTTCTACGCACGCGCCGGCATCGTCAAGCTCCGCAACGGCAAGACCGGTTCCGTCACATTCATCGGAACTGTTTCGCCTGCAGGCGGAAACCTCAAGGAGCCTGTGACAGAGTCCACCAAGAAAGCGGCCCGCTGCTTCTACTGCCTCGCCCAGGCGCGCGCAGACAAGAAGAGATACCCTGCAGTCGACCCTCTTGAATCATATTCCAAGTACCTCGAATACCCTGAAGTCATCGAATACCTCAAGCAGCGCGTCGACAAGCACTGGGTTGACAAGGTGCTCAAGGCGAAGAACCTTCTCAGAAGAGGCAAGGAGATCGCTGAGCAGATCAACATCCTCGGCGACGACGGCGTCCCTGTAAGCTATCACGAGCAGTTCTGGAAGAGTGAGCTCATCGACTTCGTCATCCTCCAGCAGGATGCATTCGACGCTATCGACTCCATCACTCCTATGGACCGTCAGGAATTTATGCTCACACTCGTGCTCAAGGTCTGTGACACTCCGTTCAAGGTGGAGGATTACGAAGAGTGCGCTGCAAAATACAAGGAGATCATCAACATTCTCCGACAGATGAACTACTCAGAATTCGAGAGCAGGAAGTTCAACGGTTATCTCGAACAGCTAAATACAATATTGAGCAATGAATAAGGCATTCCAGAGAATATACACGCACCTCGAGTCCATCACGAAGGCGACAGTCACCCTCCGTGCCCAGGGAGTGAGCAACGACGAACTGGCAACTGTGGACGGGCGTCTTGCCCAGGTTGTGAAAATCAAGGGCGAACTTGTGACCCTCCAGGTCTTCTCAGGCACTGAAGGCATCCCTACCAACTCTGAAATAGTATTTTTCGGAGAGCCGCCTGTGCTCAATGTCAGCGAAGAGCTTTCGGGACGTTTCTTCAACGCATACGGACAGCCTATCGACGGCGGTCCTGCAGTCGAGGGAGAGCGCCGCTTCATCGGAGGCCCTTCAGTGAACCCTTACAAGAGGAAACAGCCTTCGCAGCTTATCCCTACCGGCATCGCAGGCATCGACCTTAACAACACACTCGTATCCGGCCAGAAGATTCCGTTCTTCGCGGACCCTGACCAGCCTTACAACCAGGTGATGGCCCAGGTGGCCCTCCGCGCCGATGTCGACAAGATCATCCTCGGCGGAATGGGACTCAGCAATGACGATTACCTCTATTTCCGTCACGCATTTGAAAGCGCGGGCGCTCTCAACAAGATCATAAGCTTCGTCAACACCACCGACCAGCCTCCTGTGGAGAGGCTCCTCATCCCTGATATGGTCCTCTGCGCCGCTGAATACTTCGCAGTGGACAAGAACGAGAAAGTGCTTGTACTGCTGACAGATATGACACTCTACGCCGACGCGCTCTCCATCGTGTCGAACCGTATGGACCAGATCCCTTCCAAGGATTCGATGCCGGGTTCCCTCTACTCAGACCTTGCAAAGATCTACGAGAAGGCCGTGCAGCTGCCTGACGGCGGTTCCATCACCATCATCGCTGTCACCACACTGAATGACGGCGACATCACGCACGCAATCCCTGACAACACCGGATACATCACCGAGGGACAGCTTTACCTCCGTACGGACACCGACACCGGAAAGGTCATCATCGACCCGTTCCGCTCGCTTTCACGACTCAAGCAGCTTGTCCAGGGCAAGAAGACACGCGAGGACCACTCACAGGTGATGAACGCCTCCGTCCGTCTCTACGCGGACGCACAGAACGCCAAGACGAAGCTCGAGAACGGCTTCGACCTCTCGGACTACGACCGCCGCTGCCTTGAATATGCCAAGGACTATGCGACAAAGATTCTCGCCATCGACGTGAACATCGGGCTGACAGAGATGCTCGACACAGCGTGGGGCCTCTTTGCCAAGTACTTCAGCAAGTCCGAGACTGCCATCAAGCAGGCAATGATTGACAAATACTGGCCAGCGCAATAAACAATGGCTATCAAGTTCCAATATAACAAGACATCCCTTAACAATCTCGGCAAACAGCTGAAGATGAGGAAGAACGCGCTTCCGACCCTGAAGAACAAGGAGTCGGCCCTGCGCGTCAGCGTCATCCAGGCGAAGGCTGATTCCGAGAGGCTTCTGCGCGAGCTTGACGAGGCGCTCGGAAAGTATGACTACCTCGCGCGCCTCTGGAGCGAGTTCGAGCCCGGGCTGATATCCGTGAAGGATGTGGTGCTCGACACCGTCAAGGTGGCCGGGGTACGCACGCCTGAGCTGAAGGAGGTCATCTACGACGTGAAGCCTTACGACAAGTACGCTGAGCCGATGTGGTACGGAGAGGGTGTCGCGATTCTGAAGGAGCTTGCACAGAAGGGCATCGAATCGGAAGTCTACACCGAGAAGAGCCGTATCCTCGAATTCCAGCGCAAGAAGACCACCCAGAAGGTGAACCTCTACGAGAAGGTACAGATACCTGGCTACCAGGAGGCCATCCGCAAGATCAAGCGCTTTATGGAAGATGAGGAGAATCTGTCGAAGGCTTCGCAGAAGATTGTAAAGAGCCGCCATCAGGCTGAAGAAGAGGAGGAGCAGGTATGATCACCAAAATGACTAAATACACCTTCCTGCTGCTGAGCAGCGCATCGGAAGAGTTCCTCGGAAGCCTTCAGGACCTCGGCGTGATTGATATTTCCCGCTCCCGGAAGCCTGTGGACGCAAAATCCGCAGAGCTTTTCAGCCAGACGGAGAATCTCAGGAAGGAGATCGCCGTCATCGAGGAGTGCAACTACAGCAAGGACAGCAGGCACTGCGAGATAGCTGAGGCCATCGCTGCAGCAGGCAGAGAGAAGGCCGAGAAGGAGCGCTGGGGCGACACCGGCGCCGAATCCGAAGCATCGCTTCTCCAGGCCGGCTGGAAGGTGCGCTATTTCTGCGTATCGCGCAAGAAGTTCAACCCTGAGTGGGAGAATCTCTGCCCGATGGAGGTAATCGAAGCTGACGACCGCAACGTGAGGTTTGTGACAGTGGAGCCCGTGTCGGGCAGCTGCATCCCGGTTCCGGAGACTGTTGTCTCCGGCAAGACTATCGCCGGCATCGAGGCTGAGATCGCCGCGCTGACCGCATCGCTCGCCGAGCGCGAGAACCAGATGCAGCTGCGCCGCACCGAAGTCCCTGCCCTCAGGGAGCGCTGCGCCGTTCTCACCGAACAGCTTCAGCGACATCTCGCGAAGAGCGCCTCCGAATCCGCAGCGGAAGGCTATGTCAATGTAATGACAGGCTTCGCCCCTACTGACGAGGACGCGCGTCTCGCCGCAGAGCTCGACAAGCTGGACTGCATCTGGACAGCGGAACCTGCCAAAGCAGAGGACAATCCTCCTATCAAGCTGAAGAACAACTGGTTCGCGCGCAATTTCGAGACCCTCACGGAGATGTACGGAATGCCGGTATACGACGAATTTGACCCCACCCCTGTCCTCGCGCCTTTCTTCCTGCTCTTCTGGGCATTCTGCATGGGAGACGCAGGTTACGGTCTGCTGCTGATACTCATCGGTATGCTCCTCAAGGGAGGGCTCGACATATTGGGCCTTCACAAGCACTGGCGCCTTGTCACCACTCTCGGTGTGGGTGCCACAGTCATCGGACTTGTGCTCGGCACATTCTTCGGCATCAACCTCTCCGAAGTTTCCTGGATTCCGGAAGGAATTCGCAAGTATATGCTTGTCGGCAGGCTTGAACTAGCCGGAAGCTCATACGACGTATCGATGGTCGCAGCCATTGCAGTAGGTATCTTCCACATCTGCCTTGCTATGGTTGTCAAGGGAATCGGACTCACGAAGAGATTCGGGTTCAAGAACGCCGTCAGCACCTGGGGATGGATAGTCCTCATAGTCGGAGGGCTGGTCGTGGCCGGCCTTGCACTGACAAACGTCCTCGACGCGGCGGCCACAAAGATAGCGGTCATAGCCATCGGGGTGCTCTCGTTCCTCGGCATCTTCATCTTCAACAGACCGGGCCGCAACCCGCTGCTGAATATCGGAGCCGGACTATGGGACACCTACGGAATGGCGACCGGCATCCTCGGCGACGTATTGAGCTATGTCCGCCTCTACGCACTCGGCCTTGCCGGCGGTTTGCTCGGCTCGGCGTTCAACGACCTCGCCGGAATGACCCTCAGTGACGGGGTGAACACCTGGCAATGGCTTTTCTTCATCCTCATCGCACTTCTCGGCCACGCACTGAACTTCGCGATGAGCTGCCTCGGTGCATTTGTCCACCCTCTCCGTCTGACCTTCGTGGAATATTTCAAGAACAGCGGATATGAGGGTAAGGGTGTCGGTTTCAACCCTTTGAAGAAAGAACTGGATAATAAAACAATAAACAATTAAAAATACTTAAATCACTATGTTAACAGTCATTCTCGGATATGTCGGTCTCGCAATGATGCTTTGCCTCGCCGGCATCGGTTCAGTCAGAGGAACAACAATCGCAGGCAACGCCGCAGAAGGCGCGCTGAAGAAGAATCCGGAGAAATCATCCTCCTATTTGATTCTCTCTGCAATGCCAGCAACACAGGGTCTCTATGGTTTCGTAGCATTCCTGCTGTGGCCTAAGGATGCTGCAACTATGGCAGAATCCGGCTTCCTCTACTTTGCAGTCGGCATCGCAGTAGGTCTTGTCTGCCTGTTCTCTGCTATCCGTCAGGGTCAGGTCTGCGCCAACGGTATCATCGGCATCAGCCAGGGTCACGATGTCCAGACCAACACAATGATCTACGCAGCATACCCTGAGTTCTACGCGATCCTTGCTCTCGTTGCAACTTTTATGGTCTGACCGGACTTGTCCTACTGTCACAGAAAAGATGATGGCCCGTCCATCATCTTTTTTTTTATCAGAATATCTCATCTATTGCTAAAAGTTCTTAACTTTATAAGACAAAATCACCCCCTAACACACTCAATATGAAACAGAACCTCGACATTCTTCTCTCGCCGTGGAAAATCCGCGACCTGGAGATCAAGAACCGCATAGTTCTGACCTCTATGGGAGGCACCGACCTGTTCGGATGGATGGAAAAGAACCATTTCGACAAGGACGGAGCACGCTTCATCATGGAGGTTGCCAGGAACAATGCCGGTCTGCTGTTGCCGGGATGCCAGCCTGTATATAACCCTATGTTCGGGAGCTGGCTCTACAAGAACAAAAAAATGTACGCTGACCTCAAGAAATGGATGCCGGCCTTCCACGAGACCGGTGCCAAGCTCTTCATTCAGCTGACGGCCGGTTTCGGACGGTCATTCACCATTTCGCCTATGATGGAGATGCTGTACACGAACAAGTTCCTCAGATTCGTCTCCAAGCCGTTCATGAACCTTGACAAGATTACAGCGACTTCGAGCGCCAGCCCTAACAGGTGGTCCGACAAGGTCCCGAGCAGGGAGATGACAAAGGCCGAGATCCAGGAGTTCATAGACGCGTTCGCCAAGAGCGCGAAGATGTGCAAGGATGCAGGTGTGGACGGTGTCGAAGTGCACGCCGTACACGAAGGCTACCTGCTGGACCAGTTCGCGCTCAAGTATGTCAACAAGCGCACTGACGAATACGGAGGTTCGCTCGAGAACCGTTACCGCTTCGCCGCAGAGATTGTCAAGGCGATCAAGAAGGCCTGCGGAGAGGACTTCCCTGTATCTCTCAGATATTCTGTCGTCTCCAAGACAAAGGGATTCAGGCAGGGAGCAGTGCCGGGTGAAGATTATGTGGAAGCCGGACGCGATATGGCCGAGTCCGAGATTGCTGCCAAGTTCCTTCAGGATGCCGGCTACGATATGCTCAACTGCGACAACGGCACCTACGATGCGTGGTACTGGGCGCATCCGCCTGTATATATGCCGGAGAACTGCAACCTTGACGACGTAAGGCATATCAGGAAATTCGTCGACATACCGGTTGTATGCGCGGGCAGGATGACTCTGGAGAAGGGCGCCGAGGCCATACAGGCAGGAGAACTCGACGGTATCGGATTCGCACGGAATTTCCTTGCGGACCCGGCGTGGTTCACAAAGACCATCGAGGGACGCGAGGAGGATATCCGTCCTTGCATCCTCTGCCACAACGGCTGTTTCAATATGTGCCACTACAAGGGTGTGCCTAACGACCAGGACCTCTCCGACTCGCTCCATCTGGCCCGATGCGCAGTCAATGCCGAGATGATGCAGTGGGACAAGCATTATATCAAGAAGACCGACAGTCCGAAGACCGTGCACATCATCGGTGCCGGCATCGGCGGAATGGAGACTGCCAGAGTCCTGAAACTGAGGGGGCACAACCCTGTCATCCACGAGAAGTCCGGCGTTCTGGGAGGCACTTTCATTGCGGCATCCGCAGAGTCTTACAAGCAGAAGCTCCGCGACCTGCTGGAATGGTACCGGCGCGAGATGAAGAAGCTCGACATCGACATCAGGCTGAACGAGGAGATCAAGGACATCGCCCAGTTCGGCGACTCACCGGTCATCATCGCCACAGGCTCCAAGCCTAAGGTCATCCCTATCCCCGGCAAGGAGAAGATGATAGAGGCCTGCGAATACCTGCTCGGCCGTGAAGTGGGCGACACTGTTGCCGTTATCGGCGGAGGTCTTACAGGCTCCGAGATTGCATACGAACTTGAGCTCCAGGGCAAGCACCCTGTCATTGTAGAGATGAAGGATGACCTTGTGTCTCAGAAAGGCGTATGCCTTGCCAACTCCTCATTCCTCAGGGAATACTTTGCGTACAAGCAGGTCCCTGTCTACCTGGAGACTATGCTTGCCTCTGTCGGGGACGGCTTCATCACTGTCAAGGGCAAGGACGGTGTGGAGAAGGAGATCAAGTGCGATTCTGTCATCTCTGCTCTCGGATACTCCCCTAATCCGCTCCCTGTTGAAGGGAAGAACGTATATAAAGTCGGCGACTGCCTGAATATCGGCAACCTGCGCTCAGTCATCTGGCGTGCATATGAAGTTGCAATGAAAATATAGAAGAACTGTTATGAAGACAAATATGAAACTCACACCCGAGCAGCAGGATATCCTCGACGGCAAGATGGGAGAAGCCAAGGCCAAGGTAATGGAGACTCTCGTCCGTTACGGAGAGCTGTTCGGAGCTGATTCTATGGTGAAGGTGACCGGAAAGTATAACCATCTGGTCACTTCTTTCGGACTGAAGGCCCTCGGCTCGGTCTACAGTCTTTTCGACAAGATGATTGCTGAAGGCGCTGTCAGCGAGCAGCCTTTCACTGTCGACCCACGTCCGCTTGACGACAATGTGCCTGCAAATCTCATCCAGAAGCTGATTTTCAAGAAATTCATGTACTCCAAGCAGGCTGAATATGAGAGCCAGCTGAAGAAACTGGGTCTTATCGGCGAGGATGCCTTCACCTGCACCTGCTATATGGATGAGGTGGGCAATACGCCTGAAAAAGGCGATATCCTCTCCTGGAGCGAATCCAGCGCGGTGGTCTATGCAAACTCTGTCCTGGGAGCAAGATGCAACCGCAACTCCGGCGTGATTGACATTATGGGGTCGATTGTCGGCTATGTCCCTTCTTTCGGATTCATCACTGACGAGGGCAGGAAGGCGAAATGGATTGTGGAGGTTAAGACCAGTTGCAAGCCTGAGGCGCAGCTGCTTGGTTCTGCTGTCGGAATGAAGGTGATGGAGGATGTCCCATATGTGAAGGGTCTCGACAGATGGCTTGGCAATGAGCTGAATGATGATGCGAAATCCTATCTGAAGGACTTCGGAGCTGCCACGGCAAGCAACGGTGCTGTCGGACTTTATCACATTGAGGGACTTACTCCTGAAGCCTGCGAAATGAAGGAAAGTCTTATTCTGGAAGATGCGCAGGTGTATGTAATTGACGACGCTGAGCTCCAGAGGGTTCAGGACAGCTATCCTGTCGTCTGGAAGAATCCTGACGCCAAACCTAAACTCTGCTTCATCGGCTGCCCTCACCTGTCTTATGCGCAGATGATGGATTGGACTGACAGGATTGAGGCGGGACTGAAGGCTTCAGGACTGTCCAAAGTTGCTGTGAAGACTGTGATCACCGCGGCGCCTGGAGTGCTGAAGCGTTGCAAGGAGAGCGGCTGCGTGGAGCGTCTGAACGCCTGCGGAGTCGTCGTGTCGTACATATGTCCTTTGATGTATATGAACAACCCTCTCTGCGGGTCTGTACCTACCATTACCTGCAGCAACAAGCTGAGGACCTACACCACTGCCCGCTACTACAGGGAGGATCAATTGTTAACGATTATTACAGGAGGAAAATAATATGAGCAAACAGTTTAAAGGACGTGTGGTCGTCGGTGGAAATGTCACAGCCGAGGCGCTTGTGAGCCACAATGGCCTGAATACCCTCGCTTCTTTCCAGAAGGCTTTGCAGTTCGGAGACAAGAAGGCTACGTGCGGGGACCAGAACAATCCTGATCTCTACAAGAAGCAGATGGCGGGAAAAGCTCTTTGTCTGCCAAGGACGATTGGTTCGACTACTGGCGGAATGGTGCTTTACGGAGCCTGCTCTATGAACCGTCAGCCTGCCTGTCTGCTCTTCTCGGAGCCGATTGACTCTCTGGCTGCAGCAGGTGCGCTGCTGTCTGACATCTGGCTCAATGCCAAGATGCCGGTACTGGACTGTCTCGGTGAGGAGTTTCTCTCCTATGTCAAGGACGGAATGTCGATCACTGTCAAAGAGGACGGAATAATCGAGATCGACTAATATTATTTTGCAAATTTTGCCGCTACTACCTCCCCTCGCAGGGGGGTAGTAGTTTATTTTTTACCTTTTACAATCGCAGCAGCGCTTGACCCGCACGCTCCGCTGACTCGCGTCCCGTCCGCTACAAACGCGTCCGTCTCCGCGAGTGCAGGCTCGCTCCACCAGGCCCACGCACGCTCCACTGCTGCGGTTTAATCTGCAGCAGCCTATACGCCGCACAAATCTTGACTCAACAGGAGTGGTCTTTCAGGGATGAGGACAAAAAAAGGCCCCGGACTTATTTGTCCAGGGCCTTCAAAGGTGGCGGCAACCTACTTTCCCACTTGGTGTAGCAGTATCATCGGCGCAGGTGAGCTTAACTTCTCTGTTCGGAATGGTAAGAGGTGGATCCTCACCGCTATAACCGCCTTTTCTATATCTCTAGAGAGAG
>JAZRVT010000015.1:0-104726 GCA_045599325.1 Bacteroidales bacterium | reverse complement strand
GTCAAGCACCTGGTAAGTATAGTTGGTGAAAGGCTTGCCCACGTGTATCTCACGCGTGCCGTTGAGCACTCCGGCGCTGCTGCCCATCGTGGTCTCAGTAGGGCCGTATGTGTTGATGATGTAGACGTCCATCTTCTCAAGCTCGTCGAGAAGGGCTCCCGGAAGCTTCTCGCCGCCGGTCACGACGCATTTCATCTGCTCCTTGACAAGGTTGTAGTACTCCTCCAGCTCAAGGTTCACGGCAAGGCGGGAAGGCGTGCCGCTGATGGTCTGTGTCCCGGTGCGCCTGCACAGCCTGACCATCTCGACAGGGCTCATAATCTCGTCTTCGTTCGCAAAGACCACTGTTGCTCCGTTGAAGACCTGGACTCCGATCTCACCTACCGACAGGTCGAACGATACGGTCGACTGGCAGAGTCCGAAGCGGTTTGCATTGCTGTCGGAGCCGAAGTTAGTGTCACTCTTGTAGAAGGTGAGGAATGAGGCTGCGCCCAGGTGCTCGATCATCACACCCTTCGGACGGCCTGTTGAGCCGCTCGTATAGATAAGGTATGCAAGGTCGTGCGGGTCAACCTTTATGTCGAGGTTGTCGCCGGAGAGCTCTCCGGCTTCTTTCAGCAGCTGGAAGATATCGATGGCACGTCCCGGATAGTCGGCCACCTTCTCAGGTGTCGTTATCACGAAACGTCCTTCGGAGTCATCGAGGATATAGGCGATGCGGTCAGCCGGATATTCCGGATCCATAGGGATGAACGCACCTCCGCACTTCATCACTGCGAACATCGAAGTGAGATAGAAGCTGCGGCGCGGAAGAAGCAGGACGACACGGTCGCCATATTTCATTCCGCGGTTCATAAGAGCCCTGGCCAGCCGGTTGGCCTCCTCGTTGTACTCTCTGTAGGTCATATCCCGGTCGCAGGCCATCAGAGCAAGTGCGTCAGGAGTTTCAGCCGCCCAGCGCTCTATTCCTTCGTGGAAGGTCCGTATCGGGAACGTCATATCTTCATTGACGCTGTGCATTCCTTCGACCTCAAGCCGCTGGCGCTCGCTCATTATGCTGATGCCTTTGACTTTTTCGTCCATTGCTGCAGCGAAATGCTCCGCGACGGCCACTATGCTCTCGGTGAAATGGAGCGCAAGGTCATTGCTGTACTGCGAATCATCATATTCCGCCACGACGCTTGGTACGCCCTCTTCATCCTTAATGAAGATGCTCAGCCCGATCTTTGCCTTGGAACGGGCCAGCGATGCGGCCTCAACGGCGGCGCCTGCAACGCACCTTGCTCTCTTCACGCCCATCTGGTAGGCGTAGCTCGCGCACCCCTTGAAGTCATAGTCGGCGGCTATGCGCGCGAAAGGATAGTTCTCGTGGTCGAGGACTTCTTCAAAAAGGCCGCCTGTCTCTGCGATGAACTCACTTACCGTCTGGTCCTTGATGTGGGCGGCGAAAGGAAGCGTGTTCACAAACATACCTACAGTGTCGATGATGTCAATGTTCTGGCGGCCGCCGCTGATGAAAGCAGTGTAGACATCTTTGGTGTTTGCGTATCTTGACAGCGCATAGTTGAATGCGGCATACCAGAAATGAGCCTGTGTGACACCCTGAGGCAGTTTCAGGGTCAGAAGGGAGTCCGGTATCGGAGTCGATGTCTGGACAGGCATACCATCGCCTGTGGAAGTCTTGTCAGGAGGGACTGTCGCCGCAGCTTCATACTGCGAGAACATATTGTCATAGAACTCCTTCGCCTCCTGCAGACCGCCCTCTGCGGCCCTGTCATTCTGGGCTTTCGCAAAGCGGAGGTAATCATATGATTCCTTCTCCACCGGTTCCCCGTCCAGAAGTGAAGTCACTTGTCCTACAAAAAGGTCGAGCGAAATTCCGTCGGCGACCAGATGGTGCATGTCGAGAAGGAGTGTGCACCGTCCGTCAGGGCCGGAGAGAACCTCTGCACGCAGGAGGCGGTCTTTCTCCAGGTCGTAAGGACGCACGAAGGCGGACTTCTCCGCCTCGAGCCCTGCAAGGTCCACCGTCTTTGAGGCCACTTTGAATGTGCGGTCCTCCGCAAGGCGCATTTCGACGCCGTCACCGGTCTGGAAGAAATTGCAGAAAAGGGCCGGATGCAGCTGCGCGACATCCTCGACGGCACGGCACAGCGCATCAGCCGGAACGCCTGCCGGGAAGGTGAAGGCCTCAGGGATGTTGTACATAGTGGTATCCGGATTCATCTGGCAGTCCACGAACACTCCCTGCTGAGGGAATGTGAGAGGTGCCGACTCCAGCCGGCCCCGGGACACGGATGAGTCCGCCGCGGCTTTGCCGCCATCGGCAGGGGCGATTCCGGCAGGGATGTCCGCCCTTCCGCTCATCCAGGTCTGGAGGATTTCGTTCTCAATGCTCTGCAGTGTGCCGGTACGGGCAAGGTCCCTGGATTTGATCTGAACACCGAATCTCTTGTAGACCAGAACCGCGAGCCTGATGCTGGAAATCGATGAAAGCCCCACGTACCCGAGAGGGTCGGTGATGGAGAAATCCTCCGTGCTGACGACGGACGAGATTATGGCCTTGAGCTCCTTCTCCAGGTCGTTGAGCGGTGCGGCAGGAGCGGCTGCGGATCTGTCCTTCAACTCCGGCTGCGGCTTCGGAAGCGCCTTCCTGTCCACCTTCTGGTTGACATTCAGCGGGATGCTCTCTATCTGCACAGTCACTGCCGGAACCATATACGGCGGTTTGCGGTCGCGTATGAAACTGTTGAGCGCGTCGGTATCCACCGTACCGGCACTGACGACATAAGCGGCTAAGAACTTGCCTCCGTCCGGGCCGTCGAATGCCTGCACGGTCACGTCATCTATGCCTTCGAATTCACGTATCACGGCCTCGACTTCCTTAAGCTCGACACGGAAGCCGCGGATCTTGACCTGTCCGTCCTTTCGGCCGACGAATTCTATGTTGCCGTCCATACGGTAGCGCACGATGTCACCGCTGTGATATGCACGTTCGCCATCAAGGGTGAAGAAGACTTCGGCACTCTTGTCAGGATGGTTGAGATAACCGCGGCCGACCTGAGCGCCGGCAATGACGAGCTCACCGGCAGCGCCTGCGGGCAGACGGTGCAGCTCCTTGTCCATCACATAGCAGCGCACAGAATCGACAGGTTTGCCAATAGGGATGTTCGGCTCCTTCCTGAGCACAGGCGCCACTGTCGAGAAGATGGTGCATTCGGTAGGGCCGTACCCGTTTGTGAAGGTGTATCCTGCCGGAGGGTCGACGCTTACAAGTTTCTCTCCGCCCACACTGAGATGCTGAAGCGAGCGGTTGTCGGTGTTCAGCAGGAACTGCACGCCGACCTGAGTGGTGATGAAGCTGTGCGTGATGCCGTTCGCTTCGAAATAACTGTTGAGGGCCGCCAGGTCCAGACGTATTTCCTCCGGGATGATGTGGACCGTAGCGCCTGTCGTCAGAGCAGGATACAGGTCCATCATATCGGCATCGAAACCGAACGATGCATAAGCGGCGACATTGTGTTCAGGCTTGAGGCCATAATACCGGCGGTACCACTTTATGAAGGCCACAAGGTTCTGGTGCTCGAGCATCACGCCCTTCGGCACTCCTGTAGAGCCGGAAGTGTAAAGCAGGATGAAGAGGCTTTCCGGCCTGAGACTGTCCGCCGGGACTTCCTGCGGCCCGATTCCTTCGAGTCCGCCGGTCAGCACTGTTTCGCCTTCATATCCGTTTATGATGGAGCTGAGTCCGTCATCAACTATCAGCAGGGCTGCGTCCGCATCCCTGACCATAAAGTTGAGACGCTCCTGAGGATAGCTCGGGTCGAGAGGCTGATATGCACATCCGGCCTTCATCGCCGCGAGAGGCAGGATGAATATGTATTCGTTCCTCGGAATGAGTATGGAGACGACCGGTTCGGGCTTTCCGCACTCCTTGACCTTGCCGTATATCAGGCCGCCTATCCTGTCAGTCAGCTCATCCAGTTCCCTGTACGTATATTTCCTGCCGTTGAACACAGCGGCCACGTTGTCGGGATACTGCTTTGCCGCCCTGCGGAACAGGGACAGCACGGTTTCCCCGGCATCCTCTTCCGCAGACACGGAGATATCCTTGACGTTGAAGGAGTCGAGCAGGGCTGTCATCTTCTCATCGCACAGCTCCACGTCTCCGACCCTCTCTTTCTTAAGCATCTCCTCTGCTATATGTTTGACGGCGAGGCCGAAACCTTCCATCATTCCGGCGGAGAAAAGGGTTGAGTCGTACTGCACATTGATCACGCCGCCCTGTTCTGCGTCACCTTCGATGAGGACGGAGACAGGGAACTTGGCCTTCTGGATATCAAGCTTCTGAAGCTTCAGCTCACCCTTTTCGCAGCTGTATCTGTTGAGGACACCCACCTGATATGCATACATTATGCTGGCGGAATATCCGAACTTCTCTACAATCCTGCCATACGGATAGTTCTCGTTGGAGAGGGTATCGAGGAACGTATCGGCCATCTGGCGCAGGTAATCATCCACGGAAAGAGAAGAGTCGACAGTGGCGACCAGAGGAAGAGTGTTCACGAACATTCCGAATGTGCCCGTCAGATTCAGGTCGCTTCTGCCGTTGGAAACTGTGCAGATGCCGACAGTCTCCTCTGCTGTATATTTGCTGACTGCAAGGGTCACGGCAGCGAGGTACAGTGCCGCCGGTGTTATGCCAAGCGCCTTGCACTTCTCCTGCACCGCATTCAGGTCAGTCTTGCATTTCGCTTCCGCCATATCGTGGCTGCCATCGCTTTCATATATGTCAGGAAGGAGCACGGAAGCCTCTTCTATACGGCCCAGCTGACCGGCGAAGAACTGCTCAGTCGAACCGTCTGTCCTCTGCCCGGCAGCGAACTTGTAGTAGTCGTATTTTTCCTTTTCAAGCGTCTGACCGTCAAGTACACGGCAGAGCTGCCTGTAGAATATGTCAATGGAGCCGCCGTCCATCACGAGATGATGGAAATCGGCAAGCAGACAGACTCCGGACTCTGTCCGGACGACCTCGAAGCGGCAAAGCCTGCCGCCCTGCAGATCGAACGGACGCACGAAATCCTTTTTCCTGCGCTCGAGATCCGCCTCCGACATCTCCAGCACCGGAATCTCCAAGTCCTGGTCCTCCATCGGACACTGGTATGCCTCTCCGTTGTCATCTGTCTGGAAATGGGTGAGGAGATACGGGTGCGCCTCCACGACCTTCACGACAGCGGCCCTGAGCTCATCCGCCGTGATGCCCTGAGGCATCGCCATACATTCCGGTATGTTGTACTGGATATCATCCGGGCTGCTCACGCATTCAGAATAGATGCCGAGCTGCGGGAATGACAGAGGAGCGGACGTCAGCCTGCTGTCAGCCGTATTCCCCGCAGCTTCCTCGAACTGCAGTCTGGCAGCCAGTTCCCTGACAGTCGGATATTTCAATATGTCACGGACGGACAATCTGGCGTTCATCCTGCTTTTTGCGTAAGCGGAAAGACGGATGGCAAGCAGGGATGTAAGTCCTACGCTTATCAGATTGGTGGTGGTGCCGAAAGCAGTCCCTCCGGTAATCTCTGCGACAATGTCGTACAACGCCTTCTCCTCCTCCGTCTCCGGCTTCACCATCTCCTCCTCCGAACAGTCGGCGGCAGGTTCAGGCAGAGCCTTGAGGTCCGTCTTGCCGTTCGGGGATATAGGCATCTTCTCGAGCTGTACGAAGATTGTCGGAATCATATAGTGGGTGAGGCTCTTTCCCATCTGCGACTTCAAATCCTCTATGAAGTCCGCAGATCCGGTCTCCGTTCCAGCAGCTGCAGGGACGAAGTAAGCCACCAGATGGTCGTGGCCCTGGACGTTCCTGATCATCACGACTCCCTCCTTGACCTGAGGCTGGCGGTTGAGCACGGTCTCCACCTCACCGAGCTCGATGCGCAGGCCGTTGAGCTTGATCTGATTGTCTTTTCTGCCAAGGATGACCACCTCGCCCTCATCATTCCAGTAGGCATAGTCACCGGACTTGTAGCAACGTGTGCCGCGGTAGTCGATAAAGGCTTCGGCAGTCTTGTCAGGAAGGTCGTTGTAGCCGGCGGAGACACCCAGGCCACCTATCAGCAGTTCACCAGTGACACCGGCAGGAAGTTCATTGAGATCACTGTCGACCACGTACTCGACAACGTTCAGCAGCGGCTTGCCGATGGTGATCCGGTCGCTGTGTGTCAGTTCCTTGCCGTTGCAGCTCACGCTGATCTCCGTAGGACCGTATGTATTGAAAAGCCGCGCGTCAGGAGCGAGAGCCTTGACTTGCGGAAGCAATGCAGGCGGATACTTCTCGCCGCCGAGGACAATGAACCTGCAGCGTGCGAATGCCCGCTGGAATTCCGGCAGGTCGAGGAACATCTTCAATCTGGAAGGGGTACCGCTGAATCCGTCCACTTCAGTGCGGGTCATCAGTTCAGCCAGCGCCAGAGGGTCGTTGACCTGATCTTCATTTGCGAAGACCAATGTCATACCATTGAAGAGGGCCGCGCCTATCTCCTTGAGCGACAAGTCGAAGCTGACTGTGGTGATGCAGAGCATCGCCTTGCAGCCGTGGACGAGGCAATGGAAATGGCGGTCCTCCGGATGGTCGGTCAGATAGTTGCAGATGCCGATATGGCGCAGCATCACGCCTTTCGGACGGCCCGTAGAGCCGGAGGTGTATATGAGATACGCCAGCGAATCGGAGCTCATCTCAAGACCCGGATCAGTCACGGGCACCTCCTCTGCAAGCAGTTCCTCTATGTCAAGCGCCCTGTCGGCGTAGTCCGCCATCTTGTCTTTGGTGGTGATGACGAAACGTGCGTGGCTGTCCTCGGTTATGAGCCTGATCCGGTCAGCAGGATATTCAGGGTCGCAAGGTATGTATGCGGCGCCGGCCTTCATAGTGCCGAACATCGCGAGAAGATGCCAGCTCTTGCGCGGAAGCAGCAGGCAGATGCGGTCACCGGGGGCCACCCCTTTGGCAATCAGCGCATTTGCGATGACGTTGGCCTTCTCGTTGAACTCGCGGTAGGTCAGAGTCCCGTTGCAGGCTATGACAGCAGTCTTGTCCGGGGTCGCCTGCGCCCAGTGCTCGATGCACTGGTGGAAAAGGCGGAAACGGACGGCGGAGGGGTCGAAGCAGGTCTTGTGCATCGCCTCAACCTCGGCCTTCTGGTTTTCGCTCATTATGGAAACGCCACGCAGCGGCGCATCCGGGTCCTCCAGGAAATGGCTTGCTACGGCATCAAGTGACTCGGCGAAGCGGCGGATGAAGTCAGGGGAATAGGCAGAGGTGTCGTAGTTGATGACAATGACCGGGCAGCCGGGCTCCCCGCCTATGCTGATGGTGCAGTCGTTGTCGTGGCTGTTGACAAACAGGGCGGAGTGCTCAATCTCTCCTGCACGGACGCTGTAACGCTGTCTCAGAGTGCCGTACTGGTATGTGAAACGCAGCCTGGACTGGAACGCGTGGTCATTGACTATGTTGGAGAATGGATATTCCTGATGGTCACGGGTCTCCATCTGAACGTCCCTGTTGCGCAGGATAAACTCGCGGACGCTGATATCCTCGACCGAACCCACAACGGGCAGGGTGTTGACAAACATACCGACAACACCTTCCGTCAATGGATTCTGGCGGCCGTTGCTGATGGTCGTCATACTGACAGTCCTCGTGTTGGCATAGCGGCTTATCGTGTATATGGCAGCAGACAGGAACAGCGCGGACGGAGCGGTGCCGAGTGCCTTGGCGCGCTCCATCACGTCCGGGGCGCTGACGGGAATCTTATAGTCAGCGTGTCCCTGCCCCTGTCCGTTGATGTCGTGCGGGAGCGACGTGACCTCGACCCCGTTCAGAAGCGTGTCATAGTATGCCTTGTCGGCGGAAAAATCCCTGGACTGCTGGGCAGCGGCGAAATCAGCGTATGAATGCGGCTCTGCTGAAGGCGCAGTGCCGTCAAGGGCCGAACACAGCTGCGTCATGAAGATATATCTCGAGGAGCCGTCAAAGACGAGATGGTGGAAATCGTAGAGCAGGATGGCTCCGGACGGGGTGTCGAGGACCTCCGCACGGTACAGCGGCCCGCTCTCGATGTCGAATCTGCGTGCGAACCCTGCGGCGATGTCCCGGGCCTCTTCGTCTGTCACCCGGCACAGCGGAACTTCAGCCTTATATGTATCGGGGCAGACCTGAACAGGGCCCTCCTCGCTTTCAGCGAAGGTGGAGAATAAAACCGGATGGCACTCAATCACCTGCCTGACGGCACGCGCCACCTCTTCTGCCGGAATCTCCTGTGGGAAACAAGCCCTGTAGGGCGTATTGTATTCGAGAGTATCCGGATTAAGCAAGCAGTCGGTATAGACACCGGTCTGTGCGGATGTAAGCCTGTTTTCCATATATAGGGCTGCGTTATTGTATTATCTATGAATGAATTAGTTATCTATGGTCAGCGTGACCATATTCTGGTTGAATATGTATTTATAACTGACATCCTTGCAGAAAGCGCCGGCAAGGGTGAGCCCGAGGCCTATCTTCTCCCCGGAATCCCTGACAAAGTCCACAGGGTTGAAGGCCACACCGTCATCGTGGATGGACACTTTCACCTGAGCGCCGCTTACCGTTGCGGCGATGTCGATGGCGCTGGCCTTCCCGTGCTCGATGATGTTCTTTACGAACTCTTCAGTGCACAGGGCCGCCACAAAGACCGTATGGCTGCCTAAGCCACGGGCCTCAAGGGCCGAGCGCAGCGAGAATACGGCTTCGCTCAATGACTGCTTGGTGGCAAGCACTGTCATATCGGCCACCTTTGCACTGTCATTGCCGGGAATCAGGAACAGAGGGCTGAGGCTGCGGTCTTTCCTGCGCAGGAGAAGGCCCCATACAAAAATGACGGCGAATGTCACTGCCTGCCCGCAGAAGAAACCTATCCAGTTGCCGCGCAGCAGCCAGAAGAAGAGCATAGGCAGCAGGGCCTGGGAAGCTGACAGCACCATCGCCATATTGTTGCGGCCATAGAACTGGAAGAAAGGGAGCATATTGCACAGCATTGCCTGAGCCACTATATGGAGGGAGAACAGAGGCAGGGCCCTGCGGACCTCTTCCATCGCCCCGCCGCCCGTAACGCCCAGCAGCGAGCCTGTCCAGGAAGGGAAGAAGACAAGTATGGCAGTGAATGCCACAAAGCAGACAGCCATGAACCGGTAGCCGCGGCGCAGCAGCATATGCATTCCTGTGCTGTCATCAAGACCGCTGAGAATTGAACCGACCGGCTGCATCGTGCGCAGAGTGCCTGTCAGGATAATCATCGAGAAGGAGAACATCTGCATACACACGGCCAGAGCCTTCAGGCCATTCTCGCCGATGAAGCGCTGCGCCACGTAGTTGTTGCCCAGGAACTGCACCGACAGCAGCACTGTCGAGAAGAACAGCGGCAGTCCGAATGCAAGCATACGGCCCGGCTCCACGTCCGAAGCCTTGAACAGGCGCAGGCGCAGGCTCCCCTTCCTGAAGAAATGGGGAAGGACGATGACCAGGCATATCACATACATCAGGGATGTGGCTGTGGCGGCACCCGATATCCCCCAGCCGAGGTACTTGATGAAGACTATGTCAAAGATTATGTTGAAGATGTTTCCGATCAGTACGGAGCGGGAGACAAGCCTCGGGTTGCCGTCAATGGTGACAAACTGGTTGACGACTATCATAAGCATCTGGGGCACGGCGTTGAGCACAGTTATGCGCATAAAGTCATCGGACATTCCCCTCAGCTGTTCAGACTGGCACATCGCGTGGGAGAGAGGCGTGAACCAGACCATTCCGGCCACAGTCAGGACTCCACCCAGAATGACGGTTACGGCAATGCAGCACGTGAACAGCCTGTCTGCCTTGAGCCTGTCACCGCGCCCTATCGCCATACCGCACAGCAGCGTTGCACCGGCCAGATAGAGCCAGCACATTGACATGAATCCCTGTTGCAGAGGCTTGCTCAGGTTGACCGCAGCCAGCGCGTCATCCCCGAGCAGATTGCCGACAATGGCAGCGTCTGCTATGACCGCTATCTGCGAAGCGGCCACGGTCAGGACTGAAGCCAGGAGATAGAGTCTGAAGGCCTTGCCTACCAGGACAGGTTTTCTGTCAAAAGCGACTGTATTGTCAGAAACGGCGGTCATCGGCGGAGTGAGAATTTCGGGGCGTGGGCCTCAGAGCTGTACAGCAGGTCGAAGTCCAGCCCGAGAGCGACTATCTCCTTCAGGAAAGCGTTGAAATAGACATCTTCGCGCCAGTCCTGCATGAAGGTTATGTAGAACCAGCCGTCGGCGGCCGTGATTTCCATAAGTATGCCTATGCCGATCGGCTCTCCTGCGGGGAATATCGCTTCGATATGCCTGTCGCACGAACCGAAGGACTTCTTGCCGCTGTAGCTGACGGCGAATGTGGTCTGGGCGAAGAATGCTGCCATCCCCTGCCCCACGGCGTCGAACTTGGCCTGGAGGGTCGGCAGACTGTTGACAGCCTCGCAGGCCCCCTTCACCCCGGCCACGATCTGAAGCAGGACAGAAGGGTCAGAATAGTAGATTATGTCGCCGCGCATAGCGGTGTTCTGCAAGTGCAGCGGCTTGCCACGCATTGAACGGTGGTAGACTACCGGTATGGTGGTCACCATATTGCGGTGTGACTTCTCGGCGTTCACGACGCTGCGGTAGTCGCAGTACACCTGACCTATGATCGGCTCGGTGCTCTCAGGGTGCAGATTGTCGATGGCCCTGCTCATAAGGAGGGCGACAATCGTGTTCGGAGTGCCGTCGCTGCTCCTGCAGACTGACATAAGCTGCTTCTCATTGATGCGTATGAAGTGCTGATGCTGCTGGGAGCGTGTCACAAGTCCCTGTTCTTCAAGGCGCATGGCCCTTGCCGGGACTTCCGGCATAGGCAGCAGGCCGTCAGAGACAGGAAGCGGCTGGGTGAACGGGTCGAAATACTCTGCAGGGTCGACAGGAGTGCCGGCAAGCTGGACACCCGGCATATCCACCTCCTCGTTGTAGCGTATCCGGCAGTAGTAGTAGATGAGGGTGTGAAGGACCGGTCCGCGCCCGCGTCCGTCGAAGATTGCGTGGACATTGTTGAAATAGAGGTTCTTCCCGAAGTAAGTGAGTCCGAACAGGTGATAGTTCGCCTCGGGGCCGCCAAGCGTCATCGGTTCGTCCGACTCCTTCACCACGAGAGGCAGGTCATTGTATTCCAGCGAGTATCCCTTCTCATCGGCCACGATGCGCTTCCTGAGATACGGATATCTGGTCATTGTCACATCAAGAGCCTCCCTGAGGGCGTCGCCGTCTATATCGTCCTTCATATGGAGGACATATCGGAACGACTTGGATATCTGCTCATTGATGCAGTAGTAGTCGAGAGTGTCGCAGAAAAAGCTTTCCATCATTGATTAGTTAAAAGATGCGAGAAGTGTTTCCAGATGATATCCAGATAATTCTGGCCCATATTGGTCCTGGTGGTTACGACAAGCACAATGTCCCTGGCCGGGCTTACAAAGACGAACCGGCCCTGAAGTCCTTCCATCCTGTAAGTATCTCCCTTCCCCTGCCAGACGTAATAGCCGTAGCCCTGTGAGTGGTCATTGGCAGGGTCTGCCAGCACTGCAGGGTCAATATTTGCGGTGTATGCGCTTTTCGGCTGGGATTTCACCAGATTCGAGGTCATCGTATCAACCCATTCCGAGGAGATCAGCTGGCGGCCTTTCCACTTGCCGCGCTGGAGAAGGAACTGTCCCAGCTTTGCCAGGTCTTCCGTGCAGAGCCGCATACCCCATCCGCCGACGCATATCCCCTCGTGGCTGGTGTCCCACTGCATATCAGTGATTTGCAGCGGATCGAGGAGTCTTGGTCCGATGTAGTCCATAACGCTCATCCCAGTCTCCTTTTCAATGATTGCCGCCAGCACATACGGTGAAAAGAAATTGTAGTAGAATTCCTCTCCCGGCATATGAGCCTGCCGCGAGGCGAAGAATTCCTCAAGCCAGCTGAACGAAGCGTTGCCGCTGAAGGCCGAGAGGAGTTTCGGTGTCTCCTCCATTCCGCAGGTCATTGTAAGGAGATGCCTTATGGTCATCGAAGAAAGCGTGTCGGAGACATTCTCAGGCAGCCTGCCGGGGAAAAAGCCGGTCACCTTGTCATCGACGCTGAGCAGTCCCTCCTCCACTGCGAACCCTGCGGCAAGGGCGAGGATGGTCTTGGAAATTGAATAGACCTCAAGAAGGGAGTCGGGCGCGAACCCGTCGCAATAATCTTCAAAGATGACTTTTCCTTTCTTCAGGACCATTATGCTCAGGGGCTGAGCCTTGTCAGGGGCCTGTACGGAGAGTGCGTCCTGACAGAACGCCTCCGCCTCAGATGTCCATTCAGCAGAGACCTTTCCGCGCGGAAGGTCTCCCGAAGTCCGGCATCCTGCCACAAGGAGCAGGACAAACGATAACGCAACTGAAATCTTTTTCACGGGACGCCCCTCCCACAATGCTACTTGATCTGGAACATGTTGTCGAAATGGGTGACCTTGAGGACCTCCATTATCTGTTCGTTCACATTGAGCAGGGATACCTGCTGCCCCTTGGCCGCATAGGCCTTGCGGAGCCTGAGCAGAACGCGGAGGCCCGAGCTTGCAATGTAGTCGAGTGCGGTGCAGTCAAGTTCCAGAGGCTTTGATGCCATTGATTCGAGTTCCTGAACCTGAGGTTCGAGCTGTTCGGCGGACAAAGTGTCGAAACTGCCTTTCATAATGGCCTCGACGCGGGCCTGTCCGTTCTGAATTGTCATTTCCATATTCGCTTGTATTTTTATTGTTTATTTATCCTTTTCTTTCAACGCCCTCACATATTCTCAGGCAGAGCATTGTGATGTCATCACTCTGAAGCGCCCCTGATGAATGCCGATGGACAGCGTCCAGCACACTGTCAATCAGAGCTGAAGCACTCTCCTGCAGGCATCCCGCTGTTTCAAGCAGTCTGTCCGTTCCGAACTGATGTCCTTCGGAATCCATTGCTTCTGTAACGCCGTCCGTATAGAGCAGGAGAATGTCCCCTGCCGACAGACTGACGCCGCCTTTTACAAATTCCACATCCTCCATAACGCCCAGAGGCATATTCTCGGACTTAGGCATATACTCCGCCTTTCCTCCCCGGACAATCACAGGTTCATTATGTCCGGCATTGACATACTCGAGGCCGCCCGTAGCGGGATCGTAGCAGCCGAACCAGAAAGTGACGAACATACACTGGTCATTGTCAGCGCAGAGAGACCGGTTCATCTGCTGCACGGCCTCGCAGGCAGGCAGACTGTCAGCCACGCTTCTGAAGAGGTAGCGGGTGGCCGCCATGAACAGTGAGGCCGGCACACCTTTGCCGCTGACGTCGCCTATGCAGAAATAGAGTTTCCCGTCCTGGATGAAATAGTCGTAGAGGTCCCCGCCGACCACACGGGCCGGCTGGAGGAATGCGTGAAGGTCAATGTCGCCGCGCTCGGGGAAAGGTGGGAAAGTATGGGGAACGAGCCCCTTCTGGGCGTGGGATGCAAGCTGCATCTCATTGTCCATCACGGCCTTGGCTTTCTCAATCTGCTGCTGCCGCTCCACAAAAGGTTCCGCCACACGTCTCACAGTGACCATAATGGCGAGGGATATGATAAAGAACATCAGCAGGATGAGCAGGGCAAGCGTCAGAAGCGCGGAGTTGACCCTCCGGTCGATAATGGCCCTGTCGGCGCAGAGCCTGACGGTCCATCCCAGCTGGTCGATATGCTTCTCACGCACTATCAGGTCCCCGGGTGCGATATTGCTTATGTAATCGTCCGGAGCCACCACCATAATGCCGTCCTTGCTGTATATGCTTATGTCCACATCCTTCCGGGTCTTGTACTCTGTCACGAAGGAAGTGATGTACCTTTCAAGCACAGCAGAGAATACGATACCGGCGCGCTGTCCGTCAGGGCCGTACAGGGGGGCATAATAGCCGATTGACTCAAAGCCCTCGCCATCGCCCGCTTCAGCAGGTTCGGTCCATCCGGAATCTCCCTGTTCGAAACAGCGGACCCATATCGAATTCCTGTCAGTCTCCTTTCCGACATCAAAGCTTTCCAGCTGCATCACACCGTCCTCATCATAGTAGGCCATTCTCTGGTAATTGTCCGGTATGCCGGCAAAATATCCACGGCGAAGGACAAGGCCGACAGCCTGGATGTCATCCATCCCCCGAAGCGAGCCGGAAAGAAGGGAGTCAATGGACTGAACGCTGCCGAGATGGGGAGCAGCCAGCACAGCCATCGTGCCGGTGGCCCTGTCCATCTGGACCATTCTCTGCTCAATCACCTGAGATGTGGCATCGAGGGCATCGGTCAGCCGTCCGTCCAGTTCCTCTCCGTATTTATTCCGGAAGATAAAGGCAAGGATAGCAAGAATGACTGCGGATGCGATGAGGACGGCGCCGGTCACGTACACCGTCATCCTCAACTGCAGTTCAGCGTTGCTCCTGATACGATTGGTCATCTTCATAGTCTATCTTACAAAGATATATAAATATCCGAATAAAACTCTTAAATTTGTAGTTATGAGCAAGCACTACATAGCCATAGACCTCGGCGCCACGAGCGGGAGGGTTATCCTGGCGGCCGCCGGCAGCGGGACAGACGGAAAAAGCAGCCTCACTCTCGAGACTGTCCACCGTTTCCCCACTCCTATGGTCTGCATTTCAGGGAAATATTACTGGAACATATACTCAATCTATGAAGAGATTGTCAAGGGGCTGGCGGCAGTCGGGAGAAAAGGTCTGAAAATCGAATCCATAGGCGTGGACACCTGGGGTGTCGACTTCGTGGCGGTCGCCGGCGACGGCTCGCTCTGCGGGCTTCCGCGCTCCTACCGCGACCCGTACACCGAGGGCATTCCTGAGCACTTCTTCAACAGGATGCCTCGCGAGGAGCTCTACCGCCGCACCGGCATCCAGATAATGAACTTCAACTCCGTGTTCCAGCTCTACGCCCAGAAGCACGAAGGTTCATCGGCGCTGAAGTCCGCCCGCAGGATACTCTTCATGCCCGACGCCATCTCCTATCTGCTCACCGGCAATATGGTCTGCGAATACACCATCCTCAGCACCTCGGCCCTGATGGACCCGAGGCGCAGGAAGATCGACCGCAAGGTGCTCGAGGCCTGCGGCTCGAAGGCGCGGCTCTTCCCGAAAATCGTGATGCCAGGCACTGAAGTCGGCCGCCTTGAACCCGGACTGGCCGCCTCGACAGGCCTGGGGGATGTCAGGGTAGTCGCCGTGGCGGGTCACGACACCGCATCTGCCGTCGCGGCAGTGCCGGCGGCAGACCGCAGCTTCGCCTACCTGAGCAGCGGAACCTGGTCGCTGATGGGCATCGAAACCGACGAGCCAGTCATCGATGAGAAGATGTTCGCGATGAACTTCACCAACGAAGGAGGAGTCGGAGGAACCACCCGCCTCCTCAAGAACATAACCGGAATGTGGCTGCTAGAGCAGTGCCTCGCAGCCTGGAGGAAAGCCGGCCGCGACTACTCCTACCCTGAAGCGGCTGAGATGGCGCGCAGCTGCCCTCCTTCACCTGCCTTGATCGACCCTGACGCGCCAGAATTCGCAGCACCGGGCGATATGCCGCAGGCAATCCTCCGCCACTGCGCGGAGCACGGAATCCCCGCACCTGAGACAGACGCAGAGATGGTCCGCCTGATCTACGACTCGCTCGCGGCAAGATACGCAGAAGTGCTCGGCAAGCTCAGGGAGGTGGCCCCGTTCGAAATCAACACCCTCCATATCATCGGCGGCGGCTCGCAGAACGAGCTCCTCAACCAGATGACTGCAGACGCCTGCGGCATCAGGGTTGTCGCCGGACCCGCCGAGGCTACGGCACTCGGCAACGTGATGATACAGGCAGGGTTTGACCGCAGCGCCATCGCGTCGATGACCGGAACGAAACAATATAATCCAAGATAATATGAAAGAATCTGTCAACCAGGCATATGAAGCAGCACGCGAACGCTATGCCGCTATGGGTATCGACACTGAGAAGGTACTCGAACAACTGAAGAATTTCCACCTCAGCATCCACTGCTGGCAGGCCGACGACGTGGCGGGCTTCGAGAAGTCAGGAGAGCTCTCCGGCGGTATCCAGGCCACCGGCAACTACCCCGGCAAAGCACGTGACATCGACGAACTGCGCAACGACATCCTCAAGGCGATGAGCCTCATCCCGGGCACTCACAGACTCAACCTGCACGAAATCTACGGCGATTTCAGGGGCAGGAAAGTCGACCGTGACGAAGTGGAGCCCGAGCATTTCCAGAGCTGGATTGACTGGGCGTCCGACGCAGGGATCAAGCTGGACTTCAACAGCACATCCTTCTCCCATCCGAAAAGCGGCAACCTCTCGCTCTCGAACCCTGACAGGGAGATCCGCGATTTCTGGATCGAGCACACAAAGCGCTGCCGCACCGTCGCAGACGCGATAGGCAAGGCGCAGGGAGACCCCTGCATAATGAACCTCTGGGTCCACGACGGATGCAAGGACCTGAGCGTCAACCACTATCTGTACAGAGAGCTTCTCCGCGACTCCCTCGACCAGATCTTCGCCGAAGAGAAGAAGAATATGAAGGACTGCGTGGAAGGCAAGGTCTTCGGCATCGGTCTGGAGAGCTTCACTGTCGGTTCACACGACTTCTACACTGCCTACTGCGCGAAGAACGGCAAGATCCCGACCATCGACACAGGCCATTACCATCCTACGGAATCCCCTGCCGACAAGGTCTCCGCCCTGCTCCAGTTCGTACCGGAGCTGATGCTCCACGTGAGCCGTCCTGTCCGCTGGGATTCAGACCACGTCACCATAATGGACGACCCTACCCAGGAGCTCTTCTCGGAGATCGTCAGGGCCGGCGCACTTGAAAGAGTACACTACGGTCTCGACTACTTCGACGGAGCGATCAACCGCATCGGCGCATATGTCATCGGCGCAAGGGCCGCCCAGAAGTGTATGACCAGGGCGCTCCTCGAGCCTACAGAGATAATCCGCCGCTACGAGCTCGAAGGACGCGGATTCGAAGTGCTCGCCCTTCTCGAAGAGGGGAAGGCCAAGCCTTGGAGCGCCGTATACGATGAATTCTGCCTCCGCAGCGGGGTGGTTCCGGGCGAAGGGTTCATCCCTGAAATCGAGAAATACGAAAAAGAGGTCACATCAAAGAGATAGTCTATGGGACAGTCCATCCTTATCGGCCTGCTGATCATAGCGGCCGGCGCATTCTGCCAGTCGAGCAGCTATGTTCCGATCAACAAGATAAAGAACTGGCACTGGGAGAGCTACTGGCTGGTGCAGGGCATCTTCGCCTGGCTTGTGTTCCCTCTGCTCGGCGCGCTGCTCGCCGTCCCTGAAGGGTACAGTCTCTTCGAGATCTACTCAGCATTCCCGAAGGAGTCGCTGCTCGCCATCCTCTTCGGAGTGCTCTGGGGCGTCGGCGGCCTGACCTTCGGCCTCTCGATGAGATACCTGGGCATCGCCCTGGGACAGAGCGTCGCTCTCGGCACCTGCTCCGCGCTCGGTGCGATCCTCGGCCCTGTCCTCACAGGACACGCGCACGACCTGACCAGTTCCGTCATCATCGGGGTCGTCGTCACCCTCGTCGGAATCGCAATCATAGGCATAGCGGGAGCGATGAAGGCCGCATCGCTGCCTGAAGAGGAGAAGAAGAAGGCGGTAGCCGACTTCAACTTCGGCAAAGGCATCACAGTCGCCCTCCTTGCCGGCCTTATGAGCGCCTGCTTCAACATCGGCCTCAGTTTCGGAGAACCGCTCCACTGGGAAGGCACGAAGGAGATATTCCGGTCCCTCCCGGCAACCCTGCTCGTCACCTTCGGCGGGTTCCTCACCAACGCAGCCTACTGCCTCTTCCAGAATGCGAAGAACAAGACCTTCTCCGACTACAGCCAGAAGAAATTCTGGGGCAACAACCTGGTTTTCTGCGCGCTTGCGGGCATCCTCTGGTACAGCCAGTTCTTCGGGCTGAGCCTCGGCAAGGGATTCCTCACAGGCAGCCCGGTTCTTGTAACCTTCAGCTGGTGCATCCTGATGGCCCTCAACGTGACCTTCTCCAATGTCTGGGGAATCATCCTCAAGGAGTGGAAAGGCGTGACAAAGAAAACTGTAATCGTGCTGCTGCTCGGACTGGCAGTGCTTGTCTTCAGCACATTCCTTCCTGAACTGATATGATACGAGAGATAGAACAGACCGCCGAAGTGGCCGGCCTTCTCTGGGAGAAGGGCTGGGCTGAACGTAACGGCGGAAACATAACGGTAAACATAACCGACAGTCTGGACGGCTCCTTCAAGAGCCGCCTCCCGATTGCAGGCCCGTTTGAGATCGGGATGGTCCTGCCCCATCTGAAAGGGTGCTGGTTCTACTGCAAGGGAACAGGCAAGAGGATGCGCGACCTTGCGCGCGACCCTTTTGAATGCGGTTCCGTCATCCGCATCACTGATGACTGCGCGCATTATGAGATAATTGCCGAGAGGCCGGTGATGCCGACAAGCGAGCTTCCTTCGCACCTATGTGTCCACGACCGCCTGCTGGAGAAGGGGTCGCCGTACAGAGCCTCGCTCCACACCCATCCGATTGAGCTTGTGGCGCTCTCCCATTCAAGGAAATGGCTCGTGAAGGATGCCGCCACCAGGATGCTCTGGTCTATGATCCCTGAGACGAAGGCATTCTGCCCGCTCGGGCTCGGCATCGTGCCTTATATGCTGCCCGGCAGCACTGCACTGGCCCAGGCGACCATCCGCACGATAGAGGAGGGCTACGATGTGGTGATGTGGGAGAAGCACGGAGTCTTCGCTGTGGACAGGACCATAATGGACGCATTCGACCAGGTTGACGTGCTCAACAAGGCGGCCCAGATATATTTGAGCGCCAAGTGCATGGGCTTTGAGCCCGACGGTATGAGCGGGGAGCAGATGGCGGAGATGTCAGAAGCGTTCCATCTGCCGAAATAGCCTCCCGAAGGGGCGCTGTCTATCGTTCGAGGAATCTTTCCTTCAATGCCTCACGGTCACTGGCTGTGAGGCATATTATATTCTCCAGATAGGAGTCCATCGAGCCGAACTCGCTGTCGATACGGTCGAGGGCCGTCTCGAAATAGAGGCAGTTCACCCCTATGAAAGTCTGGATGACAGCCTCTTCTGCAGGTGTGCAGCCGCGCGCCCGCAGGACGGCCATAACCCTGGCTACCTCATCGCGGTACCAGTCGTTCGAAAGTGCGTAGTCAGCCATTATCAGTTCCCGGTCTGCGCCGAGAGCGGCGAGCATCAGCGCCGCACCGAGCCCCGTGCGGTCCTTGCCCTGCGAGCAGTGCCAGTAGAATGAGCCGTCAGGATATGAAAGGACCTTCTGGAAGAAAGCCGCATACTGGAGCTGGGTATACTCATTGAGGACCAGTTCAGTATACATCGAAGCGGCAACTTCCTGCACGAACGGTTCGTGAGCGTGTTCGGGAAGCCAGGTGTCCAGGCTTCTGTAGGCCAGCGGCGGAAGGGCCATCTTGCCGGCTGTGCCGGAACGCTCGTCGATGGTCGGCAGCCAGACATACTCGACGCCGGGAATCTCACGGTCAGGAGCCGATCTGGTCTCCCCTTCTGTACGCAGGTCAAAGCAGCAGACCAGGCCGAACTCTGCGCGGAAACGCTCCATGTCTGCATCCGACAGCCTGTTCAGGGCGCCGCCGCGCATCAGACGGCCGCGCTTCACCTGTCTGCCCCCGGAGACGGTATAGCCGCCGAGGTCACGCGCGTTCACCACACTCTCAAGACCTATGAGCTGGCTCTGCAATGTCGGTCCGGCGTTCACCCTATCCTGAGAATATCGTCCGCAATGCCGGAAAGGCTGTCGCGGTGAGTTATCATTATTATTGTCTTCCTGCCCCTGAAAGCCATCGAGAGATTCCCGACCAGCCTTTTCTCCGTTTCGGAGTCGAGGGCAGAGGTGGCTTCGTCCAGAATGAGTATGGACCCTTTATGAAGTATTGCACGTGCTATCGAGATACGCTGTGCCTGCCCTTCGCTCAGGCCGGTCCCCTCTTCCCCGCACACAGTGTCAAGGCCCATGGGAAGGTCGAGCACGAACTCGGCGGCTGCAGTCTTGAGAGCCTGCACCATCTCCTCCTCAGTCGCACCCGGGGCGGCGACAAGAAGATTCTCCCGCACCGTGCCGCTCAAAAGGCTGTTACCCTGCGGCACATACATATAGTTGCACATCGGGAAGACTGATATGCTGCCCTTCCGGGGCTTGAGCAGCCCCATCGCAAGGCGTATCAGAGTGCTCTTGCCGATGCCCGTAGGGCCCATCACCGTGGTGATTGTGCCGGCCTTGAAGGTATGGCTGAAGTCCGTGTACACAGGTTTCTCCTGCCCCGGATAGGAATATGTCACATTGTCGAAGACGATGGAAGGGGCGCTTTCACAGAAATCGCCCTCAAGTCCCGGAGCCTCAGGCAGGGAGAGCATCTCGGCGAGCCTCTCCTCTGAGGTAAGGGCCTCGATGAAAGCCGGTATGTGGTGGCTGAGGTCGGCCATCGGGCGCTGTACCTGCCCCACCAGCTGCAGGAATGCCGTCATCATACCGTATGTCACTGCTCCGTCTTTTATGCCGGTGACACCCCACATGAATGCAGCGAAATAGCCGGCCATAAAGCCGAAACCGAGGAATCCGCGTGCCACAGCGCTGTAGTTCAGGCGGGTGACGGTCGTATCCTGAAGGTCGTCCTGGATGATTTTCAGTTTCCTGAGGACATTCTCCACTCCTATGAGAGTAAGCACCACGACTCTGTTCTGCACACTTTCCTGAATATGCTGCTGGCTTTTGCTGTCAAGTTCGCGTATCCGCGAGGAGAGGCGGCGTATGGTCTTGAAGAAGAGTTTGGATCCGAGGATGGCCACCGTCATCAGAAGGACAAGCACCCACAGCAGCCCGGGGGCCAGATTGAGCATATAGACAGATGCTGCGGCCAGCTGGCAGAGGGTCACTGCCGCATCCGGAAGATTCGAGCAGACAAGGTCGGTCACGACACGTATGTCCTCCTGCATACGGTTGGTGACGTCACCGCTGTGGAACTCCTCGCGGCCGTTCCACTCGCTCCTGAGCACACGCCCGGAGACTTTGTATTTCAGTCCGCAGCGGGTCTTCACGATATTCAGATTCCCCCAATATGACGCGGCAACCGCACCGGCAAGCTGGACAAGGACTATTGCAGCCATTATGACAGCCGCCGGAGCGAGAGGGGCATCAATGGCGCCTGTGGCGATATCCACCAGCCGCTTGCTGATCCACACGAATGACATCGAGGCGGCAACGCGGACAAGACCGATCAGGATACTGACCAGTATGCGCCATTTCGCAGGCTTTGCCGCAGCGCAGAGACCCTTTATGCCGTTCCGGAAGCTTCTCATCACTCAGAGATCAGTCCGGCCTCTTTCCAGGAAGCGCATATCGCCGCCGCGTCGCTGGAAGCGGTCTCCTCGTCTATCTCATATTCATCAAGCAGGGCCCTCTTCACGTCTTCAACCTCGAACTCCCTGTTCTCAAGGCTTTTCCAAAGGAAAGCCGCAGTGCTGTTCAAAGAGACCACCTTATTGAAATCCACCTGCTGCAGGCCCTCGCCCACAACAATGAAGAACTTGCCCAGCGGGCGAAGTCTGAATCCGTCAATTATTCTCATAATGCAATATCACTCTTCTTACAATCCGTGGCAGGAAGTTCCATAAGCGTCCCTTTGAAGGTACGGAGGAACTGTCCGGCCTTATTATTTGTTCAACTGTGCCGAGGACATCGGCCATATCGCAGTGCTCGACTGCTCCGAGGTTGCCGTCCCCCTTCAGGGTCAGCGCATTGCCGTCAACCTTGCGGACGCGGTGAAGCACAAAGGACCCGCCTTCCACTTTGGCCAGGACTATGTCGCCGCATTCCACGGAACCGTGCTTCCTGAGTTTGACGCTGTCACGCTCTCCCACTATGAAAGGTCTCATGCTCCTGCCCTTTGTGGGGATGATGACCTCTCTTCCCTCAGCAAGCAGCCTGCCCACCTCGGTCAGGAGGATATCATTGGGAATGCTTACTATATCCTGATAATTCATCTTACAGCATTGTAACAGGTCTCTGCGGCCCCGGCATCTGCAAGGCACTCAAGCGTGTAGCAGGGCACGGACAATGCAAATGCCGCCGTGGTTGCGTGGAAGGCGTCAGCCAGCGCGGCTATCGGCCTGAACCCTGATGACGAGGACAATATCTGGGCATACGCCTCAATGACATTCTGCCGCGAAATCCTGTTCACAGGGGCCTGGACAATCTTTACCAGAGCGCCCGCAGGTGCGGAGGCATTGCGGTAGCAAGGTGTCTTGCCGCTCCAGGGCGAGCCATAGACCCGCACCGCGCCGTCATCCCCCACCCTTACGACCGGGTTGTCGTCGTTGAGCAGCTCCGTTTCAGGGATATTCTGCAGCCACATCCTGCTGTGAGTGCTTTTGCCGGCACCGCTGCGGCCAAGGAACATATACGCCCTCCCGTCCTTCACCACTGTGGAGGAATGCATCACAAGAGTCATTGCCGCCGCAGTCGAGAAGCAGAAAAGGAACATAGCGGCATTGTCAATGCCGTAGCGGCCGTTACTGCCGATGTCCTTCACTGCCAGGACACCGTGGGAAAAGTCACTGTCAGCAAGCAGGGAGGCCA
The DNA here is from genome assembly GCA_045599325.1 of Bacteroidales bacterium. Taxonomy (GTDB): domain Bacteria; phylum Bacteroidota; class Bacteroidia; order Bacteroidales; family UBA932; genus Cacconaster. The sequence goes on along the minus strand of JAZRVT010000015.1, from coordinate 81,917 downwards.
CAGGTTCCATATTGCCGAACGGTGCGAACTCCGCAAGCCACCTGTCTCCGGCCTGATACAGATCTATCCGTGGCTCTTCAGGCCGGCACCTGTCAACATAAAGGGCCGTCCTGCCCTCAAAATCAGGCAGTGAATCAGCCAGTTCAAGCGAAAAGACAGGCCTTGCGCAGCCGGTACCGGTCAGGAACGGTTCATAATTGTTCAACCTTCCCCACACCGGGCATCCGTCAGCAGCGCTGATGGAAAAGCAATGGCCTGCAACAGTATAGACTTTCTTCATTTGGGACAAAGATACTGATTAATTATCCTCGAACCTCCATCAATTTCATTATATTTGTACTTTAATACGAATAATATGGCTTCTTACTGGATTCTTTTCATAGCTGTGGCTGTCCTGAGCTATATAGTTCAGGCTGTCTTCCAAAGAAAATTCGACAAGGCCTCGTCCGTATATGCCGGCCTCACCGGCAGGGAGACTGCCGAGAGGATGCTGGCCTCGTTCAACATACGCGACGTCAGGGTAACCTCGACCAGAGGCCAGCTGACCGACAACTTCAACCCGGCAGACAAGACCGTCAACCTCAGCGAAGCAGTCTACGGGCAGAACTCAGTAGCCGCCGTGGCCGTCGCTGCGCACGAATGCGGCCACGCAGTGCAGCACGCGCAGGGATACCTCCCTGTCAGGCTGCGCAGCGCACTGGTGCCTGTGGTCTCGTTCGCATCAAGGATACTCTCCATCGTGCTGCTGGCGGGTATGCTGCTTATCAATATCTTCCCGCAGGTGATGTGGATCGGGATCGGGCTCTTCGCCCTCACCACTCTCTTCAGTCTCGTCACCCTTCCTGTGGAAGTCAATGCCAGCAGGCGCGCGCTTGTCTGGATCAGGGACAACGGCCTCTCAGCGCCGGACACTGACGACGTGATGGCGGGCGCCCTCCGCGCAGCGGCCTGCACTTATGTCGTTGCGGCGCTCAGTTCTCTCGCAACCCTCATCTACTACCTCTCAATTTTCGCCGGCGGCCGCAGAAGCTGATGCCGCACGGGAAACAGACTATGCAGAAAAAACATCTCATCCTTGCATTCGCGCTCATTTGCGCTGCAGTGCAGTGCGCATCCGCGCAGAAGCCGGTCGAAGGCATACGTCTGACCGACGCACAGATACTCAGCCTCCCGAAGGGGATACTCAACGACAGCCCGGCACGGCCGGTCCCTGCCGCGCCGCAGGTCAGGAACGCGAAGAAAGAGCTGGTCAGGGGATGGGTCAACCCGACCTGGTCCCCGGATTCCACGAGAATTGCCTATACACTCGACAACGACCTTTACTCGATAGATGTCAGAAGCGGGGAGATTGTCCGCCACACCTGGGACGGGAGCGATATGATCCTCAACGGCTATGCATCCTGGGTATACTACGAGGAGATCTTCGGCCGCCCTTCAAGGTACAGGGCATTCTGGTGGTCGCCGGACAGCAAGGTGCTGGCATACTACAGGTTCGACAACAGCAAGGTGAAGATGTTCCCGATATACCTTCCTGACGGAAAGCACGGTCTCCTCAACCAGACCCGCTACCCGAAGACAGGTGAGGACAACCCGGAGGTGAAGGTTGGATTCGTCTCCGTTCGCGGCGGGGAGACAGTCTGGGCGGACTTCAACCCGAAGGTTGACCAGTACTTCGGCACTCCGTTCTGGAACGGCGACGGGACAAGGCTGATGGTCAGCTGGATGGACCGCGCCCAGGACAATCTCGAACTCTTCAGCGTCGACCCTCTCACAGGCAGCAAGGTGTCAGTCTACAAGGAGCACCAGAACAGCTGGATCGACTGGATGGACGGGATGCTCTTCACAGGCGAAGGGATGTATATGGTGCGCGACTTCTCCGGATGGCAGCAGATATATTTCCTCTCATACGACGGGAAGACTTTCCAGCAGCAGACCACCGGCGAGAACTGGGGCGTCACCCTGCTCAAGGTGGACAAGAAATATCTCTTCTTCACCGCAAGGCGCGAGACCTCGATCCGCACCGACATATACCGGCTCAACCTCAGGACAAAGGATATCGAGCGCGTCTCCTACGGCGACCTCAACTTCACGGATGTCTCCGTCTCGGAAGACGGCCGCACCGTAAGGGCAACCGCCTCCAACAGCCGCACCCCTTCTCAGCAGGTCGAGATCTCCATTCCGGCAATCGGAGGTCTCAAGAAGAAGGAGGTCCGCATCCTCCACGACTCCAAGGGTCCTGATTTTGACAAGTATGCACTTGCGATGCCCGAAGTCGTCTACATCACCACACGCGACGGCGTCAGGCTTCCGGCACTCGTGACCTGGCCCGTGGACTTCGACAGGAACAGGAAATATCCCGTCAAGGCATACCTCTACGGCGGTCCTGACCACCCTCAGGTGATCGACCGCTGGCGCGGGGTCTCGATGTCGACCCAGTGGTGGGCGAACCACGGGGTAATCCAGATTGTCATCGACACCCGCTGCTCCGGCCACTACGGAAAGAAAGGCGTCGAACTCTGCTACCGCAAGCTCGGAGTGCTCGAACTGCAGGACTTCATCGACGACATCAAGTATTTCCGCGGGCTCTCCTTCGTGGATGAGGACAAGATAGGCGTGGAGGGATTCTCGTTCGGAGGCACGATGACCACCCTCTGCGTCACCGAAGGCAACGAATACTTCAAGTACGGCATCGCCGGCGGAGGCGTGTATGACTGGGAGCTTTACGACACCCACTATGCCGAGCGGTATATGGACCGTCCGCAGGACAATGAGTCTGGCTACGACGAAGCGTGCGTCCTCGACCGCATCTCCGGATACAAGGGTGACAAGACCAATATGCTCCGCATCACCCACGGCACAGGCGATGACAACGTCCACTTCCAGAACACCCTTCAGCTCGTCAACCGCCTCCAGCAGGACCACAAGGACTTCGAGCTGATGATCTATCCGGGCGGCATGCACGGCTACCGCGGCGACCAGGGCATCCACAGCTCGATGCAGGACTACAAGTTCTGGTACCGCTACCTGCTTGACAGCGAGATGCCTGAGATACTTTCAGACTATTTCAGTAAAAAATGAACATATACCAGCTTTTCAAGAACATCGGCCCCTATGTAAAGCCTTACAAGTGGCTTGTGCTGCTCACCCTCATCCTGACCCTCATCGGATCCCTGATGGCGCAGGTCAATGCAGTGGTGCTCGACTGGTCGGTTGACAGCATCAACGACCTCCTCAACCGCGGCGGCCACTGGGGCGCCGAGGCTATCAAGATTGTCACCATCATAGCAGTAGTGCTCCTCGGCAAGGAGATACTCTCCGCACTGGTCACATTCGCACAGAACTTCTTCGGAGAGAAGATGAGAATCTACGTCTCGATGGACCTCTCCCAGAGCGTGATTGTGAAGATGCTCACCTTCAAGATGGCATTCTTCTCAGAATCAGAGAATGACACAGGCAAGCTCCAGACCCGAATCGACCAGGGCGTGAGCAGCATATCGAGGACAGTGCAGAACTTCTTCATCGACCTGCTGCCTCTCTTCACCAGTGCGATCCTGGCGCTGGTGCTCATCTTCATCGCCAATGTCTATGTGGGTCTCACGGCTCTCTTCATCGTTCCAATCTATTTCTGGATCACATACCGCCAGGCCAAGAAGCTCAAGGGGTGGCGCCGCAATATGAGGGACCTCCGCGAGTTCAAGAGCCACGGCATAATGAGCATCATCGAGAGCATCAATGTGATCAAGAGCTTCAACCGCGAGAACATCGAGGCAGACAAGCAGTGGGACCTCCAGACCAAGTTCACCAGCAACCAGATGGCTGTCCGCAAGACAAGCTTCTACTACAACGGCCTGAAGAGCTTCGTCAAGCAGGTGGGAACGGTGCTGGTCATCATCCTCACGGCATACCTCGTCCTCATCGAGTATCCGGGAATGTCGATAGGTAAGATTATGTACCACGTAATGCTCTTCGGCAATGTGGTCGCTCCTATCACACAGCTCCAGCGCATCTTCGACGATATGAACGACGCGCTCATCTACGCCGAAGGCTTCTTCGACATCATCAATTCCGACAAGGACGTCGAGCCGTCCGGAAAATACCGTCCTGAGCGTATCTACGGCAAGTTCGAGATTGAGGATGTACATTTCACCTACCCTAACGGCAACAAGGCCCTCTACGACATCGATATGGTCATCGACCCTGACAGGACCACCGCTCTGGTCGGTCTTTCGGGAGCCGGCAAGAGCACGATCGTCAACCTGCTTGTCAAGTTCTACGAGCCGGACAGCGGAAGGATCAGGCTCGACGGAGTCGACATACGTGAATACGACACCAAATTCCTGCGCGACAACGTCGGTCTCGTGCTCCAGAAGAACCACATCTTCGACGGCTCGATCGAGGACAATATCCTCTACGGAAAACCGTCCGCAACACACGAAGAGGTGGTGGAGGCTGCAAAGAAGGCATACATCTACGACCAGATAATGCAGCTCCCGCACAGGTTCGAGAGCAAGGCCACTGACCTCTCAGGCGGACAGCAGCAGAGAATCGCCATCGCCAGGATGTTCCTCAAGAACCCTCCTATCATCTTCCTCGACGAGCCGACGGCATCGCTCGACGCTATCGCCACAGAGCAGATCAAGAACAGCATCGACGCCATCAAGAAAGACCGCACCGTCATCATAATATCCCACAGCATCTCCCAGATCATCGACGCCGACATAGTCTACGCCCTCAAGGAAGGCCACGTGGAGCAGGGCGGCGACCCTGACGAGGTCTACAAGAGAGGCGGAATCTACAAGGAGATCATCGACGCATCGGCACGCAGTCTCAACATCGAGAAGATTGCACGCACTGTAGGCGTGGACGACGATGACGAAAACTAGTCGCCGCTAATCCCTGCCGGGCAGGTGGAACTTCAGCAGCGCTGACACAACCTCATCCTTCGAATCGCAGAGCGAAAGGATGAGGTTTTTGTATTTGCCCCTTTTCTGAAGGTCGGAGAGAAGGTTGTAGAAAGGAGTCTCCTCTGTATAGTACTTCTTGCCCAGGAAGACCATAGGGCTGGCATAGCCCAGGGTCTCGTAGTGGTTCTGCGCGGCATCCTGGAATATCTCCTGGAATGTGCCGGCGCTGCCCGGGGTGTAGAGGATGCCGCCCTTGGCGACAGATATGATGAAGTTCTCGCGGATGCTGTTGTCGAAGAACTTTGCAATCCTGGTGGCAAAAGGGGTTGAAGGCTCGTGGCCATAGAGCCAGGTCGGGATGCCGAGGCTCTGTGCATAGGACTCGCACGGATATTTCTCCATAACCCTGAAAGCGGTGCTGAGCCAGCGCGGATCGGAGAAGACCGGCGCCTCGGAGAGCATCGCAATTGCGTCATCGAGTTCCTCGCGGCTGCGTCCGGCCATCCAGGCGCCGAGGTGCACGGCCTCCATCGCCCCCGGACCGCCTCCGCTGACCATCAGCTTGCCGAGTTCCGTAAGTTCCTTGGAGACCACGGCTATCTGCATATATGCCCTGTCCGCACGGGAGGTGGCGTGGCCGCCCATCACAGCGACGACATCCTTCTCGTTGTAAGTGTCCAGGAAACCGTTGAGTGCATTGGAGATGGAGTGGTCGTGGAGAGTCCTGCAGAGAGTCTCCTTGATGTCCGTGCACTCCTTGCCGTATGCCATGAAACGTTCATAGACTATGGTGTCGTAGCAGGTATGGAAAGACTTGTCATCGTCAGGATTGAAGTGCAGGTAGAGAGAATGTGCATCGTAAAGGGCGTTAGGGAACACTTTGTACGGCATCTTCACCTTCGGGAAGACAATGCATTTATTGTCCATTGCGGAATACATCTTCGGCGGGATGGTGCATCCCATAAAGAGGCAGTCGGAATAATGGAACTCATCTGCCGGCAGGGCGCATCTGTTGAAGTTGACTGACTGGAAGGCATAGTGCTTCAGTTTCCGTGATGCTCTCATCACAGCATTCAAGCTTTCAATTTCTTCGATTTCAATGTAAGTCGGTCTCATATCTGATGGGTGTTAGTTCATTTTCAAGGGTTCTGCCGTGACGCACATCCTGCGGCTGCCGCAGCTGAATGCGAAAAGGTGACAGTCGCCCCCCTCTGCGATTCCGAGGCGTTTGCGCAGCGCAGCAGTGTCGAGCGGGAAGTTGAGGGCCGTCATCTCCAGCGCCCTGTATCCGCTGCGGAGACGGCTGATGGCGGGCTTGCCCCATTCCATAGCCTCCACTGTCCCGAACACCTTGCCGGGGAAACCGGACACAAGGGTGTCCGATGTGTAGAGATGGGTGCTGACCGCAAACTTCTTCAGTCCGAAGCGGCTTCCGGCAAGCTTGTATGCCCCGGCCTTCAGAAGGGCTTTCGACGGCTGGTAGAGGTATTTCATCGGAGCGTCGGCGAACTCGGAGGCAGCACCGCTCTCCTCCTGCGGTGTGAAGCTGAAGCTCCACCCCTTTTTCAGGTCCGTGGCGACTCTCCTGCACTCTCCGCTCCTTGCCCCGCGGCTGCAGTGAACCAGCAGCTCCTTCACCTCACCTCCGACAGCAACGACGTGGATCTCGCGGGCCTCGGGAATCTGCACGGCTGTCCGGGAGATGTCCGCCATAGGCGAGACCTTTACAAGGAGCCTGTCTGCCAGGGAGAGCAGCATCCCCTTGAGCGATATGATGTCAGGCTCGCAGTCCTCTATGGCATATACTCTTCTGTCGGCGCTGCCTCGGCGGGCGGGGTCAGCATATATAAGGTCGAAATGTTCCTTTCCAGATTCCGCCGCAGCAATATAGTCCAAGCTGTCCGCACAGCGGACGGTTATGTTGTCGGCTCCCAGAAGCCGGAAATTGTTCAGGGCTGCATCGCAGAGCGGCTGCTGGCGCTCGAGATAGCACAGTGCCGACGCTTTCCGCGACAGGGCCCAGGAATCTACCCCCAGGCCGCCGGTGATGTCAGCGACTGTCTCCCCTTCCGCAACGAACTGCTGCTTGTAGAGAGCGGCAGCCTCTGAGGAGCACTGCTCGAGCGACAGGCTGCCCGGGTACTCGATTGCCGGGACAGCGTGCCAGGACGGCAGCTTGTCGCGTATCCTGCGACGGGCGGCGATTGCTGATGCGGCTTCTTTGATGTCGACTCCCGGCCAGCGGGAGGCGGACAGAAGCAGCCCGGCGGGATCGTCATCCGCGTGAGCCACAATGAAATCTATGAACGCGGCGTCTCTCATCGCTCGAAGAAATCATCTCTGAAATTCACAAGATATACTTTCTCCACCGCCCTTGTCATTGCAGTGTAAAGCCACTTCAGGTCGTCTGCGGTCAGTTCCTGCCAGAAAGGGTTGTCTATGAAGACGCACGGCCACTGGCCGCCCTGCGACTTGTGGCAGGTGATGGCGGTGGCGTATTTTATCTGGAGGGCATTGAAATATTTGTCCTCACGGACCTTGTTGTAGCGCTGGCGCGCGCCGCGTACGTCGGCATAGTCCTCGCTGACCCCCTTGTAGAGTCCACTCTGCTGCTCGGCGGAGAGCGCCGGCTGCTCGGAATCCAGGGTGTCGAGTATTATCTTGGCCTTGATCTCCACGTCATTGTAGTCGGGGAAGGAAAGGGTCGCCTCTGCGAAGTTCAGTCCGTAGCGCTCTTCGTAACGGGATATCCGCTCGAGACGCGCCACGTCGCCGTTCGCTATGAAATCAAGTTCGGGTATATCATCGAGGAACTGGTAGCAGTTCTTGACAACCATCAGCTTGTCCCCGCGCGAGAGTCTCTCCTCGCGGTAGAGCACCTGCGAGCGGATGCCGGCATTATAGCGGTTCGCTCTCTTGTTGGAGCGGCAGAGCACAACGATGTCATCGAGGCCGTACCGGTCAACCGCATCGCTCACCTTCTCGATCAGCTCGGAGCCGGTAATCCTCTCTATGTCCGGGAAACCGGAGAGCCGCAGTTTCGGGGTGTCCGCCCTGCCGGCCTCGACAATCCTGCGGATTATGGTGGCATTGGTCAGGATTCCCGACTCGGACGCCTGCCGGACAACAGTGGTCAGGTCGGCGGTCATAATGTTGCCGTAGCGGCTCATATATGAGACATCCAGCGCCGGGCTGCGGTCCAGTCCGACCGGAGGCAGCTGACCGCGGTCGCCGATTATTATCAGCTTGTCATCCACTCCGGCCCTGACGAACTGGACCAGGTCGTCAAGCAGATCGCCGCTCCCGAAGATGCTCTGCTGCGCGTTGGGGCCGCAGTCCGCTGCGATGAGCGAGGCCTCGTCGACGATGAAATAGGTATCCTTCGCCTTGTTGATGTTCAGCTGGAACTCCCCTATCCCGTCCTTGAGTGACTTCTGGCGGTAGATGTGCTTGTGGATGGTATAGGCTTTCTCCCCGGTGAACCCTGATAGGACTTTCGCGGCACGTCCTGTAGGGGCAAGCAGCACATACTTGTATTTCAGCTGCTTGAGGGTCCTGACGAAAGCCGCTATCGCGGAAGTCTTGCCTGTGCCGGCATATCCTCCCACCAGCAGTATATCGCACTGGTCGTACTGCACGGCGAACCTTGCAAGTGTATCGAAGAGCCGGTCCTGGCAGGGAGTGGGCTCGTAATCAAGATTTTTGCGGAGTGTCTCCGCGAAGAAGCTCTCAACACCCATCAGGCTCTCTTTCTATAAAGTACGAATATCAGAAGGACAGAATAGATGCCGAGACGGCCGATGATCATCTGGATTCCCATAAGGAACTTGGCGAGTTCAGGGGCAGCCGAGAAACTGCTCATCGATGAGCCGTACATTCCGAAGCACGGGCCAACGTTGCTCATCATAGAGACTGAGGCGCTGAGCGAGCCGAGCAGGTCGAATCCGAGCGCTGCATACACAAGCGCCATCACAAGGGTTATCAGCAGATAAAGAAGGATATACAGAGAAACGCTCGAGACCATTTCGCGGTCGATAGTCTGTCCTCCGGTCTTTACGGTGACAACTGCGCTCGGATGGGCAATGCGGATGACCTGTGCCTTGGAGGCCTTCATCGCTATCCAGACGCGGTCTGAGCGGAGGCCGGATGTCGTTGACCCGGAACAGCCGCACTGGATTGCGGCATAGAGAAGGACCAGTATGGAGAACACCGGCCACACATTGGTGTCTGTCGTGGCGAATCCGGTCGTCGATATTGTGGAGACCACAGCGAACGAACCGTGCCTGAGGGCTTCCCACAGGTTAGGAACCGTCCCGCTGAACATCAGGTTTATAGTCACAAGGATTGTCGAGATGAGTATCGTCAGCAGGTAGAACTGGGTGATCGGATTCTTGAACACCTTGAAAGTGCGTGTAGCGAAGGATGCGTATATGAGTCCGAAATGCAGACTGGCAATGATCATGAAGACCATAAGTATGGCCTCTATGGCCGGTGAGCCGTATGCCGCTATCGAGGCGTTCCTGGTGCTGAATCCGCCTGTGGCGGCAACGCTGAAAGCGTGGTTGACGGCATCGAACGGTGTCATACCTGCCATCATCAGGGCGCAGAATGCGGCGATGGTTATGCCCAGGTAGACTGACACGACGACCTGAATGAACTTATTGGCCTTGTAACGGTAATTGTGCTTGGAGATGTCCTCGACATCCATCTTGCTCATCTTGAAACGGACTGAGCCGAATGAAGGAAGGATCATCATAATGAAGACAACTACTCCGAGACCGCCGATGTAATGGGTCGAGGACCTCCAGAACAGCAGGCCCTTCGGCAGCTCCTCAATGTTGTCGAGTATCGTGGCCCCTGTGGTCGTTATGCCCGAGGCGCTTTCGAACCAGGCGTTCACGAGTGTGAACTCCCCGCCCCAGAGCACGTACGGGAGCATTCCGAATATGCAGCTGAGGGTCCAGGCAAGCAGCAGGATGGCGAGTCCCTCGCGGGTGTTGATGTCTTTCTGGCGGCGGACGAAGATCAGCGGGAAGATGCCGACCAGCATTGTGAGGATAGCGCTGAGCAGGAGCGGGAAGAAGGAGCTGTCGAAGCCGTTGAGGGCTGCGACGGCAGATGAGAGGAACATGAATATCGCGTTGCAGATCAGCGCGATTCCCACGTTTCTCGATATGACTCCCGCGTTCATGTTCATAGGTCTACTGCTGTTCTACCTGCTTCTTGTACGAGTCTTTCAGGTCTATGATGTCGCTGACCATCATATTCAGTTCCTGGATTTCGTCGTCGCTGTCCAGTCGGACATCGTATGCCTTGCCGTACAGGTTGCTGTTGCGGAATCCCTTGTTTACCTTGAGTATCGGATTGATTATGTAGTAGTTCAGGTAATAGAAGAAGAGGAACACCATTACCAGTCCGACGAGCACTGCAATCATTCCGGGCATCAGGCTCCTCTGGAAGCCTTCCTGAAGATTCTGGGAATTCTTGACGAGGGCGTCCTGGCAGACTGCCGTGAGGTCCATCATATAGCCTCTCATCGAGAGGTACACCGGCTGGAGACGGTTGAAGAACCACTCCTTGCGGGCGTCGAAGTCAGACTGCCACACCGTCTGGGCTTCGGAGACTATCTGCATATAGGCAGCATAGGCATAGAGCACCGAGTCTGCACTGGCGCGTTCTTCAGTGGTTACGAATTTCTTCTTCAGGTCTGAGAATGAGGATATGAGGTCATCCTGGTTGCCGAAATCGAGCGAAAGTGCTTCGTCGTTCATCACCAGGCTGTTCATCAGGCTGATGTTGTGCTGCTCGGCGACTGAGAGCATCTCTTTGGAGGTGTTGATGCTGCGGATGTTGTCTGTGATGACTTCGCTCACATAGTTGTTCATCTTCACGTACTCGAGGATCGAGATCAGTGTCGAGAAGAAGAGGATGGCAGCCAGGACGATGCATCCAAGCCGCACCTTCTTCTTTATGCTCATATTCTGTACTTTCTTTGACATCTTTCAGGCCGCTGAAGTATTAACAAAACCGAAAGATAGCAAATCTCTCAGAATTGGCAAAATAAAGTGACGCTAAAGCCCATAGCGTGCTTCGCCGGAAGCGGGAGGCACTGCTGCCGCGGTCACCTGCGTCGGCGGATGGGCTCACTTCCTCTTCGATGCCTTCGCTGCGGAACTCGCACTTTTAGTCCGCTTCGCGACAAAGGCGAGTGGCAGTTTTCTCAAGGGCGGCCTAGCCACCCGCGGCTGATAGCGGGGGGACCGCAAGCGCAGCGCAGCGGTGGGATGAGCCCGAAGGGCGAAGCCGCCCTGAGAAAAGCTGCCCGAGCCTCAAGCAAAGCCACGGACTAGCGCTGTTGCAGGACTAGATTTCGATGTCGGTCTCGAAGACGAAGGTGGCGGGGCCGGTGAGCCAGATGTCGCTGAAGGAACCGTCGGCTGCAGGGAGGAAATCCACTGCGAGGGAGTCGCCGAGAGCCTTGATGGCGAACTTTGCACGGCCGCCGTCACGCTGGCAGCACTTCGCGCCCTCAATCCAGGAACAGATTGAAGATGCCGTGACTCCGGTTCCGCAGGCCCAGGTCTCAGCCTCGACTCCGCGCTCATAGGTGCGGACCAGGATCCTGTCGTCAGCAATCTGCACGAAGTTGACATTAGTGCCGCCCGGGAAGCGCTCGTCCCAGCGCAGCCGCTTGCCTTCAGTGTCGACATCGAAAGCCATCACATCATCCACAAAGCCGACGAAATGAGGGGAACCGGTGTTGAGGAAGTAGCCGTCAGGAAGCTTCTCGACAGGGTTCCTGCCATCCTCGAGCGGCAGGTCGCGCATCTTGAGGCGGACAATGCAGCGGTGGTCGCCGTATTCCAGCACCTCAGCGCTGTGGTAGCCGTCCACTGCCGTGAACTCGAACTTCTTTATGCCTCGGTGCGCAGCGAAAGCCACGAGGCAGCGTCCGCCGTTGCCGCACATCGTGCCTTCATAGCCGTCAGCGTTGTAGTAGCGCATCGTGAAGTCATACTTGTCGCTTGCGCCGAGAGTCATCAGGCCGTCGCCGCCGATGCCGAAGCGGCGGTCGCAGAGGCGGTTTATCTGTTCAGGAGTGAGATTGACACTTCCGTCACGGTTGTCCAGGATCACAAAGTCATTACCAGCGCCCTGGTATTTGTAGCAGTGCAGTTTCATATTTATTCAATTAGTGTTTCAAAGATTTTATCATATCATTCGCAATACGCTCCGAAGCGCCCTCCACTCCGAGGACCTGCCGCAACTCAGCATAGTCAGAGGCCATCCTGCGCCGGCAGCCTGAGTCGAAGAGCAGCCTCTCGAGCTCCTTCAGCATCTTTTCAGGAGAGGCGTCCTTCTGGATGAGCTCCTTGAAGATGAGCCTGTCGAGAATCAGATTCGCGAGGCTGATGCAGCGCACCTTGACGAGCATCTTCGCCAGAAGGTAAGTGATGCGCCTGAAGCCGTAGCATACCACCTGGGGAGTGCCGATGAGGGCAGCCTCGAGAGAGGCAGTTCCCGAACTGATGACTGCAGCCGGGGCCTCTGCGAGGAGTTCGCCGGTACGGCCGAAGAGCACCGTCATAGTGGAGTCCTCAGGGATATACGGGGCATAGTCACGCGGAGTCATCGACGGTGCGCCGGCAACGGCAAGCATATAGCCGTCGAAGCGGCGGTCCTGACGCATAAGGGCTTCGAGATCAGCGAACCTCGGCATCAGGAATGCCAGTTCCGCCTTGCGGCTGCCCGGGAGAAGGGCTATCACACCGGCCTTCGGCGGAACGGGACCCGTCGAATTCGAGAGACCCTGCAGACTGTCAAGCAGCGGATTGCCGAAATAGCGCGCCTCAATGCCCCGCGAGCGGAAATACTCCACCTCGAACGGGAATATTATGTAGAGGCTGTCCACATACCGGCGAATCTTCTTTATCCGGCGCTCACCTCTTGCCCACACCTTCGGGGCGATGTAGTAGAAGACCTTGAAGCCGTGCTTCTTCGCGAACTCCGCCATCCGCAGGTTGAATCCCGGATAATCTATCAGGACCACAACATCCGGCTGCCAGGCGAGCAGGTCCGTCTTGCAGAAAGAGAGATTTGCGAGCAGCCTGCCGGCCTTCGCAAGCACCTCCACCCCGCCCATCACCGCTCCTTCGCGGTAGTGCTGGACAAGAGTCCCCCCGACACCGGCCATAGCGTCGCCGCCCCAGAAACGGACCTCCGCCTCCGGGTCGCCCGCAAACAGACCCCTCATCAGGTTCGCCCCGTGAAGGTCGCCGGAAGCCTCGCCAGCTATGATGTAGTATCTCATCCTATATTCCCCACTCCCTGGAAATGCGCTCCATCTCCTGATAGTCCGTGTTGTCTATCTTCATCGGGCAGACAGATATCCATCCCTGCCCGACTATCTTGTGGTCACCGTCAGAACCCTCAGTGTCCATATCTATGAAGTCGCCGACGATCCAGAAATACTCCCTGCCGCGCGGGTCGACCCTGCGCTGGAACTCCCTCTCCCACCGGCCGATGCCCTGACGGGCCACCTTGAAGCCCTTTATCCTGTCAGCAGGAAGGTCAGGGAAGTTGATGTTCAGGAAGGTCCCCGGAGCGATGCCGTGGGCGAAGATTCTGTCAAGGACGGTGCGGGACCAGCTGAGCACGGCGGAGAGGTCTGCAGTGGTGTCGTGGCTGTCAATCGAGAAGCCGGCGGACGGCACGTCATAGACTGTCCCCTCGCGGGTGGCGCCGAGAGTGCCGGAATAGATGGCGGCCGCAGAGGCATTGGAGCCGTGGTTGATGCCGGAAGCGACAAAATCGGGCATCCTGCCCTCATCCTTGAAGATGTTGACGCCCATCTTCACGCAGTCCACGGGCGTGCCGTTGAATGCAAAAAACCTTATTGCGTGCAGGCGCCCTTCCGCAGGGGCTTCGGAAATCCTGTTGAGACGCAGGATCTTGTCCATTGAAAAACTGGCCGACTTGCCGGACTGAGCCTCTATCGGAGCAACCACTGTCACATTGCCGTATTCGCGCAGCAGATGGGCCAGGGCATTGATTCCGGGAGCCGAAATCCCGTCGTCGTTTGTCACCAGTATCTCACGTATTTCTGCCATAATCAATTTATTGGATTACAAATATACTAATTAAGAAAATAATTCCTAAATTTGCGCGCTCCCCAAACGGCGGAACTCCGTCTGAAGGACAGCGTTAACTGTTGAATTTCAATTCTTAAACTAAATAGAAAATGGCAAAAATTAAAGTAGGTATCAACGGCTTCGGACGTATCGGCCGCCTGGTATTCAGAGCTGCTCAGAAGAGAGATGACATCGTGATCGTCGGTATTAATGACCTTATTGACGTAGACTATATGGCTTATATGCTCCGCTACGACACAATGCACGGCCAGTTCGACGGTTCAATCGAGATTAAAGACGGCAACCTCGTGGTCAACGGCAATGAAATCAGAGTGACTGCTGAGAAGGATCCTGCAAACCTCAAGTGGAACGAGGTCGGCGCAGAGTACGTAGTCGAGTCTACTGGTCTCTTCCTCACAAAGGAGAAGGCAGAAGCCCACATCAAGGCCGGTGCCAAGAGAGTCATTATGAGCGCCCCTTCAAAGGATGACACCCCAATGTTCGTCTATGGTGTGAACCATAAGTCATACGCAGGCCAGGCAATCATTTCAAACGCTTCCTGCACAACCAACTGCCTCGCACCTATCACCAAGGTTCTCAACGACAAGTTCGGTGTCGTAACAGGCCTTATGACAACTGTCCACTCCACAACCGCTACCCAGAAGACCGTTGACGGCCCTTCTGCAAAGGACTGGAGAGGCGGCCGCGCAGCTGCAGGCAACATCATCCCTTCAACCACCGGCGCAGCAAAGGCTGTCGGCAAAGTCATCCCTGAACTCAACGGCAAGCTCACAGGCATCTCAATGCGCGTCCCTACCCTCGACGTTTCAGTTGTCGACCTCACTGTCAACCTCGCAAAGCCGGCTTCCAAGGAAGACATCTGCAATGCAATGAAAGAGGCTGCTGAAGGCGAACTCAAGGGCATTCTCGGCTACACTGAAGATGCAGTCGTCTCAAGCGACTTCCTCGGTGACGCACGCACATCCATCTTCGATGCAAACGCAGGCGTATATCTGACTGAAAACTTCGTCAAGGTCATCTCCTGGTATGACAACGAGTGGGGTTATTCAAACAAGGTTCTCGAAATGATCGCTTACACCGCTGACAAGTAGCAGAACCCTCACCCTGAAAAAATGAAGTTTGCGTGCCGCTGCGGTACGCAAACTTTTTTTATCTTTGTTGTATGAAGAATGCAGATTTCAAAAAACAAGTGACCGCATACCTGTTCCTGATAGCAGGATGCCTGCTGTTCGCAGTCGGCGACGTGATGTTCGTGAACCCTTACAGGATGGCCCCTGGAGGCACATACGGCCTCGCCAACGTGTTCAACACCCTCTGGCCGTGGAAAATCAGCTTCTACGCCATCTGTATGGACATTCCGCTGCTTGTCATCGGTACGGTCATCCTCGGCCCGAAGTTCGGCATCAAGACAGTGATCGGCACTCTGCTCATATTCGCATTCACCTTCGCCATTGAAAGCTTCTGGGGGTATGACCCTGTGATCTTCGAGGGAGAGATTGTCAAGGCGCCTGTCGACGGCCTGTCAATGGTCGAGATCCCCGACGGAGGCGGCTGGTTTGTTCCGGACTATTTCCTGAACACCGTAGTGGCATCCATTATCTATGGCCTTGCCATCGGACTCATCTTCCGCTCCGGCGCCACTTCCGGCGGAAGCGACATCATCTCTATGATCGTGAACAAATACACGAAGATATCTCTCGGCACCTGCGTAATGATTGTTGACAGCTGCATCACCCTGACCACATTCTTCGCGTTCCACGACATCCGCCTCCCGATATATTCGATCATCCTCATATTCATCGAGGGCAAGGTGATCGACCTGGTGGTTGAAGGCATCAAGAGCTACTACACGGCATTCATCGTGACCGACAATGTCCCTGCAATCAGGGATTTCATCATCAATGACCTCGACCGCGGCGGCACCTGCCTCACAGGCAACGGTCTCTACCAGGGGGCTGAACGCAAGATTGTCTACGTGACTCTCAGCAGGACCGACCTCGTGAAGTTCAAGTCAGTGATCCACACCATCGACCCGAAGGCCTTCATCAACATTGTAGACAGTTCCGAGATTCTCGGCGAAGGATTCCGCCCGCTGCCTGAAGAATAGGCCCGCCACGGATCAGTCAGTCTCTCTCTTGAGCTTCTTTGTGACTGTCACCTCCACATAGGCGTGTCCGAAAGGATTCCTGTCGTCCTGTTTCCAGTCGGTCGTATTCTTAGTGAAATCTCCCTGACGGAGAGTGTCCCTCAAGAACTTTCCGCCGTTCTCGTCACCGTCGATATCCTCAAATATATAGGACGGATATCTCTGACTGGCATTGAAGGCATCGGAGAACTCGCCATTCTTTGATGTGGTGGTCGTGAAATCGTCCTCCCTTCCACAGAAAGCAATCACCTTGATTCCCTTGATAGGATTCCCATCCTCATCGGTGACCGTCCCGTTCACAGTATAGTCAATCGTCGGAGAGCCATACATCAGCAGGCCTCTTTCCTCGTTTTCAAAAATCTCGTCAAGCTGTCCGCAGGAGAACCCGAAGAATCCGAGCACGGCCATTGCCAGCAGTTTCCAGAATGATGTGTTTGAAGGGTTTGTTTTCATTTCCCGAACGATTTTTGCAAAGTTACACTATAGATGCAATTACAACCCGGAACGCTGCATCACCTCCACGTTTTTTTATCCAGGACACATTCTAAACGCCGGGAATCCAGTTTTATTTCATCAGCATCATAATTTTTCCTTACGTGCCCACCCGTGACAGCAGCGGGCAGGGGCTCGGAAGAAAACAGCCTGCAGGCTCCGGACTCGCTGAAGCTGCTGTCCGGAGAGTAGCCAGCCGCTATTGCCGGAAGGTTATGCGGCCTTCGGAAGCAGAGTAGCGGGCAGGGATGACACCGCCGAGGAACTCCTTGATGTAGTCCTCGAGAATCTGGACATCCAGCACGTAGGTGTCAGTGGCCTTGACATCCTTGAGGACACAGTTGCCGTCGCCGCAGTTGATCAGGACATAGGAGCTGGCAGCGAACTTGTATGTGGCTGCAGGGTCGACAGGCTTCCAGGTGTTGTCACTGCGGTCGAGGACCTTCATATTGCTGATCCTGCGCGGGCCGTCGAACCTTACGAAAGACTTGTTGATGTCAGTCACGACAGGGCTCTCGATGCTGAGGTCGACGTCGAAAGTGACACCGGACACCTGGCAGTAACCGCCGAAGTCACCCGGAAGGGCATATACGCAGAACTCCAGGACGTCAAGCAGCTGCTGTCCGGTGATCTCCGCCTTTGCAACTGTGTTCTCGAACGGGAATACAGTGTAGATGTCATTATATGTCACCTTGCCCGGACCGGGGAGATTTGACCTGATGGAACCGCCGCCGACAAAAGCGACGTCAGCGTCGAGCACAGCACGTAGAGCGTCGGCGCAGAAGTCGCCGAGGCCGGTCTCGTGAGCACGCACAAGCCAGTCCCCCTTGTCGTCCTTCGCCCTGAGAAGCGCCTCAGTCTCGCCGACAAGCCTGTCGCCCAAAGCCTTGTACTCAGCCTTCAGGCTGTCGATGATCTGCTGCACGCCGGCGTCGGACTTGGCGTATTCCCTGACATTCACCAGTTCGGAAGATATCTTGCCCTCAGGAGTGATGGTCAGGCGGCCGATGTTCTCGAAGTGTGCGCCGGTGGAGGTGAGCAGCGTCTCGGTGCCATCCTTCATCTTCACCATTTCGCCGGGGATGATGGAGTGTGAGTGTCCGTCGAGGACGACGTCGACACCGGTGATGTTCGGAATCATGGTCAGTGCGTTTATGGCGTCAGCTTCGACGTCGATGCCGAGATGGGTCAGCAGGATCACATAGTCCGCACCCTCATTGCGCGCATCGTTGACGTGGTTCTGGATAACGTCGTAGAGATTCTCTGCACAGAGGGAATAGACATACTCGCCCTTTTCGTTCTGGAAATATGCCGGAGTGGACGATGCGAAGCTGTACGGAGTCGCGACTCCCACGAAAGCCACCTTGGTCCCGCCGAAATCCTTCATCACATAGGGAGCGAACAGCCTGCTGCCGGCCTCGAGGTCTATGAGATTGCAGACAGTGAACTCTGCGTCGAGCATTCCTGCAAGCTCCTTCAGACGCGGGATGCTGTAGTCATATTCGTGGTTGCCGGTGATGACCACGTCATATCCGGCCTCATTCATCGTCTCGACAATGTATTTGCCCTTTGACGCTGCGCCGAGGCTCCCGCCCTGGACGAAGTCACCGCTGGACACGGCGGCCACATACGGTGTATGAGACGCGGTCTCCTTGCGGAGAGCTGCCATCGCAGCATATCCGTCGATTGCGCAGTGCACATCGTTGTCATAGAGAATCACAATGTCACCGGCCGGGGATGATGAGCCGGAGGGAACGGTCTTCGGACTGCAGCCGAATGCAAGGACAGCCACAGCGATAAGGAGGAGATGCTTTTTCATATCTTATGGTTATTAGTGCTCTTTTTCAAGGAGGTGGGGCCGCAGGGCCTTAGTGCGTGCGAGGGCCTGGTCGTCCTGCCACATCCTGATCTTCTTCGGGTCACCGCTCAGGAGCACGTCAGGCACCTTCCAGCCGTTGAACTCGGCCGGGCGGGTGTAGACGGGAGGCGAGAGCAGGTCATCCTGGAAGGAGTCGGAGAGAGCGGAGGTCTCGTCGCCGAGGGCTCCCGGGAGCAGCCGCACCACTGAATCCGCTATGATGGCCGCAGGTATCTCGCCGCCGCTGAGGACATAGTCCCCGACGGAGATCTCACGGGTTATGAGATGCTCGCGGATACGGTGGTCCACACCTTTGTAGTGTCCGCAGAGAATCATTATGTTCTGCTTGGTGGAGAGGTCATTGGCGATGCCCTGGTTGAGTATCTCGCCATCAGGGGAGGTGTATATTATCTCATCGTAGTCCCTCTCCTTCTTCAAGTCCTCCATCAGCCTGTAGACAGGCTCCACCATCATCACCATACCGGCGTCTCCGCCATAGCTGTAGTCGTCCACCTGACGGTAGAAGCCGCGGCCGTAGTCGCGTATGTTGTGGACGGCGATCTCCACAAGACCTTTGTCCTGCGCCCTCTTCACGATGGAATGACCGAGCGGGCTCTCGAGGAGTTCAGGCACCACTGTAAGTATATCGATTCTCATTACATCACAAAAATAGCAATTTTCCCCAAAAAAGACTATATTTGCGTTTTACAAACCTTTAATTGCATCATTATGAGCGAAGATCCTAAACCAGTTGTTCCCGCTGAGGAGCAATCTGTAGAAATCGGTCAGGACGCGGCTCAGGCCGTCGTCGAGGACATCCTTAAGGAAAATGAAACTGAAAACGCACAGGAAGCGCAGGAGAGCGCCGAAGCGCCTGAAGAGAAGCAGGAAGACAAGTTCGACTTCTCAGGCAAGGGGCTGAAGGAGCTTGTGGATGACTTCAAGAGCCTGCTTGACGGAGAAGACATGCAGAAACTCTACAAGCACGCCGAGGCCATCAAGGCTGCGTTCTACAAGAACCTCCGCAAGGAGAAGATCGCTTCCGGCATAGACCAGACCGCGCCGCAGCCTGAACAGCCTGCAGCGGAGGCCGAAGCGCCTGCAGAGGCTGAGGCGGCAGAAAGCCAGGCAGCCGGGGAGCCGGTTTCAGTCAATCCTTTTGCCGAGATCGAAAGAGGGTTCAAGAATCTTTACGGACAGTATAAGACTAAGAAAGCCGCTTTTGTCCAGGACCTCGAGAAAAAGAAGGAGGACAACTACCGCGACAAGATGGAGCTCATCGAGGAGCTGAAAGCCCTCGTCGAGAAGCAGGATGACCTCAGCCAGGCATTCCCTCTCTTCCGCGAGATCCAGAACCGCTGGAGAGCGACCGGCCCGGTGCCTCAGGCAAAGATGAAGGACACCTACGACACCTACCAGCACTATGTCGAGATGTTCTACGACTATGTCAAGATCAACAAGGAACTCCGTGACCTCGACTTCAAGAAGAATCTCGAGGCGAAGGAGGAGCTCTGCCGCAAGGCCGAGGCCCTCGACAGCGAGGAGAATCCTGTGGAGGCGTTCCGCACCCTTCAGAAGCTGCACGAGCAGTGGAAGGAGCTGGGTCCGGTGAGCAAGGACAAGCGCAATGAGATATGGGACCGCTTCAAGGCCGCAACGGCAGTCATCAACAAGAAGCATCAGGCATATTTCGAGAGCCAGAAAGGCAATCAGAAGGAGAACTTCGAGGCCAAGACTGCCCTCTGCGAAAAGGTCGAGGCCCTTGCAAAGCAGGATATCAAGGATTCCAACACCTGGAACGAGCTCTCCAAGCAGATAGAGGAGATCCAGAAAGAGTGGAAGAAGATAGGCTTCGCATCCAAGAAGGACAACCAGAAGGTTTACGACCGCTTCCGCGCAGCCTGCGACGAATTCTTCGCCAAGAAGAGAGACTTCTACACAGGGTTCAAGGACCAGATGCAGGAGAACCTCGAAAAGAAGATCGCCCTCTGCGAGAAGGCCGAGGCAATTAAGGACAGCACAGAGTGGAAGAAGACCGCTGACGAACTTGTCGAGCTCCAGAAGCAGTGGAGGGAGATCGGTCCGGTATCACGCAAGAAATCCGAACAGATATGGAAGAGGTTCCGCGCAGCCTGCGACGAGTTCTTCAACAACCGCGACAAGCAGATGAAGGACAAGGACTCCCAGTTCAACGACAACCTCAGCAGGAAGCTTTCCCTCATCGACGAGATCAAGTCCTTCGTCGACGACGGCACAAAGGATGCAAAGGAAGCTCTCCGCGACTTCCAGGAGCGCTGGAACGCCATCGGATTCGTTCCATTCCGCGACAAGACCAGAGTTCAGGATTCATTCAGAAGCGCCATCAGCGAGAAGTTCGGTGACCTCAGGGAGGCCGGCAGCCGTGCATACGGCAAAGCCGAGAAGGCCGTCCGCACTGAGAGGGACCGCCTCGTCCAGAAATTCCTCAAGAAGGAGCAGGACATCCAGACCTGGGAGAACAATATGGGATTCTTCTCCAAGTCCAAGAATGCCGAGGCCCTGCTTGAAGAGCTTAACAAGAAGATTGACGTGGCAAAGCAGGAACTTGCCGAACTCGAGCAGAAGATCAAGGATTTTGACAAGCAATTTGACCAGGAATAGCAGATGAGCAACGAGAAAAGCAGCAGCGTAATCGGTTTTGCGCTGATAGGCATCATCCTGCTATGCTTCAGCTGGTACAATACCAGGCAGCTTGACAAGCGCCAGATGGCGGAGGCCCGTGTGCGCGACTCTCTCGCAGCCGTGGAGGCCCTCAACGTTGCAGAGTCTGACAGATCAGCGCTGGATGCGGAGCAGGCTGCACTTGTAGCAGATGAGCTTGCCGCCGCCGACTCCACCAGAGAATACGGCTACCTTTATGACGCAGCCCCTGCAGAGGAGGAGTTCTACACCCTTGAGAACGACAGGATCAAGTTCACGGTCAGCTCACGCGGCGCACAGCCGCACGAAGTGCTGATCAAGGATTACTACACATACGACAGCGCATCGCTGGTCATCGTCCGCCCGGACAAGAGCCTCTTCGACCTCGAGATCAACGCGGACCAGTGGGTCAACACCAGCGACCTGGATTTCCAGATGGCAGAACAGACTGACACATCCGTCACGATGAGGCTCGCTTTCGCCGAAGAATCATATATGGACGCCGTCTTCACACTGGCGCCCGGCAGCTATATGGTCGGGTACGACCTCCACTTCGTCGGTATGGACAAGGCTCTCGACAGCCGCACCAGCCAGATGACCCTCAAGTGGGTTCTCGACGTGCCGCGCCTCGAGAAGGGCTATCAGAATGAGCGCAACTACTCCGGAGTGGCATACCGCTACAACGGAGGCGATGAGGTGAAGCGCATCGGCCAGCGCAAGGAGTCGGGAAGTGAAAGCTTCAGTTCCTCAATCCGCTGGTTTGCTTTCCAGCAGCAGTTCTTCTCAGCCATCCTGCTGGCTGACAACGGATTCCCTGCAGGTGAGCTCGTCAACAAGTTCTATCCCGAGAACCAGCCGGACGGCAGCCTGATGCAGTCTGCCGCCCAGATGAAGCTTCCGGTGGATAACCGCAACGCTGATTTCACCATCCCGATGAACTTCTTCTTCGGTCCTAACCACTTCTACACAATGAAGAGTTACGGCGAGAAGTTCGAGAAGATCATCCCGCTCGGAGGAAAGGTCATAGGAACCATCAGCCGCTACATCATCATCCCTGTTTTCAACTGGCTCAACAAGTCAATCGCGAACTACGGACTCATTATCCTGATCCTCACCCTGATGATCAAGCTGGTCATCTCCCCTCTCACCTGGAAGTCCTATATGTCATCCGCAAAGATGAAGGTGCTCCAGCCTGAGATCCAGAAGATCAACGAGAAATATCCTAAAGAGGCCGATGCGATGAAGAAGCAGCAGGCCACAATGGAGCTGTACAAGAAAGCCGACGTCAACCTGATGGGAGGATGCTTCCCTATCCTGCTTCAGTTCCCGGTGCTCTGGGCGATGTTCCGCTTCTTCCCGGCATCCATCGAGCTCCGCCAGCAGGGATTCCTCTGGTGCCACGACCTGAGTGCATATGACTCCATCCTCGACTTCGGTTTCAAAGTTCCGCTCTACGGCGACCACATCTCCCTCTTCGCCCTCCTTATGGCGGTCACTATGTGGGGATACTCCAAGATGACCCTCGCCCAGAACGCATCAAACCAGCAGATGCCGGGAATGAACTTCATGCAGCTCTGGCTGATGCCTATTATGATGCTCTTCGTCTGCAACAACCTCTCCGCAGGTCTGAGCTACTACTATATGCTCTCGAACCTCGTCACCATCGGCCAGAACTGGGCGATCCGCAAATGGTTTGTCGATGAGGACAAGATCTACGAGCAGATAAAGAAAAAGACCTCTTCCAAGGAGCCTGTGAAGAAATCCAAGTTCCAGCAGAGGCTCGAGGCTGCTCAGAAGATCCAGCAGGAGCAGATGAGGAACCAGAAAAGATAAGTTTTTCAAGTGAGCATAAAATCACAGATAGAAAACCTGAACGGCAAGCTGCCATCAACAGTAAAGTTGGTGGCAGTTTCAAAATACAAGCCTTCAGAAGCGATTATGGAGGCCTACGCTGCCGGCCAGCGGGCTTTCGGGGAGAACCGTCCACAGGAGCTCGCGGCAAAGGCGCAATCCCTGCCGGAGGACATCGAGTGGCATTTCATAGGACACCTCCAGGTCAACAAGATCAAGATGGTGCTTCCCTATGCATCTCTGATCCACTCCGTTGACTCCGAGAAGCTCCTGAACGCCATAAACAACGCAGCCGGAGCGGCCGGCAGAATCGCCGACTGCCTGCTTGAGGTCCATATCGCATCCGAGGAGAGCAAGCAGGGCTTTCTGCCCGAAGAGGTCGCCGGAATCATCAGCCGGCACTCGGAATGGCCCTCTGTCAGGTTCCGCGGCCTTATGGGAATGGCCACTTTCACCAACGACAAGGAGCTGGTACGCAGCGAGTTCCGCACACTGGCAAACCTTTTCCGCTCAATCCCCGCCTTCGAGGGGTTCGACACCCTCTCAATGGGAATGTCAGAAGACTGGCCGATAGCCGTCGAGGAAGGCACGACAATTGTTAGAATCGGAACCGCAATTTTTGGAAAACGAAATCAAGCAAACGCAGAATAATGAAAAGAATCCTTCTGTTCGCGCTCATAGCAGCCGCGACAATCTCCTGCAGGAAGGTCACAATTGAAGAGATCATCGCAGGATATGACACAGCAATCTCAGAAAGCGCCTTACCCGGCAGCGACATAGAGAAATATCAGGGGGAAAAGGCTTACGACTTCCTTACGCTGACCCTTGCGAAAGAGGGCATCAAGGATATCTGGTCCGTCGAAGATGAGAACGGGACCAGCGCTCTCGCCGCCCAGATCAAAGGCCACGGCAAGACAAAGAACAACATCCAGCTCATCACCGCCGACATCAGCGACAGGACCGCCTGCACCGCAGCGGTGGAGATGATCAGGACCCTGAACCAAAGCAAGGTCAGGAGAGAAAGCCCTGTGCGGGTGGTCTTCTACAACGGCAGGAAAGAGGTCCGGAACGCCGGCAGACCTGGCGATATGTATTTGTTCGACCTTGAACTCCAGAGTGTCGACTCTCTCGCGACCGGCACATTCGTCATTGACGACGAGCCGCAGTTCTTCAAGTCAATCAGCGAGGTCATCACCCCGTATCTCGCACCTCTCGGAAATTATCAGATTGTCCGGGGGGCCACATTCCCTGAAGAGAGGCCGGTCTATACCGACATCTACAGCTTCAACCTCAACAAGGCGACGCTTAAGAAGGACATTGCAGCTCTGACTGCATTTGTCCTCATACTGAACTAGCGTTCAAAGTTATTTATCGGGAAACATCGGTCCGGGCATAGTCGTTCGGGCCGATTTTCACTTTGACAGTGCGGTCGCCTGAATCTATGCCGGCGAATTCGAAAGCTGCCCGCGGGATGAATACTTCGACTGAAACAGGCGTGTCAGAGAAATTGGCGACCACCACCATGGCCGCGCCGGAGTGGGACCGCATCCAGGCGAACTGCTTCGAAGGGTCAAAGCGGTCGGAAAGCGGATTGACGTACATAAGGTCGTAAGTCGCTCCTTCAGAGAAGAGAGCATCCGCAGTGGCAATCCTCATCAGCCTGCAGTATTCCTTGTAGACCACCGTTTCGTCCACAGTCAGAGTTCCGTTCAGGGCGCGCACCAGAGAAGGGACAGTGCAGTAGTCGAAAATGGAGGTCCTGCCGTCAGGACCGCTGAAGCCTTCGCTCTCCATCCCTCTCTCTCCGTACTCCTGGCCGAAATAGACAAGGAACGGGGCGGTATTGAAGAGCAGGGAGACTGAAAGCGCGGCAAAGGCCCGCTTGCCGCTGCCGGCGAAGAAACCGGAGGCAACACGCTGCTCGTCGTGGTTCTCCAGGAAGTTGAGCATCCTCGGCTGGAGATCGCCGAGTTCCTGCCACTGCCGGGTGATGGCCGATGCAGGAAGGCTGCCTGCGACTATGCCGCGCAGAGTGTCGTAGAAGCCGGACTTGTCGTAAAGCAGGTCGAAACCCGCATCCGCATAGCGGCGGTAGTTCGACTTGTCGTAGACCTCGGCCACAAACATAGTATAAGGTGCCTGACGCCGGACTTCGGCGATGGCCCAGGCGAAGAACTCGGCCGGCACAAATTCCACCATATCACAGCGGAATCCGTCAACCCCCTTCGCCACCCAGAAACGCAGCACTTCAAGCATCTTGTCCCAGGTGCCCCGGCTGCCGTAGTTGAGTTTGACGGTCTCGTACCAGTCGTTCTCGGACGGCCAGGCGTGGAACACATTGTTCCCTGTCGCACGTGCGGGATTCTCCACATAACCTGAGCCCAGCGAGGCAGGCAGATGCAGACTGTCGTCCAGAAGATAGTAATTGCTGTCGTTGAAGAAGCCGCTGTACTCCCGGTACACGTGGTTCGGAACGAAGTCTATCAGCACCTTCATCCCGGCATTGTGGGTCCTGGTGACGAGGGCCTCGAACTCCTCCATACGCCGCAACGGATCCTCGGCGAGAGCCGGGTCCACGTCGAACCAGTCGCGTATGGCATACGGAGAGCCTGCCTCACCCTTCACAATCGACGGGTCGCAGTCAGGGACACCGTCGAAATGGGTCTTTGTCGCGTGGGAGATGACGCCAGTGTACCAGACAGCCCCCACAGAGAGCTTCTTCAGGCGCTTGAGCTCCACATCGCCGATGTCAGCGAAGCGGCCGCTCCCATTAACCTCGAAAGAGCCTCCGGGCGTGCACTTTCGGCTGCCGAAGGCTCTTACAAGAAGCTGGTATATGACTGTCTTCCCTACCAATTGAGAATCTTGCGGAAATCGTAATCTTCCGGATTCGGCAGATACTTGGCCGCAGCATCGTAGTCGTCAGGAGTGATGTAGTTGACGATATGGTTGTAGATGCCCTGTGCCATATCGCCTTCGATGTCGACGAGACGCGGTGGGATCTTGCCTGTCTCAGGGTCCTGGAGGTCCCTGAGGTAGAGAGGCTTGATTGTGCCCATAGTGTCCACATAGACCATACATCCGGTCTCGCCCTTTGCGAAGAGCTCGTAGACTCCGAAGCCGAGCTGGCTGCAGTAGAGGAGGTCGTAAGCGATAGGGCTCTGGCAGCGGATGTCATAGCCGATCTCGACAGGACGGGTCTTGACCTTCATTCCGAGCTCCTTGAACTTGATTTCGAGAAGGTCGTTGAAGAGCTGTGCCTTGGAGACCTTGCCGAGTTCAGGGTGGCCGTGCTCGTCGTAGGTGAACTTGACACCTGTTGCCTTGAGCTGCTCGTCGCTGAGCATATGGAAGACACCCTCTGAAACGACGATGCCGCCGTAGATGATGCCCATAAGCTTGCGCTTGACGATTGCGGAGATGGAGAGGTTGATGATCTTGTCAACGCTGATCTCTGTCTTGTTGAACATCTCAGGGATGATGATCATCGGATAGTGGCAGGATGCGCCGATGCCGAGTGCAAGGTGGCCTGCGCTGCGTCCCATCGCTGAAACGATGAACCAGTTGCCGGAGGTGCGGGCATCCTCATAGACGGTGGTCGCGATGCGGGTTCCCTCGGCCTTCGCTGAGTTGAAACCGTAAGTCGGAGTGTTCATCGGAAGAGGAAGGTCATTGTCGATGGTCTTCGGAACGTGGATATTGTGGATCGGGTAGTTCTTCGCCTCGAGGAACTTTGACACGCGGTTTGCCGTGGATGCCGTGTCATCGCCGCCCACTGTGACGAGGAGCTTGATATTGTTCTCTGTGAAAAGTTTGAGGTTGAAGTTCTTCTCGAAATCCTCGGCAGTCGGTTTGTAACGGCTCATCATCAGATATGAACCGCCCCGGTTGAAGATGGAGTCGGCCTTGACGAAGTCGAGTTCCTCATATCTTGCTTCAGGCGAGAAGAGACCCTGATATCCGCCGTGAAGGCCGAGCACTCTGTAACCCTTGGCAATGAATGCCTTGGTGATAGTTCCTACAACTGTGTTCATTCCGGGAGCAGGTCCGCCGCCTGTCAAAATAATAATCGAATCTTTCATTGTATGTGGTATAATTGTCTCTGTCCGGTTTTACATTCGCAAAAGTACTCTTTTTATTCCAATTTTGTAACAGAGGCCGCTTCCAACAATGAAAAAATAGTGTTAAATTTGTAAGTTATAGCATAATCCGTCATACTATGAAACGCAATATCATAATTACCGGCGGAGCCGGCTTCATCGGCTCCCACGTGGTCAGGCTCTTTGTCAACAAATACCCTGACTATCACATCATTAATGTGGACAATCTCACCTATGCAGGCAATCTTGCGAACCTCAAGGACATAGAGGACAGACCTAACTACACCTTCGTGAAGGCGGACATATGTGACTTCGACACTATCTATGCCCTTATGCAGAGGGAAAAGGTCGACGGTGTGATCCACCTCGCTGCAGAGAGCCACGTCGACCGTTCCATCAAGGACCCGTTCACCTTTGCAAGGACCAATGTGATGGGAACCCTCAGCATGCTCCAGGCGGCAAAGCTCTATTGGGAGTCACTTCCGGAGAAATGGGAGGGCAAGCGCTTCTACCACATCTCCACCGACGAGGTGTACGGCGCCCTCGAATTCGACGGGACACTCTTCACCGAGGAGACAAAATACCAGCCTCACAGCCCGTACAGCGCAGCCAAGGCAGCCTCGGACCATTTCGTCCGCGCTTTCCACGACACCTACGGAATGCCGACTATAGTGACGAACTGTTCCAACAACTACGGTCCTTACCAGTTCCCGGAGAAGCTCATCCCGCTCTTCATCAACAATATCCGCCACAGCAAGCCGCTGCCTGTCTACGGCAAGGGTGAGAATGTGCGCGACTGGCTCTTCGTCGAAGACCACGCACGCGCCATCGACCTCATCTTCCACGAGGGCAGAATCGCCGAAACCTACAACATAGGCGGATTCAACGAGTGGAAGAACATCGACCTCATCAGGGTGATCATCAAGACAGTGGACAGGATCCTCGGCAACCCTGAAGGATACAGCGACCACCTCATCACATTCGTGACAGACCGCGCCGGACACGACCTCCGCTACGCCATCGACAGCCGCAAGCTCAAGGACGAGCTGGGCTGGGAGCCTTCACTCCAGTTCGAGGAGGGTATCGAAAAGACCGTACGCTGGTATCTGGACAACCAGGAATGGATGGACAACATCACAAGCGGAGAGTACGAGAAGTATTACGAAGAGATGTATTCCAACAGATAGGTGATTTCAAAGAACGAAATAAAGGAGATAAGGTCACTGTCGCAGAAGAAGTTCCGCGATGAGTCAGGGCTTTTTGTGGCCGAGGGCGAAAAAATTGTCGCCGAGGCCCTTGCCTCCGGCTTCGAGGTCGTGAAGGTGTTCAGGACATCCGAGATCGGCGAAGAGGCGATGTCCCGCATCTCCAGTCTCTCCTCCCCCTCCCCTGTGCTTGCCGTCATCCGGCAGAAGAGGCAGGCAGAGGCCCTGTGCGAAGGTCCTGTGCTTGCTCTCGACTCGCTCCGCGACCCGGGGAACGTCGGCACCATCATCCGCCTCGCGGACTGGTTCGGCATCAGGAGCATCATCGCATCGGAAGACACCGTTGACATCTACAATCCGAAAGTGGTCCAGGCCACGATGGGCGCCATCTTCCGCGTCAGCTGGCGATACTGCAGCCTTCCGGACGAGATCCGCAGTTCCGGCAGGCCTGTGATCGGGACATTCCTCAACGGCACTGACATTTACAGCGCGGAGCTCCCGGCTGATGCGATAATCGTGATGGGCTCGGAATCCAACGGCATCTCGCCAGAGGTCGGGGCGCTTGTGACCAGCAGGGTCACAATACCGTCGTTCTGCGGCGGACGGCCGACTTCCGAATCCCTGAATGTAGCGGTGGCCACCGCAATCACCTGCAGCGAGATAAGGAGGCGCGGACTATGACAGCCAGGTGGCCTCTTCTGACGGTGCTGATGCTCCTGCTGGCGCTGCTGGCGGCGGGATGCTCCACGACCTCGACCCTCGCGGAAGACGAGACCCTGCTCTACAGCAACAGGATCACCATTGAAAACGACAGGACATACTCTCCCACCAACCTGGAGCCCTATATAAAGCAGAAGCCGAACAACTACTTCATCGGCCACTGGAACCCGTTCCTCTATGTCTACAACTGGAGCAACGGCACTGCCAGCGGATGGGACAGGTTCTGCGAGAAGCTCGGCCAGGCGCCTGTCGCCTACGACCCATCGCTCGTCGACGCATCCGTCAAGAGTATGCTGAGCCACCTCGAGTATCAGGGATGGTATTTCAACAGGATCGAATCCAGGACGACTACTGAGGAGCGCAAGACCTCTGTGGAATATGATGTCACTCTCGGCAAGCGCTACCCTGTGGACAGCATAGACTTCTTCGTGGAGAACCCGGACCTGGCCGCCCTGATGAGGGCGGACTCGGCGAATTTCACTATCTTCAAGGGTGACTGGCTCTCCCAGGAGTCGCTTGAGACCGAAAGCGAACGCCTGGCTCAGATGTTCAGGGACAACGGTTACTGGGGATTCTCGAAGAACTATTTCTTCTATTATGCAGACACCACCCGCGTCCCCGGCCAGGCCGACCTCTTCGTAAAGATCAGGGACTACACCCGCAACGAGTCGGAGACCAATGCCAGGCCCCACGTCAAATACACCCTTGGGACTGTCGCCGTCACCCCACAGAGAGGAATGAAGGTGCGCCCCGGATTCATCAACAGTCTCAACAAGCTCAAGCCTGGCGACCTTTACCGCGAGAAGGACATCAACACCACCTACGAACGCTTCACGAGTGTCCCGCTCTTCAGTTCTGTCAACGTTATGCTGCGCCAGTCGGAAGATGACTCCTCCAAGGTGGACTGCCACATCCTGCTCACCCCGGCGAAAGTCCAGGCAATCAAGCTCAACCTCGAAGGTTCATTCAACTCCACCGGTTTCTTCGGTGTGGCTCCGGCAATCTCATACACCCACAGGAACATCTTCGGAGGAAGCGAGGTGCTCTCGGTAGGGTTCCGCGGCAACTTCCAGTTCAAGTTCCACGACCCGGCACGTGCCACTGAATATTCCGTGACCTCCGGGCTGAGCATCCCCTGGTCCCCGTCATTCTTCCTGCTCCACGACAACGTCAACCTTCCCCGCACCGACATACAGGTCAACTACAATTACCAGAACAGGGCCGAATATGTCCGTTCCATCTTCAACGGTTCATACGGCTACAGCTGGAATGTCAGCAGGAGGTTCTATGCGCAGTGGAATCCGGCAAGCCTCAGCTATGTGAGCAGCAGGGTGGACTCCACCTTCTTCTCCGGCATCACCGACCCGTACCTGAAGAACTCCTTCAACAGCCATATCGACTTCGGAGGCAACGGCTCCTTCTACTACACCACCAACTCGTCAATCAACCCCAAAACCTCATATTTCTACACACGCCTCCAGGTCAATATTGCCGGCAACCTGATGAGCATACTCAACGGTGCAGGCATCTACAATGAGAGCGAGGACGGCAGCAAGACCCTCTTCGGGCTGCCTTACTCACAGTATGCCAGGGGCGAGCTGCAGGCGGTGCGCACCCTCAGGTTCGGCAAGGACAACCGGTTCGGTTTCGCCGCCAGGGCGCTTGCAGGCCTCGGCTATGCGTACGGCAACTCGATGGCGCTGCCTTTCGAGCAGCTCTTCTACGCTGGCGGCGCCAACAGCCTGAGGGGCTGGCACGCCAGGTCAGTGGGTCCGGGGTCGGCTCCGCGCGACAGCAGTTTCACGATAGCCAACCAGTCAGGAGACATGCACCTCGAAGCCAATGTCGAATTCAGGTTCCCGATTGTCTGGAAACTCAACGGATGCCTCTTTGCAGATGCCGGCAACATCTGGAACATAAGCGGGCAGTCGTCCGAGGCCGGGGAACGCGACATCAGAGGCGTCTTCTCCGTCAAGGATATGTTCAGGACCTCCGCCCTCGACTGGGGACTCGGGGCAAGGCTTGACTTCGACCTCATCCTCATCAGGCTCGACCTGGGCTTCAAGGCATACGACCCTCTTGTACAGAAATGGCGCGGTCCTTCCGGATGGCTTGCGAAGGACGGCTATGCGCTTCACTTCGGCATCGGATATCCGTTCTAAAGAATTATTAACTTTGCAGGTTCATATGGCAAAAATTTCAAAGTCAGCGGCTAAGGAGAGAATCGGATTCCTCAGGCAGGAACTCGAAAGGCACAACCGCAACTATTACGTGCTGAACTCCCCTTCCATCAGCGACTTCGAATTCGACCTGCTGATGGGCGAGCTCCAGGGGCTCGAGAGGATGTTCCCTGAATTCGCGGCCGCCGACAGCCCTACGCAGCACGTGGGCAGCGACCTTGCTTCAGGCGGGGTATCCGACTTCGTCCAGGTGGCCCACCGCTGGCCGATGCTCTCTCTGGGCAACACCTACAGCCTCGAGGAGCTGGAGGACTTCAGCAACAGGATATACAGGCTGACAGGCGGCGCCTGCACCTTCTCCTGCGAGCTGAAATTCGACGGCACCGCAATATGCCTCACTTACAGGAAGGGACAGCTGGTCAGGGCACTCACCCGCGGTGACGGCACCAAGGGCGACGACGTGTCGCGCAATGTAGTCCACATCAAGAGCATCCCGCACACCCTCCACGGTGACGACATACCGGAAGAATTCGAGATAAGGGGCGAGATCTATATGCCTTTCGACTCTTTCGAGCGCCTGAACGCCGCCCGCGCGGAGGCCGGCGACGAGCCTTTCGCAAACCCGCGCAACGCAGCTTCCGGCAGTCTGAAGCTCCAGAACCCTGAAGAGATGAAGGAGCGCGGCCTCGACTGCGTACTCTATCATATGCTCGGCGAGAACCTGCCTTTCAGGACACACTCCGAAGCGATCGCCGCTGCAGCGTCGTGGGGTCTTCCGACCTCTTCCTACAGCCGCATCGCCTCCGGCACCGACGAAGTGACAGGCTACATTGAGTATTGGAACACGGCAAGGAAGGAGCTTCCTTTCGCAACCGACGGAATAGTGGTCAAGGTCAACGAACTTGACCTCCAGCGGCAGCTGGGGATGACAGCGAAGTCCCCGAGATGGGCCACCGCCTGGAAATTCCGCCCGGAGCAGGCACTCACGCAGCTGCGCAGCATCGACTACCAGGTCGGCCGCACGGGGGCGCTGACTCCGGTGGCGAACCTCGACCCGGTGCCGCTATCAGGCACTGTCGTCAAGCGGGCGTCGCTCCATAACAAGGACCAGATGGACCTGCTGGACATCCGCATCGGCGACTGGGTCTATGTCGAGAAGGGCGGTGAAATCATTCCGAAGATCACTGGCGTGGAGAAGTCCAGACGGCCCGATGGTGCATCAGTTCCCGCATTCCCTGAATTCTGTCCCGACTGCGGGACGCCGCTTGTCAGGGACGCTGACGAGGCAAGGCACTACTGCCCTAACCGGTTCGGATGCCCGATGCAGATCAGGGGGCGCTTCATCCATTTCTGCAGCCGCAAGGCTATGGACATCCTCGCAGGCGACGCCACGGTCGAGGCGCTTGTCAGCAAAGGGCTGGTCTCCGACATCCCGGACCTCTACAGTCTGACAAAGGAGCAGCTGATGACTCTGGAGGGCTGGCAGGAGAAATCCGCTGAGAACTTCCTGGCATCTCTGGAAAAGAGCCGCAGCGTGCCTTTCGAAAGAGTGCTCTACGCCATCGGCATCAGACATATAGGAGAGCAGACAGCCAAGACTCTCGCGCGCCGCTTCAGTTCGGTCGAGGCGCTGATGGAGGCTTCGGAGGAGGAACTGCTTCAGATCGAGGACATCGGGGCGGCAGTGGCGCAGTCAATCCGCAGCTTCTTCACCTCCGAGAGAGGCAGGGATGTCGTGGAACGGCTCCGCAGCTGCGGACTGCAGTTCAAAGTTGCGGAAGGTGCCGCCTCCCGTCTTTCAGACCGGCTTGCAGGTGCCACCATTGTCATTTCAGGCAACTTCTCCATCTCGCGCGAAGCGATGAAGGCGCTGATCGAAGCCCACGGCGGCAGGAACTCAGGTTCCGTCAGCGGAAACACCACTTATCTGCTCGCAGGTGAGAAAAGCGGTCCCGAAAAGATGAAGAAGGCCGAAAAGCTCGGCATAAAAGTGATTTCAGAAGAGGAATTCTACAATATAGTCAACGGATAGGATATGAGACTGTTCTTCGCCAGAATCAAGGAGTGGGTCCTGAGCATCGTGAGGTTCCTTACAAAGGACCTCTGGGTGCTCGACTTCAGCACCTTCAGCAAGGCGAAGCAGCGCGGCGCGAGATATCTCAAGGCCGTGATCCTCTCTTTCAGAGGTTTCACCAACGGGCGCATCGGACGCGAGGCCATAGCCCTCAGCCGGTTCACCACCCTCGCCTTCATCCCTATGGCTGCGGTGATACTCTTCGTCTCCAAAGGTTTCGGCCTGGACGAGATCCTCTATACCGACCTGATCGCCTCCTTCCCGACCAGCAACCAGCTGATAGACGTGATAATGAAATACGCCACCAAGATTGTGGACACCACCAGGAGCGGACTCTTCGGATGGATCTCCTTCGGTGCATTCGTCTGGACGATACTCTGGCTGATGATCAACATCGAAACGGCGTTCAACAGGATATGGAGAGTCCGCAACTCACGCAAGCTCTGGAAGCGCATACTCCTATGGTTCAGCATAATGCTGATGACGCCGTTCGTGCTGGTGCTCTTCCTCTCCGGGTGGATCTACTATGTCAGGTTCATAGGGCTGATCGACGGCAGGCTCGGGGCATTCAGCTTCATAACCACGAACCTCTTCTGGCTCGCCCTCTACGGCATCGTGGCGATGGCCCTTTCGGCAATGTACAAGTTCATCCCGCAGACCCGCGTCCGCTACGGATCAGCTCTCAGGGCCGCCCTGATAGCCGGCGCGCTGTTCGTGGGCCTTCAATATCTCTATCTGGGAACCCAGCTGATGGTCACCCGCCTGAACGCCGTCTACGGTGCTCTGGCCTTCATTCCACTCTTTATGATCTGGATGAACCTATGCTGGCAGATAATACTCTATGGGGCCACCCTGTCCCGCGGGTTCACCCAAGTTGACGTACTGGAGGCCCGGGAGCGCGGTCTCGGTGAGGCGGGCAGGTTTGATCAGGAAAAACAAGAGTGCTGATGTTTACTGAAGAAGACTATAAACTTATCGACCGGGAATTCGAAGGTCTGAAGGCCGCAAGCCGTAAACGCTGCGCCGATGAAGAGCAGTACCAGCTGGTGCTCAAGGCTTTCGAGTTTGCCAACGAGGCTCACAAGGATGTCAGGAGGCGTTCCGGGGAACCATATATGCTTCATCCCATCGCAGTCGCCAAGATTGTTGTGGATGAGATCGGCCTCGGCTGCAAATCGATCTGCGCCGCCCTGCTCCACGATGTGGTGGAGGATACCGAATACACTGTCGAGGACATCCAGAGGCTCTTCGGAGAGAAGATCGCATCGCTGGTGGACGGCCTTACAAAGATCAAGACCGCACTTGACAATGAAAGCCGGAGCGGCAAGAGCTCGCTGCAGGCGGAGAATTTCAAAAGGATTCTCATCACCCTCAACGATGATGTCAGAATCATCCTCATAAAGCTCGCAGACCGCCTCCACAATGTCCGCACCATCCAGTTCATGCCTGAATACAAGCGTGACAAGATTCTCAGCGAGACAATGTACATATTCATCCCGCTCGCCCACAGGCTCGGTCTCTACAGCATCAAGTCCGAGATGGAGAACATCTGGCTCCAGTACCGTGAGCCTGACGCATACCGGGACATCGAGAAGAAGCTCAACTCGATTATGACGGAGAAAGCCGAGGCGATTGAAGAATTCATAACCCCTATCGCTGCAGAACTGGACAAGGCCGGCTACAAATATACCATACTCAAACGGCTGAAGACCCCGTATTCAATCTGGAACAAGATGAATACCAAGAATATCCCGTTTGAGCAGATCTTTGACATCTATGCAGTCAGAATAATCTTCGAAGCACGTCAGGATTACACTGAAAGAGAGCAGTGCTGGTACATCTTCGCAATGATAACCGGTCTCTACAAATACAAGCCTGACCGCACCCGTGACTGGGTTGACAAGCCGAAGGCCAACGGCTACGAGGCGCTCCACCTCACAGCGATGAGTGCAAGCGGCAACTGGGTCGAGGTCCAGATACGCTCCGAAAGGATGAACTCCATTGCAGAACGCGGAGTGGCAGCCCACTGGATATATAAGAACGCCGGCAACCCGAACGAGAGCGAAAGCCAGATAGAGAACTGGCTGAATCAGGTACGACAGACTCTCGAGAACCCGGAAATCGATGCCGCGCAGTTCCTGGACAAGTTCCAGAATGAGCTGATAATGTCCGACATCTACGTCTTCACGCCGAAAGGAGAATCCAGAAGCCTGCAGAAAGGGGCCACGGCACTTGACTTCGCATACAGCATCCATACCGAAGTCGGAAACCACGCCATTGCGGCCAAGGTGAACCAGAAGCTGGTGCCGCTCTCATATGTGCTCTCCAATGGCGACCAGGTGGAGATCATCTCCTCCGAAAGCGGCTCGCCGAAGCGCGAGTGGATGAACTTCCTCAAGACAGGTCGCGCCCGCAACTTTGTGATGGACTTCCTGAAGGCTGACAAGAAGAACGCCATCAAGGACGGAATGCATCTGCTTGACAGTATGCTTGACGAAAGGAACATCTCTGAGCGCAGCCGCGTCATCAAGAAGCTCTGCGCCTACTACAACTCAGGTACAAAGGATGAATTCTACAACAAGATAGGCGTCGGGCTCATCGACCTCTCTGACCTCGACAAGGCGCTCAAGACCAATACCGAGAGAAGGAGCGTGCAGATGTGGGGCATCAAACTGCTCAACCCGAGGGCCAGCGACAACATCGACAAGAAGCGTGAGTTCATGCTGGAGGAGAACCCCGAGGAGGGCACCGTCTCATTCTCGATCGCCGAGTGCTGCTCCCCTATCCCGGGCGACAATGTAGTTGCATTCCGCGAGGACGACGGCACTGTGACCATACACAAGAAGAGCTGTCCTGAGGCCGTGAGACTCGCATCCAAGGAAGGGCACAGGATCATCTCCGCCAAATGGAGCAAGCACTTCATGATGTCCTATCTGGCAAGGATTTCGCTGACAGGCATCGACCGCGTCGGAATCCTCAACGACGTGACCCGTGTCATCTCCCTTGTGCTGGGCGTCAACATCAGGCGCATCACGATCGAGGCGCACGACGAGATCTTTGAGGGAACCATAGACCTCTATGTCCACAACACTGACGACCTCGAGAAGATGATGAAGTCCATCTCGAAGATCAGAGGCATCGAGACTGTCAGCAGAACTGAAATCAACTGAGAATGAAATGAGAAGAACTGCGATAACCGCCATATTGCTGATACTGTTCACGGCAGGCTGCCTTTTCAGCCACTCGTGCGCCAACACCTCGACGCCTCCGAGCGGAGGTCCGAAGGACACACTGCCCCCTGTGCTGCTGAAAATCACGCCTGAAGAGAGGACAACCTCGTTCCCCGTCACAGAAGGGAAAGTCACCATCCTGTATGACGAATACACTGTCGTGAAGACCGCCACTGACATACTCCTTTCCCCTCCTACCAGGCGCCGCCCGATAGCGAAGGTCAAGGGGAAGAACATTGTGGTCACTCTCCAGGACACTCTCAAGGAGAACCAGACATATACCATCGATTTCGGGAACGCGCTCGTTGACAACAACGAAGGCAACCTTGCTGACAGGCTTGTCTACACTTTCTCGACCGGAGAGACCATCGATTCGGTCTACTTCACCGGTTCGGTGTCGGACAACCAGACCCTGCAGCCTGTAAAGGGGATGCTGGTGGCGGCCTACGCCGACCGGGGATGTGAGCACCCGGACTCTCTCTGCTTCACGGAGTATCCTGACGCAGCCGCCAAGACGGATGACTGGGGTTTCTTCACCATACGCGCAGTCAAGTCTGTACCGTACAGAATCTACGCCTACACGGATGAGGATATGGACTACAGATACAACCCGGACACCGACCAGATAGGATTCTGCGACTCACTCTTCACACCTGAAGCCGTGGTCCGCGACTCTATCTATGAACTGAAGTCTTTCAGGATGAAGGACACCCTCGAATGCAAGGCCCGCGTGCCGATGGTCACCCTCAACACCTTCAAGGAGCTGCAGTCGGTGCAGTATCTTCAGAACAGCGGGCGCAAGACCAACAAGAGCGCATTCCTGAAGTTCAGCGCCGCCAATGTCCGGATAAACTCCATCGAGTTCACAGGAATCGACCCCGAAAAGGTCATCACTCAGTACAACCAGACACGCGACAGCCTCGACTTCTGGTTCAATGTGGACTACAGGCTGCCTGACAGTCTCCTCATAAGGCTCAATTATATGAAGACCGACTCCACGGGAAACCTTTCTGAAGCAGTCGAGAATCTGTCTCTCCCCGTCAAGGAAGATGAAGATGCAGCCACGGCCTCCCTGCCGGGTCCTGCCGGAAAGAGCAAGCCGAAACAGGCCCGCGACACTGTCTTCAAGCTCTCTGTCGACGTCAAGAACGAGACCGTTGAGAAAGAAGGTGTCAGAATCTCCTGCGCGACCCCGATCGTGAAGATCATCCGGGACTCCATAGTCCTGAAGATGGCCAACGCCAAGGGGCAGGAGTTCATCAAGGAATATACTATGGAGAATGACCCTAAGGATGTAAGGGCATACATCCTCAAGCCGAAGGAGGCGATGGTAAAGGGATATGACTACTCCTTCATCCTTCCTTTAGGGGCATTCGTCAACCTCGACGGACTGAGGAACGGCAAGGAGGAGGTCAAGTTCCAGATTCCGCAGTCGGAGACTCTCAGCACGATAACAGTGGATGTCAGGAATGTCGACAACATCTACATCCTCGACCTGACTGATGCAAAGAACGGCAACGCCGTCAGATCCGAAAAAGTAGACAGGGACGGCAAGGTTGTGTTCAAATATCTTGCAGCGGGAGAATATAAGATCCGAATGACCCAGGACCTCAACGGAAACGGCTATCTGGACTCCGGGAACCTGCTGGAGAGAAGACAGCCGGAAAAGGTGCGTTTCTACGGTGACACTCCTGAGACTCAGGTGATCAGTATCCCGGAGTCTTCTGAGATCGAGCAGACCATTAACATAGGAGAACTCTTCCGATGAGAAAGGCAATCGTTTCACTGGCGCTGCTCCTGACAGTTCTCACTGCACGCGCCCAGGACTATTCCTTCATCACAGAGATGCCCGATGACTTCGCGTCGATCGACACGGTCGCCCCTCCGAAGCAGTTCAAGAGCATCCATATGGTCGGAGTCAAATACGGAGTCAACTTGAGCGGAATATCGACGCAGCCGAGCCTCAGGGAATCAAGAGTCCTGACCTACAACAACATATCAGTGCTCTACACTTACTATCACGCGCTTTGGGACAAGCTTTTCAACTTCGGCCTCCAGACAGGGCTGAAGCACGGATACGAAGGTTACGCCTCCGAGCTTTCCGGCTACGGGGAGATCTGCGAAATGGTCGAAGTGCCTTTAATCTCACAGTTCAAGATAGACTTCTCAATATTCAGGCTCCTGGTGGACGTCGGTGCCTATGGAGGATACCGGCTTTCCACCGACAGGGAGGGCGGATTTGACAGATACGACCAGCGCTATGACTACGGCATCGTCGGCGGTGCGGGCATTGCGGTGGTGTTCAACCCTTTCGAGATCCAGCTGGAAGGATGCTACAAGAGGTCCTTCGCAAGTATGTACCATACAAACAAGTACAGTGACATCTACTGGATGTTCACCTATCCGACAAACATAATGTTCAGCGCCTCGCTGTTCGTGCACTTATGGTAGAAAAAGTATCTTTCAACATAGCCGGCCGTCTCCCGATCGGAGGCGGGGCTCCAGTATCCGTCCAGACAATGTGCAACACTTCGACCGATGATGTCGAAGCCTCAGTGGCTCAGTGCAGGGCCATGGCGGAAGCGGGTGCTGACATCATCCGCCTGACCACGCAGGGACTGCGTGAGGTCGAGGCGCTTGACAGGATAAAGGCCCGCCTTCACGCTGAAGGGATAATGACGCCTCTTGTTGCGGACGTGCACTTTTCAGCCGACGTGGCGCTTGCCGCCGCATCTGTGGCGGACAAGGTCCGCATCAACCCGGGCAACTTTGCGAAACAGCACGAGGTCGCCTGCGAGAAGTTCGACGAACTGATCGGACTCTGCCGCCGCAACGGCACCGCAATCCGCATCGGTCTCAACCACGGCTCGCTAGGTGAGCGCATCACCTCCCTCTACGGCAACACTCCGCTGGCGATGAAGGAGGCGGTGATGGAATGGCTGAGGATGTGCTGCAGGCAGGATTTCAGGATGGTGGCTGTCTCTCTCAAGGCCAGCAACACCATCGTGATGACTGAGGCGTACCGTCTGCTCCATCAGGCTATGGCAGACGAACTCGGGATGCTCTTCCCTATGCATCTGGGAGTCACTGAAGCCGGCAACGGCGACCAGGGGCGCATCAAGTCCGCCGTAGGCATCGGATCGCTGCTCAGGGAGGGCATCGGTGACACCATCAGGGTCTCTCTCACCGAAAACCCTGTGAATGAGATTGCTGCAGGACGGGAGATACTCTCTGCAATTGCAGATCCCCGTGAGCCCGTAGAGGCCTCCGACTGGAACGGGTTCATCATAAAGGCATCCTGCCTGTGGGGTCCTGACCTGCTGGCGAAGAGAATCGACGACATCGACCTTTCCGGCTGCAGAATCGCCGGAAGGCCGCTGGAGGCTGATGAGGCAGAAGGTTTCCGGAACAACCTTCTCCAGGCCTGCCGCCGCCGCTTCACATCGCCAGAATACATTGCCTGCCCGGGCTGCGGACGCACCCTCTACAATCTCGAGAGCACCTTCAATGAGGTAAAGCGCCGCACCTCGCATCTTGCGGGAGTGAAGATTGCAGTGATGGGCTGCATCGTCAACGGCCCCGGCGAGATGGCTGACGCCGACTACGGCTATGTCGGAGAAGGGCGCGGCCACGTGACCCTCTACCGCAGCAAGGAGCCCGTACTTAGGGGGATCCCTCAGGAAGAGGCCATAGACCGCCTTCTCGAACTCATCGAATCTGACAGAAAATAGACTTTGACCATATGAAACGCTTCTTATCCACCTTGTTCACAGCGCTGCTGGCAACCCTCTCTCTTTCAGCACAGAGCCCGGCAGACAACGGCATCTTCCAGCCTGCGCCAGTAGAAAACGGCTATTTCAAGCGGGAGGTTATGATACCGATGCGCGACGGAATCAAACTTCACACCACCATCTACCAGCCGCTGGAGTGCGGTGAAGGCCGGCCGATAATTATGCGCCGCACCCCTTACGGATGTGCGCCGTACGGTGACGGATTCAGGAGCGCCGACCTCTTCACAGGGGAGATGCGGGAATTCACGAAGCACAACTATATCGTCGTCTACCAGGATGTCCGCGGACGCCATCACAGCGAGGGGGTCTATGAGAACATCCGTCCTTTCAGCGGGGATGTCAACGACATCACTGACGCCTACGATGCAATCGAATGGCTCATCCACAACACTCCGAACAACGGCAATGTCGGAATATGCGGCATCTCCTACCCGGGCTACTACTCCACAGCAGCCGCCCTCTGCGGCCACCCTGCGCTGAAGGCCGCCTCTCCGCAGGCCCCTATCGGCGACTGGTTCATCGGAGATGACATCCACCACAACGGAGCCTATATGCTCCTTGACACCGACGATTTCGGCCAGTTCATCTTCTCCAGCCGCGAGGCCAACGCCGAGGAGCCGTATGACCCGGGAATCGACTACGGAGAGAGCAAGTTCGATTACTATTACAAGCTTCTGACCACCAACAAAATCATCCACGCTGTCGGCAACGACTCCATCCTCGCCCGCTACTACCCGTTCTGGACCAACATCATCGAGCACCCGGACTACGACGGATACTGGAAATCCGTAACTCCGCTCCCATACATCAAAGACGTGAAGCCGGCGATGCTCGTAGTCGCGGGAGTGTTCGACGCGGAGGACTGCTACGGTGCAGTGGAGACCTACCGTGCGCTCCTGGAAAACTCCCCTCAGACGGAGACCTACTACCTCAACGGCCCGTGGATCCACGGAGCCTGGACCAGTGTGAACTACAAGGGTCTCGGCCAGTTCCAGTGGGGCGAAGGGCTTGCCGACTTCTTCTTCGAGGAGGTCGAGTATCCTTTCTTCGCCCACTATCTAGAAGGTGCTCCAGTGAAGCCAGCAGCAGTGAACCTTATACCTTCCTTCTCTGACAGCGAAGGCCACTGGGAAGCCCTCAAGCTCGACAGGATGCCGTCGTTCAAGATGATGAAGCTCCGCCTGAAGAACGGCCGCAGCCGCTCCAGCAGCTATGTCTCCGACCCTATGAAGCCGCTGCGCTACCTGCATCCTTCCAAGACAAATGTCCGCGACCGCAGTTATATGGCCGACAACTTCGTTGACGACAGCACCGCGTTCGTCAACTTCGACTATCCTGCAGTGGAAGATACAGTGTTCCTGTGCGGACCGGTCGACGTGGACCTGCGCTACAAAACCTCCGGAGAAGACCTGGACTTCATCGTCAAAGTCCTCGACGTGGCCCCGGACGGCAAGGAGATGCTCATCCGAGGCGATGTCTTCCGCGCACGCTACGCCCACAGTTTCGAGAATCCGCGCTTCCTCAGGCCGAACCATCGCGAAAAGCTGCAGTTCTCTATGCCTGAGGTTGTCCACTATCTCCTTCCGGGCCACTCCATCCGCATCCAGATCCAGAGCACCTGGTTCCCGCTGGTGGACGTCAACCCGCAGACTGCGGTGCCGAACATCTACAAGGCTGAAGAGTCAGACTACAAGGCTGCCACTGTCACCATCCTCCACAATTTCTGGAGCCGCTCCAGCGTAAGCATCCCTGTTGCAGAAGTTATCAGGCAGGATGGCATCTGAGAACAGACTGGCCGGGCATCTGGCCGCTTTCGGCGCATACACTATCTTCGGGCTGAACATAGTGATATGCAAGGACATAGCCAACTGCGGAATGATCTCACCCATCGCGCTGTTCACCCTCAGGGCGGCCGGCGCGTCGGTGCTCTTCTGGATGATCTCTCTCTTTATGCCTAAGGAGAAGGTGGCGCGAGGGGATTTCTGGAAGATTGTCGCAGCCTCCCTCATCGGGTTCCTTGTGACCCAGCTGACCTTCCTGAAAGGCATCACGATGACAACGGCCATCGACGCCTCGATCCTCAGCACCCTCTCCCCCGTCTTCACTATGCTGATTGCGGCGGTGGCGCTCAAGGAGCCCATCACCTTCAAGAAGGCAGGAGGCGTCGCCATCAGCTTCACAGGTGTCCTCTTCCTGATATTCAACTCTGTGATAAGCGGCAACGGAGTGACTAAGACTTCGCCCTGGGGCATTGTGCTGATGCTGCTCAACAGCCTGAGCTTCGCAGCCTACCTCGGCATCTTCCGTCCTGTCATCGCCCGCTACAGCGTCATCACATTCATGAAGTGGATATTCCTTTCGGCGCTGATATGCTCGCTGCCGTTCTCGGCCGGGGACCTGATGAAGACAGACTTTGCCGGGATTCCGGCTAATGTATGCTGGGAGATCGGTTTCCTGATTGTCTGCGCCACTTTCATCGCATACTTCCTGATTCCGATCGGCCAGAAGAACATCAGGCCGACCCTAGTAAGTATGTACAGTTACCTTCAGCCGATGATCGCCGCAGTGGTGGCCATCGCCTCCGGCC
The DNA here is from genome assembly GCA_045599325.1 of Bacteroidales bacterium. Taxonomy (GTDB): domain Bacteria; phylum Bacteroidota; class Bacteroidia; order Bacteroidales; family UBA932; genus Cacconaster. The sequence goes on along the minus strand of JAZRVT010000015.1, from coordinate 38,948 downwards.
TCGACGTCATCACCTGGCAGAAAATAGTCGCCACCGTGCTCGTCGTCTCCGGCGTCATCCTCGTCAACAACAGCCGCAGCCGGGCCTAGACTGGAATTTCAGTGCAAGGGTCAGACAATGACGGCAGAGTGTTTCTTTTTTGTAACTTAGGGGAAAATTACTGAATCCGGTGCTGATATGAAAAATACGCTTATCCTTGCCGCTGCTGTTGCGGCGATGTTCATCCAGGGATGCCGGCCGGCTGCGTCCCCGACACCTTTCGAGGCCGACGAGTGCGGCGTCATCTCACGGTTTGACACCACAAAGAATGTGGTATATCTGGTTTTCACCGCACACTTCAGCCAGGCTGACAGCGGGTATTTCGAGAATTTCGACGGCATCGTCCCGGTGCTGGACATTCTGAAGGAGAAAGGGGTCAAGGGCTCGTTCTTCCCGACTGGAGTATGCTTCAGCGAGCCGAAGTATGAGGAGGCGGTCCGCAGGATTGTGGACGAAGGCCATTATCTCTCACACCATTCCGACGCCCACCTGCTCCTCTGCGAGGGAGGCCGTGACCTTGTATCACGGGATTCTCTGATGCGCGACCTCGAATCCGTCGAGGCGAAGCTCAGGGCCCTGGGGCTTGAGAAGAAGGACTTCGACTGGATGATCCCTCCGTACGAGACCTATAACCAAGCCTATGCGGAGATGTACCGTGATGCCGGCTACCGTCTCCTCAGACCGACCCCGGGGTTCGTGACCAGCAGCGACTGGACTTCGAAGGGGGCCCGCAACTACAAGTCCGTTGAGATGATGATTGAGAGCCTCTGGAAATATGAGGCTGAACACACGCTCAACGGCTGCCTCATCCTCACCCATCCGATGTCCTATCCGAACCGCGACCCTGAGGACAGGATGTTCGTGCATCTCGGGGAGATCGTCGACGGCCTCGTCGAGCGTGGATACACTTTCGGCACGATGAAAGACATTATTTGAAATATACAGTAAAAGAGATATCTTTACAATTCAGAACATTAAACCATAAGATACGATGAAAAAGACACTGACAATCATCGCGATGCTGTCGCTCTTCCTCGTGACGGACGCATCCGCGCAGTCCCTGCTCAAGAAACTGGGTGATGCTGCAAAGAAGGCAGCCTCCACCACAACCTCAGGCGGCCAGGCCTCATCCGTCGCTGACAAGATATCAAAGGGCGTCAAGCCCGGCAGCGGTCCTACATATTACGTGAGTGCGACCTCCGGCAGCAACCGTGCTGACGGAAAGAGCCCTTCCACTGCTGTAAGGGATATCCAGAAAGTCCTCGACAAGATCGCTGAAAACAATGAGAACGGCGCTGTTGTCCGCGTATCCGAAGGCAACTACCTCGGCTACCTTGACGCCGGTTATATCGAGATCCGCAACTTCATCACCCTCGAGGGAGGATGGAACTCTGAATTCTCGAGCCGCGACCCGTTCACCTATATCACTATGATGCAGCCTACAGGCGCACAGAACGGCACCAACGGCAGCAAGGCGCTTATCACCATCAGCAAGCTCGACAATACAAACTACACAGTCGGCGGCACCCTTATTATCGACGGCATTATGATGGACTACGGCAACCAGAACAACTACTTCCGTTATGACCCGTCGGACCCTGCCACCGGCAGCCCCGAGGGAGTGGACACAGGCCGTATGCTCGACAACCCGAGCGACCAGCTCTCACACCAGATGATCCATACAGATGCTGCCCTTGCCGGCAACCTCATTATCCGCAACTGCCTCTTCCTCAATGCTCCTTACTTCGGCATCCAGATCAACACCCGCTGCGGTGAGATTGAAATCTGCAACAATGTATTCATCTCCTGCCGCTACTCTGCAGTCCGCGTTGACGGTTGGGACAAGGAGGGCTACCGCTCCCACGTTGACTTCCACCACAACACTGTGGGCTTCAGCTGGTGCCGCGACAAGATTATGGAGGATATGGGCTACGGCTATGAGTTCATGAGCAAGGTGAGCGGCGATGTCCACCACAATGTCTTCCTCTGCAACAACTACGCTGCAGTAGCACGCACTCACGCCCTTTCAGGACCGGACGTCGTGATCGAGGCGAAGAGAGTCACCAATCTGTATGACAATTACTTCTTTATGAATGCCGCCGACCTCCAGCTTCCTGCTACAGGTGGCGGAAAGTGGACCAACGTGATGGTCAACCGCTTCGACGACGTCTCCGAAAAGACCATCCCTAACATCGACGGCAACCGTGACCTCGCAACGACAGACCCTCTTGTCGAGAAGGTGTGGGCACCTTATCTCGAGGGCTTCGCTGGTCTCGAGGTGCTTGACGAATCGTCTTCATTCAATCCGAACTCAGGCGCCAACCTCTACCGCAGCGCCCACGGAATGAATATGACCGGAACTGAGATCCACCGTGTCTCTATGTACGGCAACCGCTACAGATTCGACGAGGCGATGAAGCTCTTCGGCGCGAAGGCCGGCTATGGCGCTCAGACGAGCAGATAGAATGCAATATCTTGGTGAAATAATATCATTGGCCGTCGCTGTCTCCTGGACAGCGACGGCTCTTTTTGCCGATACGGCAAGCCGCCGCCTCGGCTCCCTGCCGCTCAATCTGCTGAGGATGGCACTGTCGCTGGTCTTTCTTGCGGCGTTCCTCTGGATTGTGGCAGGAAAACCTTTCCCTGCCTATGCCGACGGTCCGACCTGGTTCTGGCTGGCGCTTTCGGGCATTGTTGGCTATGTCTTCGGCGACTACTGCCTCTTCAACTCCTATATAGTCTTCGGCAGCCGTTTCGGGCAGCTCTTTATGACGCTGGCCCCGCCTGTGGCCGGCATAGCGGGCTGGCTGATGCTCGGAGAATCGCTTTCCTGGCGTTCGATGGTCGCGATGTCCGTCACCCTTGCCGGCATCGCCGTCACAATACTCGTGCGGCAGGACGGTTCAAGGAAACTGACTCTGAAACTCCCGCTCAAGGGCGTCCTCTTCGGAATAGGCGCAGGTGTGGGGCAGGGTGTCGGACTTGTCCTCAGCAAGATAGGGATGGACCATTATGCCTCCTGCGTTCCTGCGGACGCCCCGGCCGCCTTTGCCGGAGCGATGCCTTTCGCCGGCACTTTCATCCGCGCCGTGGCCGGTCTCGCCGGCTTCTGGCTGATTCTCCGCCTGAGGAAGGAGATGGGGCAGGTCTCATCTGCCGTCAGGGACAGGAAGGGAATGCTGTTCGCTCTCCTTACCACCTTCTTCGGGCCGTTTATCGGAGTGTCGCTTTCACTGATGGCCGTGCAGTATGCAAAGGCGGGGATCGCCTCGACTCTGATGGCACTCACCCCGGTGCTCATCATCGCACCGTATGCACTTATCCACCACCAGAAAATCTCCGCCAAAGAGATCTTCGGAACAGTGGTGACAGTTGCGGGCGTCGCCCTCTTCTTCCTTCTCTGAGAATCAGTCTCCGATCACCATATCGAACTGGTCGCAGGCGCCTGTGCGGTGGGCTAGGTGCTTGGTAAGATGCGAGATGCCGAAAAGCGGGGAATAGGTCCTGACGCTGATTGTCTTGCCGTCAGGCTTGAATTCGAGGATGCGGAGCCAGCCGTCGCCTCCGTTCCCTTCCCAGCCTCCTCCGAGAACCTGGACATTGAACATCATCTGGTGGATCGGATTTCCGTCAGGGTTCGTGTCGCAGCGGTATGCGCAGCTCAGGCTCCAGTCGTCAGGCCCGCCCTTCCAGGTGTTTTCTGCCGGGCGTCCGGTATGGCCGCAGATGGTCAGGATAATGTTGTGCGAGTCCCGGATGAGCTTCTCCCATATCTGCTTCCCGCTGTTGGACGGCGCAAGTTTGTAGCCCACCTTCTCCACGAAGTCCGCGCTCTTCTCCCTGAGGTAGTTGTGTGTGATGAAAATCACCTTGTGGTTCCTGTATTTCTCGCTGTTGATCAGGTCGCGCGCCCAGTCGAGGACGGCGTCGCAGGGAGCGTGCTCCGTGGTGATCACCAGCATCTTCCCCCAGGCGGCGTCTTCGAGTTCAAAGGCCGCATTCTCGATTGTGATGTCACCGTTGCGGTTAGGGCAGGCGCTCACGAGGATGTCCCGCCAGCAGCGGTTGCGTTCGAACGGGAAATATTCGGGATAGCAGGTCCTTGTGTTCTCTGACCGCCTGTAGCCGTAGTCGTGGTTGCCGGGGGCGATGATGTACGGGACCACTCCGTCCAGGCGGGCGAAAGAGCGGGATACGCTCTCCCACATCTCGCGGCTTGTCTGGTTGAGCATCGAACGGTCCATCACTATGTTCTCGTTCTGCTCGACGAGGTCTCCGGTGCAGAGGACGGCCTTGATGTTGAGGTTGTCCACGTTGTCTGCGATCCAGGCTGTGCAGAGTTCGAGCAGAGGCTGGTTGAGGTCATATTTGACATAGCCCTGCGGGTCGCCGAGCAGGATCATCGAGAATGAGTTCTCATCCTCGAGGCTCTGTCTGTCGGCGCGGTTCTGGGCTGAGAGTGCCTGGTTGAAGGTCAGGGCTGCGATAAGGACCGCGAGCGGTGCTGTCAGGAATCTTCGGAGGTTCATAGCGTGTGCCGGATTTGTGTTGTCCGTTTGCGAAGGTACAACAAAAATGTGTAACTTTGACCTCGAAGGAGGCCCCTGATGAAAACTGTCTATTCCAATGCCCAGAACCCTAAGCTGATGGGGTGGCTCACCGGCATATTCATTGTGCTGGCAATCGCAGCTTACATTTTCTATGTTGCAGGCTGGCCGCAGGCCGATTCTTCAGGCAATGACAGGTCTTCCTTGTTCCAGTCGGCGATGCTCATATTCTACATCGTGTTCTACGCCTCATCCTTCTACACAATGTACAAGACCTCGAAGTGCGTTGTGGATGATGAGGATGGCACCCTTACCGCTCCTGAGAACAGGAAGCGGCCGATGAAGATAGCGGATATCGACAAGATTACCTTCTGCGTCACAAAGAAAGGCCGCCTGAGGTATCTCCTCATCCACGAAAAGGGGGTTCAGTTCATCAGCGTAAGGCTCAGCCGCAAGCTCAGCGACAGGATGGTGGCCCACCTTCTGGACCTCAACCCTGCGATCGAAACAGCAACAAAGGATTATCTATAGCTTTGCGCCTCGGCGGACTGCAGTTTTCCTGCTGCATTTTGCAACAAAATCACGATTCCTGCGTTAATAGGTTGGAAATTATTCCTAAATTTGAATGTTAATGCATTGACAAGATGAGAAAATTCTTTCACAACCTGCTCAAAGGGCTTTCAGTCACCAGCGCGCTGTTCGTGGTGACAGCCTGCTACGGTCCGCCACAAGGTTTTTACGAAGAACCGGCCCCGGAGCCTGAAGGACAGACCGTCATCCAGACCGCAGAGCCTCAGGATGATGAAGCCCCTGTACTGGAAGCAGCCATAGAAGAGGGAGAAAACGCATAATAAAGTGCTGCGCAATTTCCTTTTCAGGTTTTTCAGGTCCAACGAGACAAAGGTGCACGAACTCAACTATCTGTTCTGGGAGTGCACCACGCGCTGCAATCTTCACTGCCGCCACTGCGGCAGTGACTGCACCGCGCCCGGCAGTCACAGGGATATGCCGCTCGAAGATTTTCTCGGAGCCCTCGACACAATCCCCCGCAAGGAGATCCACAAAGGATTCACCGTAGTGCTGACCGGCGGCGAGCCCCTGCTTCGCCCCGACATCGAAACGGCCGGACGCGAGATCAGGAAACGCGGCTTCGCCTGGGGTGCCGTCAGCAACGGCTGGTTCTACGATGAAGCGATGCACCGCCGCCTGATGGCTTCGGGAATGGGTGCTCTGACCATCAGCCTCGACGGTCTGGACGAGGCCCACGACTGGATGCGCGGCCGCCCCGGCAGCTACAGCCGCGCCCTGGACGCCATCCGGATCGCCTCCGCTGACAGGCGCCTCAATATGGATGTCGTGACCTGCGTCAACCAGCGCAACTTCGACCAGCTTGAAGAGATATGGACACTGCTGACCTCCATCGGAGTCAGGCAGTGGCGTCTTTTCACCATAATCCCTATCGGCAGGGCCGCCGATGACCCGCTTATGAAGCTTTCCGACGGGCAGTTCCGCGCCCTGATGGAGTTCATCAAGGCAAAACGGGAGGCTGGAGGCGCTATGAACGTGACCTTCAGCTGCGAAGGCTATGTCGGCCGGTACGAGCGCAAGGTGCGCAGTGCGCCTTATTTCTGCCACGCAGGCATCAACATCGCTTCAGTGCTGATTGACGGCCGCATCTGCGCCTGCCCTAACATTGACAGGGACCGCTTCTCGCAGGGCAGCATCTACGAAGACAACCTCTTCGAGGTCTGGAACACCCGTTTCCAGGATATGCGCGACCGCTCCTGGACACGGACCGGCAGATGCGCCGGCTGCAAGTCCTACCGCGACTGCCTAGGCAACGGCCTCCACAACTGGCACGGAGACTGCCGCGAACCGCTCGTCTGCCACAACTCGAAACTGCAGTAAAAAAAAGAGGATGCCTTTCCGGGCATCCTCTTCTTCTTATTCCTTGAAGAACTACTTGCTGTTCCTCTTGCCGTATCTGCTGTAGAATTTGTCCACGCGGCCTGCAGTGTCGACGAGCTTCATCTTACCGGTGTAGAACGGGTGTGAAGTGTTGGAGATCTCGACCTTTACAAGCGGGAACTCGACACCGTCAACGTTGATGGTTTCCTTAGTGTTGATGCAGGAACGTGTGATGAACACGTGTTCGTTTGACATATCCTTGAAAGCTACAAGACGGTAGGATTCGGGATGGATTCCTTTTTTCATTTTATTGTGTTTTTAGTTGTTGCCTTGTTTGGGACGGCAAAAGTAGAAATAATTCTCTTAATGGCAAAATTATTTTTTCAGTCTGAAACCTGCATACATCTCATCATACTGGTTCAGTATGGATGCGATGGTCGAGAGGGTCGAATTGTTGTAGACTGAATTGATGGACTTGATGATCTTCATCACGGCAGTCGTGTCGAAGACAAGGCTCAGAGTGTCGCCCGACTTGTCGACATAGGCGCTTACACCTATATTGAGAAGCTGCTTGAGCTTGAGGGTGACTTTGGCGTTCTCCGCGTCGTAAGACCAGGTCCCGGCAAAGGTCTTCGAGCCGTAGTTCATTGTCATCGTACCGTCCTCATTGAAGGTGAAGCCGAACATCCCTTCTGTGATGCCCACTTTCTGGAAATAGGTGCCGAGCTTCTTCTCGATAGTTCCCTGTGCAGCGGCGCTGGCTATGCTTGCCAGAGCCTTGTCGCTCTTGAAGCTCACTGCAGGGCCGGTATATTTCCAGGTACCGTAAAAGGTCTCCTTGGTGAGGGTGTTGCCCTTGATGATGTCGGTGATGGTGCCGAGCACAGAGCCGAGGCCGGAGCCTTCCTTCTGCTCGGATGATGAACTGCCCATAATCGAGCCTATCTTGCTGAGGAGGTCGCCGGAGTTCTGGGCCGAAAGCGGTGCTGCGAGAAGGCAGAGTGCCGCCAGTGCAATTGCGATTCTTTTCATTGTCGGTATTTGATTGATATTTGACTCAGTTTTTAATAACTTTGCAAGTTAGAAAAAAAACGGATAAAACAGTTCAAAATATGACACTCATCAAATCCATCTCTGGCATCAGAGGCACCATAGGGGGCGAGACTGGCAATGCCCTCACCCCTATCGACATCGTGAAATTCACTGCTGCCTATGCTAAGCAGCTGAAGAACAAATTTCCTGAGAGAAGCCGCTGCAAAGTCGTTGTCGGCCGTGATGCGCGCATCTCCGGCGAGATGGTTGACGCCATCGTCACAGGCACTCTGACAGCCTGCGGGATTGATGTGGTCAACGCCGGGCTGGCATCGACCCCGACCACGGAACTCGGAGTCATATTCGAGAAGGCTGAAGGCGGAATCATCCTTACCGCATCGCACAACCCGAGGCAGTGGAACGCCCTCAAGCTCCTCAACGAGAAGGGCGAGTTCCTCTCAGACGAAGAGGGCAAGGCTCTCCAGGCAATCGCCGAGAGCGGAGAATTCGACTTCGTGGATGTCGACGCCATCGGCCACGTCGAGCGCAAGGATTTCACACAGGCGCACATAGACGCAATCCTCGCCAACCCGCTCGTTGACGTGGAAGCCATCCGCAGCAAGGGTTACAAGGTTGTCCTCGATGCCATCAACTCTGTTGGCAACATCATTATGCCGAGACTTCTCAAGGCCCTCGGCGTGGAGTGCATAGCAATCGACGACACTGTCGACGGCCAGTTCGCCCACAATCCGGAACCTCTCCCTGCAAACCTCGTGAGCCTCTGCGACGCTGTCGTCGAGAACAAGGCTGACCTCGGAATATCAGTCGACCCTGACGTAGACCGCCTCGCATTCATCTGCGAAGACGGCAGGCCTTTCGTCGAGGAGTACACACTCGTCGCAGTGGCGGACTACATCCTCTCACAGCGTCCGGGGCCTACAGTATCCAACATCTCCTCATCCAGGGCACTGCGCGATGTGACAGAAGCGCACGGCTGCGTTTACCACGCCTGCAAGGTGGGTGAAGTCAACGCTACCACAAAAATGCGCGAAGTGGGCGCAGTCATCGGCGGTGAAGGCAACGGCGGTGTCATCTTCCCTGACCTCCACTATGGCCGCGACGCAATGATAGGAGTCGCACTCTTCCTCAGCAATCTCGCCCACAAGGGGCTCACCGCGAGGGAACTGCGCGCTACATATCCTGACTACTTCGTCTCGAAGAACAAAGTTGCGATGAGCGACCCTGCCCAGATCGCAGATGCTCTCGACAAGGTGGAGAAGCACTTCGCAGGTGCAGCGGCAAACAAGATGGACGGTCTCCGCATCGACTTCGAAGAGGAGCGCAAGTGGTTCGTCCTCCGTGCCTCCAACACCGAGCCTATCATCCGCATCTATGCAGAGGCGCCTGCAGAGGAGACGGCCGAAGCGCTTGCCCGCGAGGTCATCGAAGTCATCGGCTAAATGTGGCGCTGGATCAGGAAGTGGCTGCTGATACTGGCAGTGGCGTTCTTCGGTTCGACACTGCTGGTTACATTCATATACAAGTACCTTCCTGTCTATGTCACACCGCTGATGGTCATCCGGACCTTCGAGCAGAAGAAGGCCGGAGATAAACTGACCTGGCACCACCGCTGGGTTCCGCTGGAAAAGATATCCAAAGAGCTGCCCTGCGCGGTAATAGCCTCGGAAGACAATCTGTTCCTTAAGCACAACGGGCTGGACTACAAGGCGATAAAGCAGGCAAGAGAGGAAAACAAGACACGGAAGAAACCCCGCGGAGCGAGCACAATCTCGCAGCAGACTGCGAAGAATGTCTTCCTCTGGCCGAAGTCCTCTATGTTCAGAAAGGGGCTGGAAGTCTATTTCACCTTCCTGATAGAGAACATCTGGGGCAAACGGAGAATAATGGAAGTCTATCTGAACTCCATCGAGATGGGACCGGGAATATACGGAGCCGAGGCCGTGGCGGTATACAATTTCAACACCACTGCCGCCAAACTTTCGAGAAGCCAGTGCGCGCTGGTGGCCGCCACCCTTCCGAACCCACTGAAGTACAGCTCCGTGAAGCCTTCGGCATATATGCTCAGGAGGCAGGGCCAGATACTCAAGCTGATGAAGAACATAGGCCCCGTGAAGTTCGAGGAGACCGAAAAGGAAAAAGAGAAAAAAAAGAAAGACAAGAAAGACAATTAGGAGACGACACTATGTTTTCATTCCGCACCACACCGCTGCTCGAACAGAGTGACAACGTACTCGCCAAGGGGCGGGTGGCAGTCCTGTGCAACCAGGCCGCCTGGCATCCGGACAGAGGCGAATATCTTTTCGAATCGCTCGCCCGCCGTGGCAATCTGGTCAGGATATTCACCCCGGAGCATTCGCTCTACGGCACCCTTGTAAGCGGAACGGAGACTGTCGAAGTCACCACATCCATTGACGCGGCGCATCTTGAAGGGGTTGACGCCCTGGTCATCGAACTGCAGGACGTAGGGTCGCGCTACAGCAACTACACCACGCTGCTCTTCAACCTCTTCAAGCTTCTGAAGGTCTCCGGCTCCGGGATATCTGTCTTCATCGTGGACAGGGTCAATCCTTCCGGAAGGCAGATCGAAGGCACATTGGGCATCATCGGACTTCCCCACCGCCACGGCCTTACTCTCGGAGAGGTGGCCAATATGTTCTACAGCGAGCTCGGCGCGAAATTCCCGCTCCATATCATCTCATCTGCGGCCGAGCCTGTCAACAGGGAACTCATGGCCTGGACAATACCTCCGTTCTCCGACTTCTCCGGTCTCTTCACCTCCAACTTCTACAGCGGGCAGTGCCTGTGGATGGGTACGAACGTCAGCTACGGGCACGGCACCAACCGCCCGTTCGAGCAGTTCGGAGCCCCATATATGGAGACTCTCTTCGACTGGTGCGGACGCAACGGTGTCAAAGGCTGGAATGACCCGGAATGCCCTGTAGCCAACGAAGGGGTCTATCTGCGATGGACACGCTTTGTGCCTGCCTACGGGATTTATAAGGATGAGACCTGCTTCGGCTTCCAGCTGATGTTCATCCCCGGGATGCAGTACCACGCCCTCAACCACGCCCTGCTCCTGATGCGCTTCGTCAGGGACAACTGCCCTGATTTCCACTGTGATGGCGCCGGGAAGTTCCTTGAAGACGCCACCCTGCTCAACTTCGTCGAGGGGCGCATCGACTGGGAGACCACAAAGGAATATATCAAGACCGAGGAGCAGAAGTGGCTCCGCAAGTCCAAGAAATTCGCCCTTTACGGCGACGAGCCTTTCCGGATCAAATGAGAGAGCAGCTCATCTCCTGGGCGGAGAAATACAACGACCCGCGCTATTTCAGAGAGGACCCAATAGCCTTCCCCACCCGCTTCTTCGAGATGATGAAACGGGGCTGTGCGTCGCTTCAGGATGTGGAGATCTCAGCGATGGTCGCCGCACATCTGGCCTGGGGGCGCCGCTGTATGATTGTCCGCGACTGCGGGCGCGCATTCGATGAGATGGGATGGAAACCTTATGACTATGTGATGCGAGGGAAATGGCGCTGCGGGGATGAGTCGCTGCACCGCACGGTCAAGTGGAGCGAGTTCGCCGCCATCTGCTGCAGGCTCCGCGATTTCTATTCAGGCAGCAGCAGCGCGGAATGTCTCTCCCCTGACCAGATCAGAACGCTTGTCTACGGCCAGAAGAGCGACCTCAGGGCCGCCAACAAGAAGATCCATATGATGCGCCGCTGGATGGTGCGCCGCGACGGGATAGTCGACTTCGGCATCTGGAAGAACATCTCACCTGACGAGCTTGTCATCCCGCTGGACACACACGTCCATACACAGGCAATGGAGATGTCAATCACTCAGAGAAAGAGCACTGACATCACCACTGCACTCGAAATCACAGATTTTTTCCGGGACATCTTCCCGGGAGACCCCTGCAGGGGCGACTTCGCCCTCTTCGGCTACGGGGTCACTGACGGGGGGACGGTCGAAGACTGCTAATGGCAGCCGCCGCCGCACGATGAGCACTGGCCGCTGCAGCCCTGCTGTGCACGCTCGCCGTGCAGACCGTTTGTAAGCTCCTCTTCAGTAGCGTCACGGACGTCCAGGATCTCTCCAGAGAAATTCAGGGTCTTGCCTGCAAGTTCGTGGTTGAAGTCCATCTTCACTGTATCGTCGGTCACTTCCATAACCTTGCCCGGCATAATGCCGCCCTGCTGGTTCATCATAGGGATGACATTGCCGATGGTCAGGAGACCCTCCACTATCTGGCCGTCACGCACGAAGATTGACTTCGGCAGGTCGACCACTGCATTAGGGTCATATACACCGTAGCCGTTCTCAGGCGAGAGGGTGAACTTGAACTTTCCTCCAGGTTCGAGGTCTTTGATGTTATTCTCGAATTCCGGAAGGAGATAGCCGAGTCCGAAGATGAACTCGAGCGGATTCTCTTTTGATGTACTGTCCTTGACCTCGCCGTCGACGAGAAGCACATAGGTCAGAGAGACAACTTTTTCGTCACTGATTTTCATGTCTTATAGGTTTTGTTATCAATTGTTCGTACTGTCTTTTCTTATATATCCTCACCGGAAGGCTCAATCCCCCCTCGGCTATCTTCTCCGCACCGCTCCTGTTGCTGTCGAACAGCACCCAGTAGTTGCAGATCGGGATGTAGATCTCGCGAAGGTTGCGTATTCCGTGCCAGTAGCGCCTGCGGATGTCCGCCTCGGGTATGGTGTGGCCGCCGGCGGCATACCTCCTGGCCACTCTCGCCACCGCCGCATCCGGACTCTTCAGCCAGAAGTAGAGGATGATCACCATATATCCCCGGGACTGGGCATCCTTCACTATCCTTGAGAGGCTGCGGGTCGCCAGCGTGGTCTCTATGGCGAAGTCCTCGTCCTTCCCGATAAGTTCGTATATACGGTCGATGGAGATTCTGACCGCTCTCACCGCCTCCGCGGCAGGATTCTGGGGCGAAAGTTTCTCAGCGATCTCGTCTGAGTTCACGAAGATCCTGAGGTTCAGCATATCTGGCAGGAGCGTGTAGGACGCAGTAGTCTTGCCCGCGCCGTTGCACCCTGCTATGATATACATTCTGCCCATACTCCTTGAGAGCAATGTGTCTTACAAAGATAGCAAAAAAGCTGTTATCTGACAGAGGCTGCAGCAAGAATACCGTCAAGCGCACTGGATACGATGCCGCCCGAATAGCCGGCGCCTTCACCGCAAGGATAGAGTCCCGGGAGACCCTCGGCGCACATCGTCTCCGGATCCCTCGGTATCCGGACAGGAGAGGAGGTGCGGGACTCGGTGGCCAGCAGCAGGGCGTCATTGGTATAGAACCCCTTCATCTTGCGGTCAAAGAGAGGGAATGCGGCCCTCAGCCTGCGGGCGACTGTCTCAGGAAGGAGCTCCAGCAGCGGGGCGCTCACAGTGCCCGGCTGATATGAGCTCTGCGGCAGTCCGGCCGACAGTTTCCCTCGGCAGAAATCGGTCATCCTCTGTGCAGGCGCCTTCATCGAGCCCGAGAACCCGAACATCCTGCGCTCCACGCTGCTCTGGAACTCCAGCAGCGAGAAGACCCCGTACCTGTCGAATTCAGGGACATCCCCCGGCTCCACGGAGCAGACAATGCCCGCATTGGCCCAGCGGCTGTTCCTCATAGAGTTCGACATACCGTTGAGGACCACCTCACCCTGTTCTGTGGCGGACGGGACAAGGATTCCGCCCGGGCACATGCAGAAGGAGAAGACTCCCCTTCCGTCCACCTGCTCCACAAGTGAATATTCCGCTGCAGGCATATAAGGCTGATAGCGGCCGTGGTACTGTATCTTGTTGATGAGAGACTGCGGATGCTCGACACGGACTCCCAGCGCGAACCCCTTGGCCTCAAGAACCCATCCCTTCGATGCGAAGAGCCGGTAGATGTCTTTCGCCGAGTGGCCGGTCGCAAGAATCACATTGCGGGCCTCGTAGACACTGCCGCCGGCACATACCGCTTTCCAGCTTTTCCTGACGCCTTCATTCTTCGGGACAAGGTCGATGACCCTCTCCCCGAAATGGTACTCGCCGCCGTGGTCGGTGATGCAGTTTCGGATTGCCTCCACTATCCTCGGCAGACGGTCGCTGCCTATATGAGGATGGGCGTCGACAAGTATTGAAGGTTCGGCTCCGAACTCGACCAGCTGCGACAGGACCTCTCTGATGTCACCGCGCTTTGTGGAGCGCGTGAAGAGCTTTCCGTCCGAAAAAGTGCCTGCGCCCCCCTCTCCGAAACAGTAGTTGGAATCGGGGGAGACTGCGCTCTTCTGGCAGAGGGCGGCCACGTCGCTCTTGCGCGAGTGAACATCCCTGCCGCGCTCGAGCACTACGGGACGGAACCCCTCCATAAGGAGCCGCAGGGATGCGAACATCCCGGCAGGGCCGCTTCCGACGACGATGACAGGTTCAGCGGAGGCCACATTGCGGTATTCGGGATGGCGGTATTCCTCAAGGAGACCGTCCCCGCAGGAGGCCTGCACCCTGTAGCGGTAGACAATCTCGCCGCGGGCGTCGAGGGAGCGCCTCAATATGCGGATGGAAGTGACCTTGTCCGGCCTGACGCCGAGAGCGCGGGCCGCAGCGGGCCGCAGCATCTCCTCGGACGGGGTCTGCTGGACAGGGAATGATATATCGAACTCCTTAATCACCGTATTCTGCAGCACGAGAGAGAGGCGCTGTGTCAAGCGGGGCGAAAAGCCCCTCCTTGTATTTGTAATAGCCTGTTATGGCAATCATTGCGGCGTTGTCGGTGGTGAAGCGGAACTCCGGCAGGTATGTGGTCCAGCCGCGCCTGCGTCCCTCCTCCTCTATGCGGTTGCGGAGGCCGCTGTTGGCGGAGACGCCGCCGGCGATGGCCACCTGGCGGATGCCGGTCTGGCGGGCTGCCAGCACGAGCTTCTTCATCAGGATGTCTATGAGGTCTTTCTGGAAGGAGGCACAGAGGTCAGCCTTGTTCTCCTCGATGAAATCCGGGTTCTCGGCAATGCGGTCGCGGAGGAAATAGAGCAGCGATGTCTTGATGCCGCTGAAGCTGTAGTTCAGGTCAGGTATGACAGGCTTGGCGAAACGGAACCTGCCTGCATCGCCCTCCTTCGCCAGACGGTCCACGACAGGGCCTCCGGGATAGCCGAGACCCATAAGTTTCGCACATTTGTCGAAGGCTTCCCCCACAGCGTCGTCGATGGTATGGCCAATTATCTCGAAACGGAGAGGGGCGTCGACCCTCACGATCTGGGTGTGGCCGCCAGAGACAAGCAGGCAGAGGAACGGGAACTCAGGAGAGCGGTTTTCCCTTCCCTCGACTTTCACGAAGTGAGAGAGGATATGTCCCTGAAGGTGGTTCACCTCAATCATAGGGCATCCGCTGGAGACAGAAAGTCCCTTGGCGAAAGATGTTCCGACAAGGAGGGAGCCGAGGAGACCCGGGCCTCTGGTGAACGCTATCGCATCTATGTCGGACATTGTGACAGATGCCTGCTTCAGCGCTTCGGAGACAACCGGCAGGATATTCTGCTGGTGGGCGCGCGAAGCGAGTTCCGGAATGACACCGCCGTACTTGCGGTGGACCTCCTGGGAGGCCATAACGTTTGAAAGGAGATACTCATCGCGGATGACTGCCGCGGATGTGTCGTCGCAGGAGGACTCTATGCCAAGGATTGTTGTGCTCATAACCTAATGCCCGCAAATTTACGAAATAATTGATTATCTTTGTAAGTTAAGTTGATTCCGCCCTGATGAAGACCTGGAACCGAATATTTTTCACTCTGATAATCGTTGTCATCCTGATACCGGTCGCGGCAGCCATCGCCCTTCAGTTCCCGGCCGTCCAGACAGCGGTGGTCAACAGAGCGGCGGATGAGATTTCAGAGAGAGTCGACGGGAAGGTCACCGTGGGGAAAGTATATCTCTCTATCCCGAACAACCTCATCCTCAAGGATGTCAACGCCATCTACGGAGATCGGGACACAGTGGCCTCCATCGGCAAGCTGCTTGTCAACCTAAAGACGGCATCACTTCTGACGGACGAACTCTCAGTGAAACGGGTCTCCCTGGAAGAGGGATATTTCAGGCTGAGGAGAATTGACAGCTCCTCCACCAGCCTGTCCGCCCTCATAGCGCCTCTCATCGACCCGGACAAGGAGAAGGACACCACATCCACCTCCCCTTTCAGCGCATACAGGCTCGACCGCCTCACAGTCAAGAACTTCGATTTCAGCACCGAGGACAGCATATCCGATTCCACTCTCCTCAGATCCCCGCACCAGATCGACTGGAAAAACATCGGACTGGAGGAGATCAATCTCGACGCCAGACATCTGAAATATGGGAACTCCATCTCAGCCTCAATCGAGAAACTGTCATTCCGCGAATCGAAGGGTCTGGAGGTCAATACTTTCAGCGGGGATGTCTCAATGAGCGACAGCCTGATAACGATACGGGAGCTCCGTTACGACGACGGCCTGAGCCACCTCGCAGCGGACAGTTTCTCGCTGGGATTCGATGATTTCAGCGACTTCTCTGACTTCCTCAACAGAGTGCGGCTGGACGCAGGATTCAACGGCACCACATTCGATTTCCGCAGCCTCGGCTATTTTGCGGGCATCGACAAAATGAACCTGAGACTCGGCCTTGACGGCCGCGTCAGCGGTACGGTGGCGGACCTCAGCTCCCAGCACCTGAACGTAAGGTCGGACACCGGCGCGACAGACCTCGGTGTGGCGTTCCAGCTGAAGGGGCTGCCAGACTTCCTCAATACTTACGCAAGAATCCGCATCAACGATGGAAAGACCACCGTCGCAGACGTGGCGCATATCCTCGAAGAGGTGTCGCCGGGAATGAACACCTCATCTTTCCGCAAGTTCGCCCCGGGTTCGCTCTTCACCCTGAATGCCGATATGGACGGCCTCTTCTCTGAATTCAATTCCAAAGTGTCGCTCCAGGCACCGGATATGGGCACAGTGGAGGCTGACGGCAGCTTCAGTTGCGGCAACGGCGGACATATCGACGCAGCTGTCAAGGCGAACGACTTCCAGGCCGGAAGGTTCCTTGCCAACGGGTCCATAGGAGCCCTCACCTGCAGGGCGGATGCCAGCGTTTCCATCGGAAAGAGAGGAACAGACATCACAGTCTCCCCGCTGGAGATCGATTCCTTCCGGTTCAAGGGCTATGACTACCACGGCATAAGCGCCGTGGCCAGGATGGCCGGCGGCGAAGTATCGGCGGACATAACGTCAAAGGACCCTAACCTCAATTTCACAGCGACTGCCGAAGCCGCTCTCGACAGCCGGAACGGCGACGGCTACTGGGCAGACATAGACCTCAACAACATAAACCTCAACGCGCTCAACCTGGACCCGCACGAGGACACTCATATCTCCCTCAACATAAACGCCGACATCCGCAGAAGCCCTGAGAACGAATTCTTCGGCACTGCCACTGTCCGCGACGCGAAGGCGGTCCTGGAAGGGAAGAACCTCAATGTCGGAGACCTTACACTTTCATCTGACCTCAACGACGGACGTTACACTTTGGACGTGAAGTCCTATCTCGCCGACATCTCCTACAGCGGCGACTCCTTCGTAACCGACTTCATCCGCGAGGTGGCGAGGAAATCCCTCAAGGAAAACCTGGACAACCTCTTCGAGTCTGAAGGAGCAAGGCCTGACACCACAATAGAGCACTGCCGGATGGACATCACTACCCGCAACCTCCAGCCGGCCCTCCAGTTCCTGATGCCGGACCTGTACATCGCCGAGAACTCGACGGTGAACCTGTCGCTCCGTGACGGCGACGCCACCTGCTCAGTGGCATCCCCTGTCGTGGCTCTGGGAGACCTCTACTTCAAGGACATCGCAGGCAATGTCTTTACCCGCGACTCAGCGCTCAATGCGAAAGTGACGGCGGCCAAGCTCGAATCAGGCAGCCTGATGGCGGAGAATGCCGACGTCACCGCATCAGTCCGCGACAATGCTGTCAACCTCACCGCCAGATTCCGCAACCAGGACAGCAAGGGCATCGCAGCGGACATCAGCACTGTCGTCAGGTTCAACGGTCCGGAGAGCCTCCATACCGTCAGCGCCTCCCTCCTCCCGTCAAAGGTTGAAATCGCAGGAGACACCTGGCGGATAGACGCCTCAGAGATCGGGTACGGCAAGAACAATGTCGCCGTCAACGGCTTCCGCCTCCACAACGGAGAGCAGAGCCTCTTCGTGGACGGAGCAGTCGGAGAGAACATCTCTGATACCGTCAGGGTAGAACTCTCTGACTTCGACATAGCCATCGCAAACGTTTTCCTGAAAGACAACATAAATCTGTCAGGATCCTTCACCGGTTCCGGCGGCGCCGTGGCTGTCCTGGGAGAGCAGAAGGGCATCCTGCTCGACATCGACGGCAAAGGCGTGGCGGTATCCGGACACGAAGTCGGAGACCTCGGGATCCACAGCAGGTGGAATGATGAGAGAAAGCATTTCGACCTGTTCCTCGAGGACAGGCTTGGGGATGAGAGACCGTTGAGCCTGTCAGGTTTCTACCGGCCTTCCGACAAGAACATCAATGTCAGGGCCAGCCTCGAAAGATTCGGTCTCGGCTTCGCATCACCGTTCCTCACAGGGGTCCTCTCCGGTTTCACAGGCGCCATATCGGGTGACATTGTGGCAAGCGGACCGCTTGACAGGATCAGGCTCGCAGGAGAAAGGACCAGCGCGGACTCGCTGGGGTTCGTGGTGGACTTCACCAAAGTCAGGTATATCGTCGACGGCCCGATCACTATCGATGACAAGAGCATAGCATTCAACAGAGCCAAGGTGTTCGACAAGTACGGTCACAGCGGCATCGCCACAGGCGGCCTGATCCACGACAGTTTCAAGAATATGAGGCTGGACCTCCGGATTAACCTTGACGATATGCTCGCCCTCAATACGGGCGCCCGCGACAACGACTCATTCTACGGGAGAGCGTTCGCAACAGGTTCCGTCAGAATAAGCGGGCCTTTCAACAATCTGAAGCTCAACATCAGAGCCAGCACTGAGGAGGGCAGCACGGTGCACATCCCGCTCGGCGGCGGGTCGATGGAGGGGCAGAGGTCGCTGCTGACATTCATCGGCAACGAGGAGAAACTCGACCTCTACGACTCCCTGAAAACCGCCAATGTCGTCAAAGTCCAGGCTGCCGGAGGCGCTTCCCAGCTGGGCGTGAACATGAACCTCACCGCCACTCCGGATGCCGAAATACAGATTGAGATCAACAAGGAGACAGGCGACATACTGAAGACCCGTGGCAACGGTACAATCGGGATAACGGTGGACGAGAACAATCCTTTCAATATCAAGGGCGATTACGAAATCAGCGAAGGCAGTTACAAGTTCTCCCTGATGGGAATCGTCTCACGCGACTTCACCATCAACCCGGGCAGCACAATCGCCTTCACCGGCGATATAATGAAGTCTGACCTGAACCTCACTGCAAACTACAGGACCAAGGCGGCCATCGGAACCCTGATAGCCGACTCCACCACTGTCAACACCAGGCGCACAGTGGACTGCGGCATCGGAATAGGCGGCAAGCTCGAGAACCCTGAAATCAGTTTCACAATCGATATCCCGGACCTTGACCCTACCACCAAGAGCAAGGTGGAGAGCGCTCTCAACACTGAGGACAAGAGAATGAAGCAGGTACTCGCTCTGCTCGTCTCGGGCGGATTCGTCCCTAATGAGGAGTCCGGCATCGTCAACAGCACCACGATGCTCTACTCCAACGCATCGGAGATAATGTCCAACCAGCTGAACAACATATTCCGGCAGCTGGAGATACCTCTCGACCTCGGCTTCAACTACCAGCCTGCGGAGGACGGGCGGGACATCTTCGACGTGGCGGTTTCGACCCAGCTGTTCAACAACCGGGTCTCAATAAACGGCAACATCGGCAACAGGCAGTATATGACTACAGGAGGGCAGAGCGAGGTGGTGGGTGACATTGACGTCGAGATCAAGCTGACCAAGACGGGACAGCTGCGCCTGACTCTCTTCTCACACTCTGCCGACCAGTACAGCAACTATCTCGACCAGAGCCAGCGCAACGGCGCAGGTATCATATATCAGCAGGAGTTCAACACCTTCGAAGAACTCTGGCGCAAAATGTTCCATATCAAGAGTGATGAAAGGCAAACTGTTTCTGATCCCAACGCCGCTAGGCGAATACCCGGCGGAGAAGGTCCTGCCGTCCACAGTCCTGGACCTTCTGCCGTCGATTGACCTCTACTTCGTGGAGGAGCTCCGCACGGCGCGCCGTTTCCTGTCGGCAGCCGGGCTGAAGGGGCATATCGACTCGCTGGAGCTGCACGAACTCAACGAGCACACCACCCGCGAGCAGATAGAAGGCTACGCTGCACTGCTCGGCAACCGTGACGCGGCTCTGATATCGGAAGCCGGACTGCCGGCAGTGGCCGACCCGGGCGCCCTGCTTGTCTCACTTGCCCACGACCGCGGAGTGGAAGTTGTGCCGCAGGTGGGCCCCTCCTCGCTGATGATGGCGCTGATGTCCTCCGGGCTCAACGGCCAGTGCTTCGCCTTCACGGGCTATCTCCCCGTCAAGCAGGATGCCAGGAAGGAGGCGCTGCTGAACATAGAGCGGACTGCGGGCCGCCTGAACCAGTCTCAGATAATCATCGAGACACCATACCGCAACGATTCGCTTATGGCCGATATGCTTGCGGTGCTCAAACTCTCAACCAGAATATGCGTCGCCGCCGACATCACCTGTCCCGACCAGATGATCCGCACCCGCACAGTGGCTGACTGGAGGAAAAATCCGGTCACCATCGGCAAGAGGCCCTGCGTATTCGTAATACTTTAGCAAATGGTAAGATTAGGTGATATGGAATTCTGGGCTTTCCACGGCTGTCTGCCGGAGGAGCGCCGTGACGGCAACCGCTTCAGCGTTGACGTATGCTTTGACTATGATATGACAGAGGCCGCAAAGACAGACAACCTCTCGGCAGCCGTCGACTACTCAGCCGTGTACGAGATTGTGAAGGCTCAGATGGAGATTCCTTCAAATCTGCTCGAAAACGTCGCATACCGCATTTCAGAGGCCATTTCAGCCGCCTTCCCGATGATAAAGGCGCTTTCAGTCACTGTCACCAAATTCAATCCTCCTGTAAGCGGCAAGGTCGGGTCATCTTCGGTCACGTCAGTCAAATGTTGAGAATGGCACCGGAAAAACAGAAAGTTGCATTCGCCACTCTTGGCTGCAAGCTGAACTTTGCGGAATCCTCGACGATAGCACGCCGCTTTGCGGAAGCGGGCTGGGATATCGTGCCCCACTCCGCGCCGGCGGACATCTATGTCATCAACACCTGCTCGGTCACAGAGCACGCAGACAAGAAGTGCCGCAACCTGATAAGGAAGATGCACAAGCAGTCTCCCGGAGCCGCGATAGCCGTCACAGGCTGCTATGCACAGCTGAAGCCGCAGGAAGTGCTGGCCATCGAGGGCGTCAGTTTCGTGTTCGGAGCGGAGCACAAAGGTGAAATCTTCGATATTATGAGCAGGGACGGCAAGGAGGGGCTTGAAAGGTGCAGGGCCTGCGGTGAAGATGGGATCACTTCCATCTTCCCGGCATACTCGTCCGGAGAGCGCACCCGCTCCTTCCTCAAGATACAGGACGGCTGCGACTACCGCTGCTCATACTGCACTGTGCCGATAGCACGCGGGCGGAGCCGCAACATCCCTGTCGCCCAGGTCGTGGCACAGGCCCGCGAAATAGCAGCGGCAGGAATATGTGAGATAGTGCTGACTGGCGTCAATACCGGAGATTTCGGAAAGACCACAGGAGAGAGTTTCCTTGACCTTCTGAAAGAGCTGGACAGGGTGGAGGGCATAGAGCGCTACCGCATCTCTTCCATCGAGCCTAATCTGCTCACTGAAGAGATTCTGCGCTGGATAGCCTCAGGGACCAAGTTCCTGCCTCATTTCCACATACCGATACAGGCCGGCTGCGACAAGACCCTCAAGGCGATGCACCGCCGCTACACCGCGAAGATGTTCGAGGAGAAGATCAGCCTTATCCGGGATATAATGGAGAGACCTGAGGAGCGCTATACTAAAGTCTTCTTCGGAATCGATGTGATTGCCGGCTTCCCCGGCGAGACTGATGAGGACTTCGAGGAGTGCTTCAGCCTGCTGGAGCGCATCCGGCCGGCATTCCTCCATATCTTCCCTTACTCACGCCGCGCCGGCACCCCTGCCGCGGAACGCCCTGACCAGGTGCAGGAAAGCGTCAAGACCCGGCGCACAGAGAAGCTTCAGGCCCTTTCGGACCGCCTTCACGCCGAATTCTGCGCCGCAAACGCCGGAAGGAGCGCGCAGGTGCTCTTCGAAAGCACTCTGAAAGGAGGCAGGATGTTCGGTTACACAGAGAACTATATCAGGGTGGAGAGACCTTACGACAAGGACAAGATAGGAAAAATAGTGGAGGTGACTCTATGAACAGCATAACATTCCTCGGTACAGGCACGTCGCAGGGCATCCCTATGATCGGATGCGACTGTCCCGTATGCACTTCCGATGACCCGAAGGACAAGCGTCTGCGCGCCTCGGCATTAGTCGAATATGAAGGCAGAAAGTTCCTGATCGATGCCGGCCCGGACTTCAGGCAGCAGATGCTGCGGGAAGGGGTGAGACATCTCGACGCCATACTCCTTACCCACAACCACAAGGACCACACAGGAGGACTTGACGATGTCCGTTCTTTCAACTATCTGGAAAAGAGAAGCTTCCCGATATACTGCGAAGCAAGCGTGCAGGAATCTCTCCGCAAGGAGTACTATTATGTCTTCAGCGAAAGCCCCTATCCAGGCGCCCCTCAGATGGACCTGCGCACTATCACTTCTCTTCCGTTCGAGATCGAAGGAGTCAGAATCGTACCCATCAGGGCGATGCACTACAAGCTTCCGGTGCTCGGCTTCCGCTTCGGCGACTGCGCTTATGTGACAGACGCGAACTATATCCCTGAGAGTGAATTCGAGAAGCTCGAAGGCGTGAAGGTGTTCGTGGTCAACACTGTCAAGAGCACCCCGCACATATCGCACTACTCACTGCCTGAAGCAATAGCAGTGGCGCAGAGAACCGGTGCCGGAAGGTGTTACCTCACCCATCTGTCGCACCTGCTTCCACGCCACCGCGATCTTGCCGCCGGACTTCCGGAAGGCATACAGCCTGCCTGGGACGGGCTCAGAGTCGAGTTCTAGCAGCAACCGGGCTTCTCAAGCAGCCTGAACATATTCTTCTTGTAGGCCTCGACACCCGGCTGGTTGAACGGGTTGACACCGAGCACGTATGCGCTGATGCCGCACACCTTCTCGAAGAAATAGAACAGCTGTCCGAGATTATACTCGTCAAGAGCGTCAACCACTATCTCGATGTTCGGCACCCCGCCGTCTATGTGTGCCATCCTTGTGCCGAGCTGGGCCATCCTGTTGCAGTGCTCCACTCTCTTGCCGGCAAGATAGTTCAGGCCGTCGAGGTTCTGCTCATCGGAGCCGATGACCACCTCGCGGCGGGTATTGGCCACTGTTATGACAGTTTCAAATAGAATGCGTTCACCGTCCTGGATATACTGTCCCATCGAATGGAGGTCTGTGGTGAGGATCACAGATGCAGGGAAGATGCCCTTGCCGCCCTTGCCCTCGCTCTCGCCGAAGAGCTGTTTCAGCCATTCACCGAGATACTGCAGCTTGGGGTTGAAACTTGCGAAGAGCTCGATCTTGCGGCCGCCGTCATAAAGCAGGTTGCGCATTGCAGCATACTGGACAGCAGGGTTCTCGGCAGAGTCCTCCATAAGGGCCTTCTCTGCGTCAGCGGCTCCCCTGAGGAGCGCTTCGATGTCGAATCCTGCAAGGGCCACCGGCACCAGGCCTACCGGGGAAAGCACGGAGAAGCGGCCGCCCACATTGTCTTCGATGACATATGTCCTGTAGCCCTCCTGGTTCGCGAGGCTCTTGAGTGCTCCGCGCGCCTTGTCTGTGATGGCCACAATCCTCTCACAGGCCTCTTCCTTGCCATAGCGCGATTCAAGGAAATTCTTGACGAGCCTGAAAGCCACTGCCGGCTCGGTGGTAGTGCCGCTCTTGGATATCACGACACAGGCTGTATTGCGGACTCTGACAAGGTCCATCAGCTCGGCGATATAGTCCTCCGAGAGATTCTGTCCGGCAAAGACGACCTCCGGAGCGCGGTGGTCGCTCATCTGGGTTGCGAAACTGTGGTTCAGCGCCTCTATCGCAGCCTTTGCGCCGAGATATGAGCCGCCTATGCCGATGACCACCACCAGATTGATTTCTTTCTCCAACCAGCTGTCTACCAGATTGAGGATGTCGGAAGTAAGGGATTCCGGCGTTTCGCTCGGGATATGCTGCCAGCCGATGAAATCATTGCCTGCGCCGCTGCCCTCCTCGAGGACCTTCTTCGCCGCAAGAGCCTTGTTTATGTACTCATTTTGGGCTGCTTCCTGAACGAATGAACCGCAGCCTTCAGACTTGAAACTTACCATATGATTAATTATTTACTGCTTTTTCCTTTTGTGGAAGATATCCAGTATCTTCTTTCAATGATGCGCCCTGCGATGCCGCCACTGCCAGCCTGTCGCAACGTTCGTTCTCAGGATGTCCGTTATGGCCCCTTATCCAGCGGAAGGTGACATTGTGACGCCTGTATACCGTCAGGAACCTTGACCAGAGGTCAGCGTTGGCCTTTTTCGCGAAATTTTTCTGTTCCCAGGCGAAGACCCACCCCTTCTCAACAGCATCCACCACATAGGAGGAATCGCTCCACACGGTGACGTCGGCCCTCTCCCACAGGATAGCCTCCAGACCGGTGATGACAGCAAGGAGCTCCATACGGTTGTTGGTGGTCTCCGAGTAACCCTCGGAAATCACCTTCTCGAGATTCGCACAGCGCAGAATCACTCCAAAGCCGCCCTTGCCGGGATTGCCGCTGCAGGCGCCGTCTGTGTAGAGAGTGATCGGCTGACGTTCCATCGCTATTCAGGGAGGATGGTGCGCTCCTTGCGCGGACCCTCGAAATGTTTCACCTCCATAGGGTTGGCAGTCATCTCGGCATATCTGCGCCTGTTGTTGCAGAAGTCGATGGCGCTGTAGATTGCACAGGTCATCGAGCCGGGGCTCGCAGCGTTCTTTCCGGCAAGGTCGAATCCAGTGCCGTGGTCAGGAGAGGTGCGCACGACTGGAAGACCGGCAGTGAAGTTCACGCCTCCGTCGAAGGCAAGCGCCTTGAACGGGATGAGTCCCTGGTCGTGGTACATTGCAAGCACGCCGTCGAAATTCCTCTGAAGACTAGTGCTGAAGAAGCCGTCAGGCGAATAAGGGCCGAAAGCAAGGATACCTTCGTCATTTGCACGTTTGATGGCAGGGATGATGGTGTCAATCTCTTCAGTGCCGAGTGTGCCGCCGTCACCGGCGTGCGGATTGAGTCCCAGGACTGCGATCTTCGGACGCATGAACCCGAAATCCTTCTTGAGCGAACTGTTCATAAGTCTCAGCTTGCTTAGGATTGAATCCTGCGTTATTGCCTTGCTGACCTGCGAGATAGGAAGGTGGTTTGTCACAACCCCGACCCTGAGATGGTCAGAGCAGAGGAACATAAGGCCGTCTTCGCAGCCGAACTCATTTATCAGATATTCCGTGTGGCCTGAGAATCCGAATCCCTGGCCGGCCATAGTATGCTTGTTGAAAGGAGCTGTGACCAGCGCATCTATTGCACCGCGCTTTGCGTCGGCGACTGCAGCCTTCAGTGCCAGCATAGCGGCCTTGGCGCCGTCGTCAGTCGGCTGGCCGATTTCCATCGAATACGAGTCAGGCACCACATTGATGATATTCAGGCGCTTTGTGCGCGCATCCTCCGCCGAGTTGATCACATTGGTTGCAATCTGCTCAGCCTCAGCGATATGTTTGCGATATATACCGAAGAAACGGGAAGAACCGTAGAGCACCGGCACACACATCTCGAGCATCCTCGGATCAGCGAACGTCTTGATTATGACCTCATACCCGATTCCATTGGTGTCACCCTGGGTTATTCCCACAACAATCCTGTCTTTCATAGTCTTTTCAAAAATTTCTGCAAGATACGAAAAAAGAGGTAAATTTGCGTATATGCCGAATCTTTTGGACAGTGACATAAAGTTTCTCCCGGGTGTCGGGCCGAAGAGAGCCGAACTGCTTGACAAGGAGTTGGGCATCAAGACATTCCGTGACCTGCTGTACACCTTCCCTTTCAGGTACATCGACCGCTCCCGCTTCTACAGCGTGCGCGACATCGACTCCTCCTCCGCATACGTCCAGCTGCGCGGCCGGATCACCTCTATGGAGAAGGTTGGCCAGGGCCGCGCACAGAGGCTCGTTGCCAGGCTTGCCGACTCGACAGGGGTGATTGAGCTGGTCTTCTTCAAGGGAATATCCTGGATTGAGAAGAAGGTAGTCCCGAATCAGGAATATATAGTGTTCGGCAAGCCTTCTGAGTTCAACGGCAGATACAACCTGGTCCACCCGGAAATTGACCCGGCGACCGCCGCTCCTGCCGCGGCAGGAGCTATGACTGGCATCTACTCAAGCACGGAGAGACTCCGCACGTCCGGCATAACCAACAAATTGTTCGGGAAAATGATGGCGGCGCTCCTGGACAAGTGCCTCGGCACCATTGAGGAGACCCTGCCGGACCACATAATCAGCAGAAAAAGGCTCTGTCCCCTTGCCAGGGCGCTTCACGACATCCATTTCCCCGGGTCGCTGCAGGAACTCGCACAGGCCCAGCGCAGGCTTAAATTCGAGGAGCTCTTCTATCTCGAACTGTCACTCCTCAGGCAGAAATGCATCCGCACCCGTGCCGCCAGCGCAGTGGTGTTCAAGCGGATCGGTGAGAATTTCAACAAGGTCTACGAAAACCTTCCCTTCCCTCTGACCGGCGCGCAGAAACGTGTCCTCAAAGAGATACGGGCCGATGTCGCCAGCGGGAGACAGATGAACCGCCTGCTTCAGGGCGATGTGGGAAGCGGCAAGACGCTTGTGGCCATACTCTCAGCGATGATGGCTGTGGACAACGGCTACCAGGCCTGCATAATGGCCCCGACCGAAGTACTTGCCAACCAGCACTATAACGGAGTGTTCAAATTCATAGAGAATACAGGTGTCAGGGCTGCGCTGCTTACCGGGAGCACGAAGGCAAAGGAGCGGGAGGAGATCCACCGCGGGCTGATTGACGGCTCTATTGACATCATCTTCGGAACTCACGCCCTGATTGAGGAGACTGTACAGTTCAGGAATCTGGCGCTTGCCGTGATAGACGAGCAGCACCGTTTCGGAGTCGAGCAGAGGTCAAAGCTGTGGACAAAGGCAGAGAAGACGCCGCACATCCTTGTGATGACTGCCACGCCTATCCCGAGGACTCTGGCGATGACCCTGTACGGTGATCTGGACGTGTCCGTTCTGGACGAACTGCCTCCAGGCCGCAAGCCGATTGAGACAGTCCACTGGACCGAGGCCCAGAGAGGCAACCTTTATAACTTCATGAGGCAGCAGATTGCTCTCGGCAGACAGATATTCGTGGTATACCCCCTCATCAGCGAGTCAGAGAAGATGGACTACAAGAACCTCGAGGAGGGATATATGAACATAACCGAGGCCTTCCCCGCACCAAAGTATGTCACGGCAGTGGTCCACGGCAGGCAGAAGGCTGAGAACAAAGCCTTCGACATGGACCTTTTCGTCCGCGGAAAGGCGGACATCCTCGTGGCCACCTCTGTGATAGAGGTCGGCGTCGACGTGCCAAACGCCTCAGTGATGGTGATCGAGAGCGCCGAGCGGTTCGGTCTGTCACAGCTCCACCAGCTGCGCGGCAGAGTCGGCAGGGGCGCTGAGAAAAGCTACTGCATACTTATGACAGGCTACAGGCTGAGCGCCGAGTCGAAGAAGCGCATCGACCTGATGTGTGAGACTTCGGACGGCTTTCTGCTCGCAGAGGCGGACCTCAGGATGCGCGGGCCCGGAGACTTCGAGGGCACCCGCCAGAGCGGACTGGCGTTCGACCTGCATATCGCCGACCTCGCGAAGGACTCTCCCGCCCTTGAGGAGGCAAGGCTTCTCGGCGAGGAGATACTGGCTGCGGACCCTATGCTGGAGAGCGTGGAGAACAGGCTGCTGGCAAGACAGCTCCGGGAGCTGAGGCTTGAAGACAAGATAAGAGACTTCTCATCAATAAGTTGACAAATATGTACTATATCGGAGCACACGTAAGCGCTTCGGGCGGAGTCGAGATGGCACCGCTCAACGCAAAGGCAATCGGCGCAACAGGATTCGCCCTCTTCACCAAGAACCAGAGGCAGTGGGTCTCCGCACCTCTCGGGGAGAAGACAATCGCCGCTTTCAGGAGAAACTGCGAGGAGACCGGATTCCCTCCGGAATCCATCCTGCCGCACGACAGTTATCTGATCAACCTCGGTGCTCCCGACCCTGACAAGCTGGCCCAGTCCAGGGCGGCCTTCATCGACGAAATGACACGCTGTTCACAGCTCGGCCTGAAACTTCTCAATTTCCACCCCGGCAGCCATCTCAACCAGATTTCAACGGATGAATGCCTCAGGAGGATTGCTGAGTCCATCAATATGGCGCTCGAGAAGACCTCAGGCGTCACAGCCGTCATAGAGAACACCGCCGGCCAGGGGTCAAACCTCGGCTTCAAGTTCGAGCACCTCGCCGCAATCATCGATATGGTGGATGACAAGAGCCGCGTCGGCGTATGCATAGACACCTGCCACGCCTTTGCCGCCGGGTATGACCTGCGCGCAGATGCCCTGATGGGCGGCTACGATGAGGTGATGGCCGAGTTCGACAGGGTTGTCGGGTTCAGATATCTCCGCGGGATGCATCTGAACGACGCCAGAAAGGAATGCGGAAGCCGCGTTGACAGGCACGAAGGGATAGGTGCCGGATGCATCGGCACACCAACTTTCCTCCGCATAGGCTCTGACCCCCGGATGGAAGGGATTCCCCTGATACTTGAAACTCCGGACCCTGAGAAATGGGCCGGGGAGATCAGTCTGATTTCTTCTGCTGCACCCAGGTCCTGGGCGGGACACCCTCTGACTCCTTGAACTTCTTTATCAGCTGAGAACTGCTCAGAAATCCCGAAGAGTCAGCAATAGCGTCAAGCGGCAGTTCCGGGTGTTCCAGAAGGATTCTTTTGGCAGTGTTGACTCTGGCAGTTGCGATATAATCCCTGAAATTCTGCCCGTAATACTGGTTCATCAACACCGAGATATAGGTGCGGTTAGTACCGAGGGCCTCGGCCACATCCGCAATGGTGAGATTCGGATTCAGGTAAGGAGCAGGGGTGTCGGACATATAGTGCTCCATATTGTCGCGCAGGCGTTCCATAGTGGAGCGGTCGTCCGGAACGAAAGAATCCGGATTATCGGTACGGACCTGCCCGGAATCAGGCCGCTTCTCCGCAGCAGTCCCGGCAGGCTCAGCCCCGGAGACTTTCCTTACCACTTTCTCCGCCTCCTTCTCAGCTTTCTCAAACTCGAAGAGACAGATGCCCGAATATGCTGCGCGGAATACCTCTATGGCCATCGCGAGCGCGAGGAGTACAGCGAGGACCCTGTGGCCGGACAGATATTGGCTGCCAAGATAAACCTTGAGGGCAAAGATGACGAGAATCAGGAGAATGCTGATACAGATGTCAGTTACCTGAGAATCGTGGCTCCACCTGCTGCCTGACATATCATCCATCTCAAAATGGTACCTGTGAAGGATTGTCAGCAGATAGGCGGCCAGAAGAGCCAACTCTGAATACAGCACCCAGGCAAATGCAGTCTGTCTGAACTTCATTACGCACGTTTCAGCAAAACCGGCCGCTTCGACAGTATCAGTCATGAAGCGGGAGGCCAATGCAAGTCCCGCAAAGAATGCCACAGGCAGGAACATCGGACCCAGAATCCACCTTTTCGGCACGTCTCCTGCGATGTGGTTGACATACAGGAAACAGCAGGGCAGGACTGTCAGCACTGCTGTCTGGAAGAGGAAATCAGCAAAAAACAGGATGCTGTCAGACGCTCTCCCGGAGAGAAGGATGGCGTCTGCCAGGAAGCAGGCAGACGTAAATGCAGTCAGAGTGCCCATCGCCCTGAGCTGACCCGTCATTTTCTTTCTGGGAAAGATCAGGAAAGTCCAGATAAGGCTAACGAGGAACGGCAGCAACAATATTGCCTGAATGAGCATTCTGAATAAAAATCACTAAACTAAAGCTTGAACCCGTCCTTGAGACTTACAGTCCTGTTCATCACAAGTTTCTCTGCAGTCGAGTCAGGATCCTTCCTGAAGTATCCCACTCTCTCGAACTGGACTGCTATGTCACTGGTATCCTCGAGGAGAGCGGGTTCGGCGAAACCTTCCTTCACGACAAGGCTCTCGGGATTGAGGAACTCCTTGTAGTCACGGTCTGCCGGGATGGAACTCATATCGGCCTCGGTGAAGAGGCGGTCGTAGATCCTGCATTCCACAGGTTTCATATATTCCGTGCTCACCCAGTGGATAGTTCCCTTGACGGAACGCCACTGTCCAGAAGCAGGATGTGTCTCAGGATCGTACGTGCAGAGGAGTTCTACGACTTTGCCGTCAGCATCCTTCACAACCTCATTGCATTTGACGATATAGGTGTATTTGAGTCTCACCTCGCCGTCCGGACGGAGCCTGAAATATTTCTTAGGGGCGTCCTCCATGAAGTCAGCCCTGTCGATAAGCAGTTCCCCGGTGAACGGGACACGGCGCTTAGGTCCCTCGGGGTCAGCAGGGTTGAGCGGAGCATCGAACCACTCGGTTCTGCCCGGCTCCCAGTTTGTGATCCTGACACGGATCGGATCGTCAGAAACCACCATATAGCGGTTGCTCCTCTCGTTGAGGTCCTGGCGGACACACCATTCGAGAAGTCCGATATCCATCAGCTGGTCGTGCTTGGTGACACCGATCCTGTCGCAGAACATCTTGAGCGCCTGCGGGGTGTAGCCGCGGCGGCGGACACCGCAGAGGGTCGGCATCCTCGGGTCGTCCCAGCCGGAGACGAAGCCCTTCTGCACAAGTTCCAGAAGCTTGCGCTTGCTCATCAGCGTGTATGTGAGGTTGAGCCTTGCGAATTCATACTGATGGGAAGGATAGATTCCGAGGGTCTGGATGAACCAGTCATAGAGAGGACGGTGGACGTCGAACTCGAGGGTGCATATGCTGTGGGTGATATGCTCTATGGAGTCGCACTGGCCGTGAGTGTAGTCGTACATAGGATATATGCACCACTTGTCGCCCGTACGGTGGTGATGTGCGTGCTTGATACGGTAGAGGATCGGGTCGCGGAACATCATATTGGGATGAGCCATATCGATCTTCGCACGGAGGACCTTCTCGCCGTCGGCATACTTGCCGTCCCTCATCTCACGGAAGAGACGGAGATTCTCCTCTACGGAGCGGTTGCGCCACGGACTGTCAGTGCCAGGCGTCTCGACAGTGCCGCGTCCGGCACGGATCTCGTCGAGATTCTGGTCATCCACATAGGCCTGTCCGCGCTCGATCATCATCTCAGCCCACTGATAGAGCTGCTCGAAGTAGTCAGATGCGTAGCGCTCCTCAGCCCAGTTGAAACCCAGCCACTTGATATCCTCCTTGATGGCGTCCACATATTCCGTGTCCTCCTTTGTCGGATTTGTATCATCATATCTGAGATTGGTCTTTCCGCCATACTTCTGGGCGAGCCCGAAATTGATGCAGAGGCTCTTCGCGTGCCCGAGATGCAGGTATCCGTTCGGCTCCGGAGGAAATCTTGTGATGATCTGTTCGAATTTACCGGCGGCAAGGTCCGCCTCGATTATTTCCTCAAGGAAATTATTTTTTTTCTCCTCTTCCATTTTCTGTCTGTTATAGAGTGCAAATTTATAAAAAAAAGAGAAAATGCGTCATTTGTCAAAACGTCAATACGATTTTGTGAATATGGAATCCAAAATCTACGAAATGACACTTCACTTTACTGGATAATCTCCAAATTTGCATTTGGTTATTAGCACAAATGCAAAGGAAACTCATAGTTTCGTTTTATAGCCATCCGCTTATGGGTGGCTATTTTTCTATTCAGCTGCGGCCCAAGCCGGATTGTGGAGTATAATCTCATCCGGATTGTACCGTCCTGCCTTGATGTCGGGGATCGCTATTTCATAGGTGGCGCCCTTCTTGGCGGTGAGCTTCATATCCCTCAGCCACGGGTTCGCCCGCTTCAGCTGGTAGTAGGTCACTCCGTTGCGCCCGGCAAAATCCGCAAGGTCGTCGATGGAGCTGCTGACTGTAACGGTACGCACAGGAGGGATGTATGGATAGAAATCCTTCGGCTGAAGCTTGAAGCCGAACTGTGACGGATCCTCAAAGAAAATCTTTGCTACCAGTATCCTGAACATATAGCGGGAAGTCTCCTCCACGAGGGCGAGGTCCATCGCTCTGCTGACCTTCTGGGCCGAAAGCCGCTTGGTGACATTCTGTGCACCGCTGTTGTAAGCCGCGGCCACAGTCATCCAGTCGCCGAACTTGCCGTAAAGCTTCTTGAGCATCTTGCAGGCCGCCTCTGTCTCTTTCCTGATGTTGTAGCGCTCGTCCACAGTTGCGGCCACCTCGAGTCCGTACTCGGTCGCAGTTGCCTTCATGAACTGCCACAGGCCGGCGGCTGAGGCGGGGGAGACTGCCGTCTCGCTGAGGTTGCTCTCAATTGCCATCAGATACTTCAGGTCGTCCGGAACTCCCTGCGCCTTGAGAATCGGTTCCACCTGCGGGAAGATGCGGTTGGCACGCTTGAGCATCAGGATGGTGTTGGAGTGGGTGTAGGTGAACGCGATCAGCTCGCGGTCCATCCTTTCACGGAGGTCCCCGTCATCGAAACGGATGGTGTCGCCGGCAAAGACGACATACTCCGGCACTCTCGGAGGAGCAACGGGATCACGGACGATAACCGTATCACGCTCAATCACTTGCACCTGAATTAACGCGGTATCGCGTACGGCTTCTGCTTTGAGCTGTGGAATCACTGAATCTGCCTGGATCTTGTCGCATCCCTGGAGCAGAATTGCTGAGACTGCCGCCACGGCAATCAAAAGTACGTTTGTTTTGCGCTTCATACCTCAAATGTACGAATTTTGACTCCATTTTACTATATTTGTGCCCAAAATAAATATTTATGGCGGAAACCAGTCTCCTCGAAAAACTCGACAGCCTGAAGGCAAAATATGAATCGATAGGCAACCAGCTCGCAGACCCTGATGTCATCGCTGATATGAAACGCTATGTCCAGCTGAACAAGGACTACAAGGAGCTCGAACCGATTGTCCAGGCCGGCAACAACTACAGGAAGATGCTGGGCAACCTTGCCGACGCGAAGGACATCCTTCTCAACGAGAAGGACGAGGACCTGCGCGAGATGGCCAAGGAAGAGGCTTCAGTTCTGGAAGAGGAACTTCCAAAGCTGGAGGATGAGATCAGGATTCTGCTGATTCCGGCCGACCCTCAGGACAGCAAGAACGCCATCCTCGAGATCCGCGGCGGTGCCGGCGGCGATGAAGCTGCGATCTTTGCCGGCGACCTCTTCAGGATGTACACCAAGTTCTTCGAGCGCAAGGGCTGGAAGTGCGAGGTGACGAACCAGAGTGAAGGCACAGCGGGCGGTTTCAAGGAGATCGTATGCAAGGTGAGCGGTGAGAAAGTCTACGGAACGCTCAAATATGAGAGCGGCGTGCACCGCGTGCAGCGTGTCCCCCAGACCGAAACCCAGGGCCGCGTCCACACCTCCGCCGCCTCAGTGGCAGTGCTTCCTGAAGCGGATGAATTCGACGTGGAGATCGATATGAAAGATGTCCGCAAGGATATCTTCTGTTCGTCAGGTCCGGGCGGACAGGGCGTCAACACCACTTACTCCGCAATCCGACTGACCCACATCCCTTCCGGCATCGTGGTCCAGTGCCAGGACGAGCGCTCGCAGCTCAAGAACCTGGACAAGGCGATGCAGGAGCTCCGCACAAGGCTCTACAATATGGAGTATGAGAAATACCTCAACGACATCACCGCAAAGCGCAAGACAATGGTCTCGACCGGCGACCGCAGCGCGAAGATCCGTACCTATAATTATCCTCAGAGCCGCGTGACCGACCACCGCATCGGTTATACTATGTACAATCTCCCCGTCTTCATGGACGGAGACATCCAGGAGATCATCGACCAGCTCCAGATCGCCGAGAATGCAGAGCGTCTGAAGGCAGCCGGGGAATAGGCCTCATCAGTTCAGATAGTTTTGATATAGCAGCGGCGGCGGATATAGAGAGTCTTGTCGCTGTAGGAATCCCATACCTTGACGGCGGGGTTGTCTTCGAACTGCGGGTTGCTGATGCACACTTTCACTCCCAACCGTTCGAATGAATCCGCCAGGTAAGTATGGAATATTGAGGAAAGCCCCTTCCTGCGCCACTTCTCGGCGGAGCCGACCAGCATCAGGTCAACCCTTTCGGTGCGCCGGTCAGCCAGCAGCAGATGGAACCATCCGAAAGGGAACAGGCGGCCGCCGGTCCTGCGGAGGGCCTCTGAGAGGCTCGGGGTGCAGATGCCGAAAGAGGCCACCTCGTCGTCAGAGTCCATTATTATGCAGGAGAGGCTGTTGCGGAGTCTGTCGATGTAGCCCGCCCCCTCCACGGCTATCTCTTTCTCAGTGAAAGGGACAAAGTTCCTCACTGAGGCAAAGGCCTCGTTGTATGACTTGAAGAATTTGTCTATTATGTCCTTGCGGTGACGCAGCTCCTCCACGGGGACAATCCTGAGCCTGTAGCGCTCCATCAGAAGCCCGGAGATTCTGCGGATCCTCTCGGGTATCCCCTGTGTGCCGCTGAAACTGTACTGGAGCCAGTCGGCCTCCTTGACGAAGCCATACCTCTCGACGAACTCCGGATAATAACTGAAATTATAGAGATTGTTGAACTGCGGCTCGTTCTCAAAACCTTCGACAACCATTCCCTGCCTGTACATCGTATTGTAGCCTAGCGGGCCGTGGACTTCTGTCATCCCCTGCTCTCTTCCCCACTCCACAGCAGTGTCCATAAGCGCCTTGAAGACATCGTAGTCCTCTATGAAGTCGGTCCAGCCGAAACGCATCCTGCGGGTGCCGTATCTCTCGTTGTACCGTGGGTTTATGATAGCGCAGCAGCGGCCTGCCACCTTCCCGGTCCCGTCGTACGCCAGCAGAAGCTTCTGGCTGCAGTAGTCCAGGCAGGGGCTCTTCGAAAGGCTTTTTTTCTGGTCTGAGTCAAGTGACGGCACATAGACAGGGCAATCCCTGTAGAGCCTGTTCTGGAACTGATAGAATTCGCGGAACTCTTTCCTTGACGAGACTTCCTTTACGGTATATTCCATCACTTTGTCCTCACGTCAAGAAGGTGTGTGAGCGCTGCCTGTGCGGCGGCGCATCCGAAAGCTGCCGGCAGATAGGAGATCGTGCCAACCTGCGACTTCTTGTTGCTAGTCTCGGCCTGCTCCTCCGGGGTCATCTCGACTATGGCCTCCTCAACGGGCAGCTCCTCGCTGAAGACAACCTTGAAGCCTTTCGAGATGCCCATATGGCGCAGCTTCTTGCGCACGATATAGGCCAGCGGGCAGTTGAACGACTTGGAGATGTCGGTGATGCGGATCTTCGTCATATCATACTTGGCGCCGGAGCCCATCGAGCTGACAAGCGGGAGCCCGTTCTCCACACAGTGGCGGATCAGAGCAAGCTTCGGGGCGAGAGTATCTATCGCATCTATGACGAAAAGGTCGCCGGAAGAGGCTTCTCCGCAGGCGCCGGTCACTATTTCAGCGGCGTTGGCTTCGGTGAGATATTCGCTGATCACCTTGAGGTCAAGGTCCGGGTTTATGTCCCTGAGACGTTCCGCCACCACCTCGGTCTTCCTTCGGCCGACTGTCGAGCGGAGCGCGATGACCTGGCGGTTGAGATTGGTCTCGGAGACTGAATCGGAGTCGATGACGGCCATATGGCCCACTCCGGCGCGCGCCACCATCTCGGCTGCGACAGCACCCACACCGCCCAGGCCGACCACCACCACTGTGGCCTGCTCGAGGCGCCGGAGGCCGTCACTGCCCACCAGAATCTCAGTCCTGTCCTTCCACATTACAGATTCCTCTTTGCCTCTTCCCAGAGAGCATCCATCTCATCCAGGGTGAGGTCCTTCAGGTCGCGTCCCTGCTCCCTGGACTTCAGTTCGACATAGGTGAATCGCTCCTTGAACTTGGCATTGGTGCTTTCAAGGGCAGTGTCAGGGTTGAGATGATAGAGTCTTGCCGCATTGATGATTGAGAAGAGAAGGTCGCCGAGCTCTCCCTGTGCAGACTGCTTCTCTTCGTCCGACGGCTTCTCAGGAAGCTTTGAAAGCTCTGCGCGGAACTCTCCCATCTCTTCCGAGACCTTGTCCCACACATCCTCCCTGTTCTGCCAGTCGAAGCCCACTGCGCGAGCCTTGTCCTGCATCCTGTAGGCCTTGATGACCGAAGGAAGCGACGACGGAACGCCTGACAGGACGGTCCTGTTGCCGTCTTTTTCGCTCCTCTTGAGCTGCTCCCAGTTCTTCACCACTTCGCCGGCGGTTGCGGCAGTGACGTCGCCGTACACGTGCGGGTGGCGGTATATCAATTTGTCGCAGAGCATATTGCACACATCAGCAATGTCGAAGTCCCCGGTCTCTGAACCGATTTTCGCATAGAAGACCACGTGAAGCAGCACGTCGCCGAGCTCCTTGGCGATGTTGTGCATGTCGTGGGCCATTATTGCGTCAGAGAGCTCATAGGTCTCTTCTATAGTGTTAGGGCGGAGAGAGTCGATGGTCTGCTTGCGGTCCCAGGGACACTTCTCGCGCAGCTCGTCCATCACGTCGAGCAGTCTTTCAAAGGCTTGAAGTTGTTTTTCGCGTTTCATATTCACAAAATTACTAAATTTGCCGCTCAGGAAAAACACAAAACAACTCAATCATATGCAGAATATCAAATTCATCTCCGCTGACGAGGCCGTAAAGGTCGTCAAGAGCGGTGACCACATCCACCTGAGCAGCGTGGCAAGCGCGCCTCAGATTCTCATCCAGGCTCTCTGCCGCCGCGGCGAGACAGGAGAACTCAAGGACATCCGAATCCATCACCTCCACACTGAGGGTGAGGCACCTTACACTGAAGAGCGTTTCAACGGCACATTCTTCCACCAGGCTTTCTTCGTAGGCGGAAACGTACGCAAGAATGTCCAGGCAGGCTGGGCTGACTACATTCCTATCTTCCTCTCCGAGACCCAGAAGCTCTACCGCGCTGGCGTGCTCCCTTGCGATGTGGCCATGATCCAGGTCTCTCCTGTTGACAAGCACGGATATGTATCTCTCGGAACTTCTGTCGACGCAACCCTCGCGGCAATCGAGTGCGCAAAGACTGTCATCGCAGTGGTCAACGAGAATGTCCCTCGCTCCTGGGGTGAAGCGATCATCCCTGCAAGCATGATCGACCTCTTCGTCGAGGACAACACTCCTCTGATGCCGGCTCACTTCTCTGACCCTTCAGAGATCGAGACCAGGATCGGTATCAACTGCGCGAACCTCATCGAGGACGGTGCCTGCCTGCAGATGGGCATCGGCGCAATCCCTAACGCTGTCCTCGCACAGCTCGGAAATCACAAGAACCTCGGTATCCACACTGAGATGTTCGCTGACGGTGTCCTCCCTCTCGTGAAATCAGGTGTCATCAACGGTATGAACAAGAAGATTGACAAAGGCAAGATGGTCTCCACATTCCTTATGGGATCGCAGGAGGTCTATGACTTCATCGACGACAACCCGATGGTTGCAATGATGGATGTCGGATACACCAACGACCCGTATGTGATTGCAAAGAACCCTAAGGTATGCGCTATCAACTCTGCGCTCCAGGTCGACCTCACCGGCCAGGTTTGCGCTGACTCTCTCGGAACCAAGTTCTACAGCGGCGTCGGCGGACAGATCGACTTCACCTACGGTGCATCTCTCTCTGAGGGCGGCAAGGCCATCATCGCAATGCCTTCTGCTACAAACAAGGGCATCAGCAAGATTGCTCCGGTCCTCACCGAGGGTGCAGGCGTTGTCACAACCCGCAACCACATCCACTGGCTCGTCACTGAGTACGGCGCCGTTGACCTCTACGGCAAGAGCCTCCAGGAGCGTGCTAAACTCATCATCAGCATCGCTCACCCTGACGCACAGGAGAGCCTCGACCGCGCCGCATTCGAGCGCTTCGGCCCTCACTACCACAGCTTCTAAGCCTGCGGCAGCCATATGTATAGAAGAGCATTCCGTTTGGGGTGCTCTTTTTTTTATTACCTTTACGCAAAGTATCCTGATTTTCCCATGAGACAGCACATCACGGCTTTGCTTTCCTCCCTGCTCCTGCTGGCCGTCGCGGCGGGCTGCGGCAGGCTGGATCACGACCCGGATGAGACAGGCGACCTGTCGCAGGGCCGCTGGATGGCCGCGCTGGACGACGGAAGCAGGATTTGCTGTCTTGCGATACCGGGGACTCACGACTCATTCACCTACAACGCTCCGGCAGTGACGGCGCGCTGGGCTCAGACTCAGGTGCTGGATATCAGCGGGCAATGGGCGGCGGGCATCCGCAGCTTCGACATCCGCGTGGATGCGGGCAGTCTGAACCTCTGCCACAGCTCAGTGAACCTGAGAATCTCACTCGCTGACGCACTGGGTCTGATCAACAGGCAGCTGCGGGAGAACCAGCGGGAGTGCGCGATAATCATCATCCGGATTGAGAGCGGCAAGGAGACCGGTGAGGCGAAGGAAAAGATCAACAGGACAATCCTAAGATCGTTTGACGCCATCGCATCCTGGCGGCCCGGCCTCACTCTCGGCGAGGCGCGCGGCAAGGCCATTGTCATCTACAGGTACGCTCTGCCGGCAGGCGTCGAGCCGCTGGGTCCGTCGGCAAGCGGGTTCGGCGACAACGACCACAGCCAGAAGCTCACTCTGGAATCAGCCGGAAGCACTCTCTCGGCAGAATTCTGGGTTCAGGACTGCTATTCTCCTGACAGCGAGTCGAACGCGGCTTTCTGGAAGAGGAAGCAGTCGCTGATGAGCGACAACTTCAATTATATGAGAGCGCTCGCTCGAGAAGGGAACCCGGACAACGTATGGGCTGTGAACCACGCCTCAGCGTACGCCGGATCAGGCATCACGATGAACTATCCACGCAACGCCAGCACGATGAATGCCTGGACTCTCCAG